>JAXEEN010000029.1:0-4035 GCA_034104065.1 Sutterella sp.
GAAAGCGCTCGAAGAAGCCTTCGGCGTCGCTCACGCCGTCGGCGGCGTGCGGATCGGACTGCGCGCCCGGCGCTTCGTAGCGCGAATAGGCGCCCGTGTCGAGATTGACGAAAAAGAGGCGCGAATACTGACTTGCGAGCCCTTCGATGCGCCGAAGATCCTCTTGCAGCTGCAGACGCTGCGCCTCGTCCCGGGTGTGAAGCTCGTCGATCTTGGTGAGGTCGACCACGTAGGTGACGGCGAGGAGGTCGCCCGACATGTCATCGCGGTACATCACGACGTGCTGCTCGGCGAGCATCGGTTCGCCGAGCGTATTCTTCGTGCGGTAGCGGTGCGCCGTATGATCGGCGCCCGATTCGAAGAGCGCTGTCAGATGTTCGATGCTGAAAAACGCGAAGAAGGCCGGCTGCTGGTCGGCCGAAAGCTGGTTTCCCCAGTACTCGATGACGTCCCAGTAGCGGCAGTTGTCCGGAAAGCCGATGGCTTCGTTGATGCTGTATTCGACGCCGTCGATCACCTGGAACATCGAGCCCGGCACGATGTTCCGCGTGAGATTGATGTTGTAGTATGCGCCGGCGCTTGCCGAAAGGGCCTGTTCGAGAATGCGGATTTTTTTCTGATAGGTCGCGATCTGTCGCGCCATCGCTGTTCCCAGCGCCGACGTCGTGTCGTTGGTCATCCCTGAGTCCGGAAATATTGCAGATAAACGTCAATTTTATCCAGTAACTCAGCGAATGAATATCGGGAATTACCAAGACGACAGGTCGTTCGAAGCGAATGCATTCCAAAGGGGCATAATCGTTAAAAATATTGTGACACAGGCATTCCGGGGCGGTTCCGAGCGTCCGTCCTCATGCTCGGCCTTCGGAATCGACGCTTCACGAGGCATTGTTCGGACGGATTCGGACCTTCGGCAGGACGCAGTGCGTATCAGCACGACGACAGGCCTCTTCCTCCCTTCGACGACTATCGTGGGTACAATGGATCCAACAAGAATCTTTACCAGGGAGAAATTTCGTGCAGAAACGTTTTTGCGAGCTCGTGTCCGCTTTTCTCAGGCAGGCTGAAATCGATTGTCCCGTCGTGCCCGGCGAAAACATCGTCACCGTGCCGATGGGGGATTTATCCGTTCGGATCTGTCTTCTGGAAAAGCTCGGCGCAGCCGTCTTCCAGGGAATCGTCGGCATCGTCCCCGAATCCGATCTGTCTGCGGCCGGCGCGGAACTGCTCAGAATGAACAGCCTCTTTCGCAGAACGGGCGGCGCAGCCTACGGTCTGGAAGGCGACGCCGTGACGATCCAGAGCTTCGTCCTTCTCGAAGGCGTCACCGAGGAAGGCTTCGCGGCGCAGGCCGTCTGCTTCCTCGAAGCGCTTGCCGAAGCCGTCGAATCGTTCGATCAGACGCTCGAGCGCGCCCGCGCCGGAGCCGTCTCCGCCTCGTCCGAAGCATCGGACGACGCCCTTCTCGGCATGATCCGCATCTGATCATTCAGCTGAAGTCATCCTGCAGCGCAGCGAGAGTACTGCTCAACAGCCGGCAGGCTCCTCCACCCGTTACCGCCGCAGCATCTGAAGTTCGGCAGCGACAGGACGTTTGGGAAGAGAAACGTGCTCGGAAGACCGTGCCGCAGGATCGGCGACGCATGTCTTCGATTCCTCCGGTCCTGCCGCACACCGATCGCCGCCCGTCGGGACCGCATCTGCGCCGCCATGGAACTGGCGGCGGCTCAAGCGCGCCGACGCACAGTCCGACGTCCGAGAACTCGGCGTTCGTCTCGATGCGGCGGCCAAACACCTTCGCGCGGCCTCGGCGGCAGGAAAAAGCGCTGTGCTCACCGACATGCTCACGCGCCTTCGCGGCTATCCCGAATTCACGCGTCTTCCTCAAGTCTGCCAAAAGGCCCTGATCGCATCTCATGCGAAATCTCAAGGAATGACTCTCGTAACAAACTTGAAATCAGGGCGGCGGACAAGCGTTGGATCATCGAGTTCAAATATGCGGCTGCCGAGAAGGATTGTTCGGCCAAGTTGGATGAAGCGAAGACTCAGATTGTCCGAAAGCGCTACGGTCAGGGACCTGACACAGCAGTTCGCATCCGGTTGGCAATCGTTTTCAATGCAGAGCAAAGGCAGTTTACCCACTGGTCGGTTGTACCTTGAAAATTCTGCCGTCAAAAGAGGTCGGCCTTACTTGTTTGAACCGTGCACGCAATTCATTTTTGATTTGTGAACCGTACTCTGCATCCGGCCTGCTGTCTCGACAACTTCAGCTTTCCGCCGAACCGCCCGGTGCCTTTCTCTCGGATTTACGGGTGGTTTTCAATCAGCGCTGTCTCAGATGAACCGATGCCAGCTGGCGGCGCACTGTCTCAGAATGACGGCATGCAGCATCGGAAATGCCGGCAGAACCGCCGTTGGAAAGGACGGGAAAAGAACCGCGGTCGCCGCTGAAAGCGGCAGAAGCACGGCAGCGATCAGAGCGATCTTCCAGAGCGTCGGCGAGGCTGCCCGCATTTCGGCCGACCGGATGCGGCGTGCGGTCAGTCCGTCGGCGATGAGCGCCAGCGTGAAGGGAAGGAGCGCCGTCCAGGCGGCTGCGAGCATCGCGAGGCGCTGCAGCGCCATGACGGTCATGCTTTTCATCGCGCGCAGCCAGGGTGTGCGAAGCGTCCGTTCGGCGGCACGGCCGATTTCCGCAAACTCATCCTGCCTCACACGTTCGGGCGCATGCGGGCGCAGGCGGAAACGATCAGGAAAATCAGCGATTTCCTGTCTGAATGCGAGAAGCGTGACGGTCAGCCTGCAGACCAGCTCGGGAAGAAGCACCCGGTCCGACGTGCGGATTTCCATCGCCTCGGCAGCGGCTTGAAGTTCAAACTGCTGCGGGGGAATGCGGGCCGGAAGCCAAACATAAAGTGCGATTGCCGTAAAGACGGCGATCAGAGACAAATCCTTCATCACATCACCTCAGTCATCATTCGGTCGCTTTTCAACCAGAATCGGAATGCGTCCCTTGTAGAGCCGGCCGCCCGAGACGCTTGCGAAGAATTCCGTATTGGGAAGACGTCCGAGCACGTCGGGCGGGACGATCTCGGCGCGCGTGCCGGAAAGCGTTCTGGAGACGGCGCTGCGAAAGTCGGGCACGGGCGAGGCATCGGAGGCCGAGGAAACCGACG
The DNA here is from genome assembly GCA_034104065.1 of Sutterella sp. Classification (GTDB taxonomy): domain Bacteria; phylum Pseudomonadota; class Gammaproteobacteria; order Burkholderiales; family Burkholderiaceae_F; genus Sutterella. The sequence goes on from JAXEEN010000029.1 coordinate 3,177, forward strand.
CGGAGGCGGACCAGACGACCGCCTTGCCGAAGGTTTCGCAGATGAAGTCCTGCGTCGCGCGGTCCCGGCTTCGCAGCGCGATCAGATTGTTGAAGTTTCCCAGCGCCATGCGGGCCCGGGTTTCGCTGCCGAGCCTCGCCGCCAGATCGCTCACCGTCTGCATGGCGGCCGTCACCTGAATGCCGGCTTCAAGTCCCTTGTTGAGAAGTTCGATCATCGGCACGTTGATCACGTTGGCGGTTTCGTCGACGAAGACCGAAATGCGCTGAACGTCCGTGCCCGATTCCCCGCGGTTGTAGCGCTTCCCGGCATAAGCCGTCAGGTCGGCGAGAATGATGGAGCCCAGCGCACCCGCCACCGTCGAGTCGGGCAGTGCGTCAAGCCCAAGATAGAGAATGTCTCCGCCTTCGATCACCTTTTCAACCGTCACGATCGGCCGCTCGTCGTCCGGGTCGAAGGGATCGGGCGAAAAGCTTTTTCCGAGGGTCCCGCCCGTCAGTTGACTAAGGACGGGCTGAAGCGAAGCGGTGATCTTCGAGTAGTGATCCCGGTTGTGCCTGAAGACGGAAATCAGTCCGCCGATCACGGCGGCGCCGGGCGTTTCTCGCCGTCTGCGGGAAAAGGATTCCCAGAGCATCACGGCCGCCGTCAGCTCGACGCCCGACTGCGGCGACGGCGGCCGGACGTCGCGCTTGTCCATGTCGGCGACGCGCCTTCGCCAGTCCTCGACGCCCATTTCAGCGAAACTCCGGGCGAGCGCCTTTTCCAGCAGCGGATCGATGCCGCCCTCGATGATGCGGCGAAGCGCCAGCAGGCTCGGGCGCTCGGTGACGTAGAAGAGCCCTTCCACCGCCACGTT
>JAXEEN010000030.1:0-3822 GCA_034104065.1 Sutterella sp.
TTTTGGTGCACACCATTCTACGAAGGAAGGCGGCGGGACGACTAAGACAATCCGCCTAGACATCCCGACTTTATCCCGGGAAACACTCGGAATTCAGCATGATGTCTGAGGTATTGCCGAAAGGTCCGCACCGAAACGGCACTCAGAAGTGCGGAAATTCGGCAGGCGCCTCGAGCGTCATCGTGAGATTCGTCGCCGGATGCGGGATCGTGAGTTCGGCCGCATGAAGGCAGAGCCGAGTGCGCCGGTCTTCGCCGAGAATGCCGAGGCGGCCGTAGAAGGAATCCCCGTCGATCGGCACGCCGAGTCCTGCGGCGTGCGCGCAGTGAACGCGAAGCTGATGCGTGCGGCCGGTCTCGGGCCAGAGGCTCACGACGGCCTTCTTCGTTCCGTCCGGGGCGGACGCTTCCCCGATCAGCTCCCAGTCCGTCGCGGCGGGGCGTCCGCCTTCGGATTCAGGCAGCACGCACTGGCGCGGCCGGTCGAGACGGTTGAGTGCCAGCGGAAGTTCGATTCTGCCCCGGACGGCGGTGAGCGTGCCTTCAAGCCTCGCTTCGTAGCGCTTCATGGCCAGGCCTTCGCGAAAGGCCGCGTGCAGAGTGCGCTCCGCCTGCGGCGTTTTGGCGAAAACGAGCACGCCCGACGTATCGGTGTCCAGTCTGTGCACGACGCAAAGGGGACCGCGGTCTCGTTCGAGAAGCGACTTGGCCGAGACGCATTCCCGAATGCCGGGCACGGACGCGAGCCGCGTCGGCTTGTTCACCGCAACGACCGCATCGTCTTCGTAAATCACGGGCAGCGGCGGCACGTCGTCGGGCGCACAGACGGGACGGGCGGGTTCGACGGGAATGCCCTCAAGCAGCGCTTCCAGCAGAAACTTCGCCGCCGCCCTGGGCGGATAGAAGGTGCCGTCAAAGCGCACCTCGTGTGCGGGCGAAGGACCGACCCACCATTCGGCAAGACCGACGGGCGTGCTGCCGTCGCGGCGTCGGCAGAAGCCGAGCACGAGGCGGACAGCCGGACTTGAAAGCGCGTCCGTCACGGCAAACCGCCAGCCGCGCTTTCTTTCCTCCAGGCCGAGCCCGCCCTGAAGCGCGGGCCGGTCGGGATAGGCGGCAAAGAGCCCGGCGAGGAAGTCCTTCAGCGTGAAGCACCGGCCGCGGCCGTCGGCGAGACCGACCTCGGGCACCTCGTTCTCCGACAGACCGGGCCACAGATCCTTCTCCTTCAGCCCGCGCCAGGAGGCGGCGCGGCCTCGGGAGAGAGGCTCGAAGGCCGTTTCAGCGGCGATCCGACCGTTCTTTTCCGTCAGCAGGATCCCCGCGCGCCCGCAGAAGCCGGCGGGAACGGCGGCCCGGGCTGCCGCATCGCGGAGGATCGGAGAGGGCGGCAGGGTGAAAAAGTTCGGAAGCATGTCGGGAATAAGCAGGTCGGTCGGAAAAGGGCTGAGGCGGATTCTCCATTGTAGCGATGAGCCTTCTCAGGGATTACCCGTAATTCCCGGCTTTCCGTACGCCCCGTTCCGACCGGATCGGAGCCGGTGCTCTAAGCTTTGCGGCCCGAGGTGCGGCCTGTGCCGCACGGACCTTCCGAAAACAAAAACCCTAAAGGAACCTTTCCCATGTCACAGCGACTGCAGAGCGTCTTCCGCTTTGCGATGCCATTTCTAAAGGCTTCTCTCATCAAGCAGATTCTGGCCGGCCTCGTGCTCGGCGTCCTTCTCGCCGCATTTTTCCCTGCCGCCGCAGCCAAGGCGGGCCTGCTCGGCACGCTTTTCGTGACGGCGCTCAAAGGCGTGGCGCCGGTCCTCGTCTTCGTGCTCGTCATGTCGGCGATCGCCAACCAGACCGTATCGGGCAGCCTGCACATCAAGACAATCATCGTGCTCTATCTGCTCTCGACCTTCGGCTCGGCGCTGACGGCCGTGGCGGCGAGCTTTCTCTTTCCGACGACCATCACGCTGATGGCGGCGCCGGAAGCAGCGGCAGCGCCGAACCAGATTTCGGACGTGCTGACGACGCTCGTTCTCAACGTCGTCGACAATCCGGTCCGCGCGCTCTACAACGCAAACTACATCGGCATTCTCGCCTGGGCCATTGCGGGCGGTCTGATTCTGCGCAATGCCCGCGAGGAAACCCGCGTCGTGCTCTCGGACGTTTCCGGCATGATCGCCGTCATCGTCCAGATCGTGATCCGCTTTGCACCGCTCGGCATTTTCGGTCTCGTCTCGGAAACGCTCGCCGCGGAAGGTCTCGGCGTCATGCTGCAGTATGCGCAGCTCCTCGGCGTGCTGCTCGGCGCCATGGCCTTCGTCGCCTTCGTGCTCAACCCCTTCATCGTGTGGCTCGCCACGCGCGAAAACCCGTATCCGATCACGCTGATGTGCCTTCGCGAATCGGGCGTGAGCGCCTTCTTCACGCGCTCCTCCGCCGCCAACATGCCCGTGAACATGGACATCTGCCGCCGGCTGAACCTGCCCGAATCGACCTACGCGATTTCGATCCCCGTGGGCTCGACCATCAACATGGCGGGCGCCGCCGTCACGATCACGGTGATCACGCTCTCCGCCGCACACTCGCTCGGCATCGAGGTCGGTCTCGGCTCCGCCGTGTTCCTCTCGGTCGTGGCCTCCGTCTGCGCGGCCGGCACGTCCGGCGTGCCCGGCGGTTCGCTGATGCTCATTCCGCTCGCCTGCGGTCTTTTCGGCATCGACCAGACGACCGCCATGCAGGTGGTCGCCGTCGGCTTCATCATCAGCGTGCTTCAGGACTCCTGCGAAACTGCGCTCAATTCGTCGAGCGACGTACTCTTTACGATCGCCGGCTGCCGCCGAGCCATGAAGGAAAACGAATAACCTCCGGAATCCTCCGGGATCCGGAGATTCCCCGCCTCGTTCCGACGGGCCCGCGCCGCCAAGGCGCAGGGCCCGTTTTACATTCCGCCGGCGGCTCCCGTCAGACGATGCCGGCGGCGGCCAGCGCCGCGTCGCGGACCGGAGACACCATGTCGGAGCGCCAGAGCGCGCAGAGCTCGATGAAGGGATCGGCGTCGGAAAGCGGTCTTCCGGCGACGGAGGGCGGCAGCATGCAGAGAAAAAAGGCGGGCACCAGTGCCAGTCCCTGTCCGCAGCCGACGTAGGCCGCCTGCCTCATGGTGGATCCCACTTCGTGGCGGATGCGGGGTTCGAAACCCGCCCGGCGGCAGGCGCCCGTCAGGCCGTCGACATAATCGGGCGAGACGTCGCGGGCGGGAAGCACCCAGTCCTCGTGAGCGAGATCCGCCAGACGAAGCACGGGCTCGGCGGCGAGCCGATGACCGGCGGGAAGCAGCACGACCGGCCGCTCGCGCGACAGTACGGCGCGCTTCAGACCCGCCGCCTCCGGTTCCCTGAAGTAGCCCACGGCCAGATCGAAGCGGTTGTCCGCAAGACCGGAGGCCGCCTCCGCGGAGTCGATTTCCTTCGTGAAGACCGCCGTCTCCGGCGCCCTGCGCGCGAGTTCCGCCTGAAAGCCGGGCACCCAGGAAAGCATGGCCTCCATGACGGCGCCCACCGTGATGAGACCCCGGTGGCCGCTGCGGATGCGGCTCACCGAATAGTCGAGAAGCTCCGCCTGCTCGATGACGCGCTTCACTTCCGGGAGCAGCGCCCGGCCTTCGGGCGTCACCTCGACGCCGCGCGGCGACCGGACGAGAAGCCTGACGCCGAGCCGGCTCTCGAGCTCGTCGATCTGCGAGGCGAGGGGCGGAAGCGACATCGAAAGGCGTTCCGCCGCGCGCCGAAAGCTCTTTTCCTCCACCACGACGGCGAAAAGAAGCAGCTGG
>JAXEEN010000031.1:0-10240 GCA_034104065.1 Sutterella sp.
GCGAGCCGAGGCAGCCGAGTTCGCCTTCGACGGAGACGCCGATGCAGTGAGCCATTTCCACGACTCGGCGCGTGACGTCCACGTTGTATTCGTAGGACGAGATCGTCTTGCCGTCACTCATGAGCGAACCGTCCATCATGACGGACGTAAAGCCCATGCGGATGGCACCCTGGCAGACGGACGGGCTCTGGCCGTGGTCCTGATGCATGCAGACGGGCACGTCGGGATAGGCTTCAACGGCGGCGGAGATCAGATGGCGAAGGAACTGTTCGCCGGCGTATTTGCGGGCGCCGGCGGAGGCCTGCATGATCACGGGGGCTCCGACCTCGCTGGCGGCGGCCATGATGGCCTGAACCTGTTCGAGGTTGTTGACGTTGAAGGCGGGAACGCCGTAGCCGTTTTCGGCGGCGTGATCAAGCAGCTGACGCATGGATACGAGTGCCATGACGATGAACTCCGAAGCTGAAGGAAGAAATGGGAATAGGCGCGGGCGCCGATGCGGCCGCGCTGAATATACAGACAGATCCTCCAAATTTTAGACGAGTCCTCAGGAGAAAGGTGACTGCTTGGCCGGACTCGGGCGCCTTTGCCGTCCAAGCCGCGAAAAAGAGTGTAACCGCCTGTTTGCTCAGCTCTGAAGCAGGGTCGGATTGGCAGCGAACTGCTTCTTGATGCCCTTCAGAATGGCTTCGGCGATTTTCTGCTGATGCTTCCGGTTGATGAGAAGCTTCTCTTCTTCAGGATTGGAGATGAACGCGGTTTCAACCAGAATCGAGGGAATTCCCTGACCCTTGAGGACGGCAAAACCCGCCTGTTCGACCTGATTCTTGTGGAGCCGGTTGACGGTCTTCATTTCACGGAGAACCGCAGCGCCGAGGCCGAGGCTGTAGCTGATGGTCCAGTTTTTCGTCATGTCGGCGATGATCGGCTGGACCTGCTTGTCAACCGTTGCAATGTTGACGCCGCCGATCAGGTCTGACTGATTCTGATTCTGGGCAAGCCATTTGGCGGTGGCGGACGTGGCTCCCTTCTCGGAAAGCGCAAAGACACTCGAGCCTCGTGCGCTGGATTTGATCCAGGCGTCGGCGTGAATGCTGACAAGAAGGTGCGCTTTGGCCCGGCGCGCAATGTTGACGCGCGCGCCGAGACTCACGAAATGATCGCTCTTGCGCGTCATGATGGCCTTCATGCCGGGCTCTGCGTTGATGAGTGCGGCGAGACGCCGTCCGATTTCAAGAACGACGGTCTTTTCATGATTCTTTCGTCTGCCGATGGCGCCGGGGTCCTCGCCTCCGTGCCCGGGGTCGACGACCACAATCAGCTTGCCGTCGTTTTTCTTGCTTGCGCTTCGAACTGGCGGCTTGACTTTTGCCGGTGCTTTGGATGCGGCGGTTGGAGGCTCGGTCCTCCCGGACGACTGCTTCTCGGATTTGTCACTGCGTCCGAGCCCCGCAAGCATGGAGCCGAGAGGATCGTCTTTTTCGTCCGGCAGCGGTGCCGTCTCGGACTCCTTCTCGTCGACGCCTTCGAGCAGCCGGCCGACCTCGTCGACGGGATGCGCGGGATAAATATCGAAAACGAGACGATATTTGTAGTTGGCATAAGGCTTGAGCTGAAAGACTTCAGGCCTGACGTCGGTTTTGAGGTCCATGACCAGGCGGACTGTATCCGGCTGGTACTGACCGATGCGCATGGCCGCAATGTAGGGATCTTCGGCTTTGACGGCGGCAATCTGCTTTTGCAGAGCGGGCGTCAGCTCCAGCCCCTTGATGTCAACGACCAGCCGGAGAGGGTGCGACGAGCGAACGAAGAAATATTTGAAGTTGAGCGGCGTGTCGTACTCCAGCGTCACGCGCGTATATTCCTCCGCCGGCCACATGCGGACTTCAATCATGCGGGCGCCGCGTGCAATCTGCCAGGGTGAGAGAGCAAGAAGAAGCGTGCCCGAAGCGCCGAGCACCAGACGTCGTCGGTCAAGCATCGGCGGACCCGTCTGAGGTTAATCCGGACAGCACGGCTTCACCTGCCGGCGTATGCGCGGTCAGTTCCGCGCGGCGTCCGAGTCCTTCATGAAAAAGCGAAATGCTCAGATCGGGGGCCGGGACGAACGGCTCGGCCTTTTCCGTCCATTCGGTTGCGCAGATCATGCCGGGACCGAACAAGTCGCGAAAACCTGCATCCTCAAACTCCATCGGATCTTCGAAGCGATAAAAGTCGAAGTGATTGAAGGGACGGCCGAGCAGAAGGTAGGTTTCTACAAGCGAGAAGGTGGGACTTTTAACCGGACCGCTCCAGCCGAGCTCACGAATGAGCGCACGCACGAGACTGGTTTTGCCGGCGCCGAGCGTGCCGTCAAGCCTCATATTGAGGCCGTTGGAGGCCAATAATGAGGAGCGGCGCAGAAACTGCTGACCTAATGCTGCTCCCAGACGATCAGTGTCATCGGGATGAGGGAGAGTCAGTGTGATGGATCGGTTAGCCATGGTCGACGCAACGCCGGAAAAAGAATGCGAACTCCACATTGTAGATATCCTGGCTGTCCGTGTCAGCAATAATTGAAACGGCTTACAAAACAGGGGCAATGCTCAGGATCCGCCTTGATGGGAAAGGCTATATGTTACAAATTGTAAATTCAACTTGCTTAAACAGTAAAGCTTGTTCATAATTCGACTCCTCAGTTGATGACGACAACGTCAGATGCCGAGAACAACATGGTAAGCCGGTGTAGCTCAGCTGGTAGAGCAGCGCATTCGTAATGCGAAGGTCGGGAGTTCGAATCTCTTCTCCGGCACCATCTTCTAAAGAAGTCCTGTGCAAATAAATGATTTGCATGGGATTTTTTTATGTCTGAAAACTTGTCCGGAACTTGGAAACCGGTTCTGGGACAATGTTTAAGCACACCTATAGCCCAACGAAAGGCTGAGCCGGACAGCCCGGTTTCTTACGAAAATACGACGGCCGGCAGAATCGGCGTCCCCCGACTGAAGCATTTCCGGCCGGATTCGGAGCGGCAGCCGACAGTCATCCGCTGTCCGGTGAATTCATAAACGAACGGACTGCCCGTACGGATAAGATGTATCTGTTTTGTACCTATTTTCTCCGTGAAAATAGGTGCACTTTTCATTTTTTTCAGGATACATCGAACACTTTTATCTCCATGCAGCTCACTGTTGCGCCCAAGGCCGTCAGGGAGGCCTACCGCACGCCCATCGTTCAGCAGACCGCGTTCTGGTCCCGGGGCAAGAAATCTCTCGGCATGAATTCCCGAGCGTTTGAATTCATCGTTCGAAACAGTGACATTTACTCGGGTGTCGGCGGATATGCCCGCACGCAGGCGGATCTGGTCATGTTCCAGCAGTTCGTCACGAAAGACCGCTATATCGCCTATGTGCCGTACGGTCCGGAAATCGAGCCGTCCGAAGAAAACCAGGGCCGCTTTCTGGAGGAGCTGTCGGAGTGCCTGAGTTCCTACCTCGCGCCGGGATGCATTGCGATCCGTTACGACCTCAACTGGATGTCGCACTGGTGCAAGGATGAGGACTTCGATTCTCAGGGCAACTGACGGGGGCTTCCCAAGAAAGAGTTTCAGGAGATCAATCTCAATTTCGGCACTGCGGAACACAGTCTTCGGAAATCGAACATGAACGTGCTTCCGTCGGACACGATTGTCGTGGATCTGACGCGATCCGAAGAGGAAATCCTCACCTCGATGAAGCCGAAGACCCGCTACAACATCCAACTTTCCCTGCGCAAGGATATTGAAGTGAGAGCGGGAGGAGCCGAGGTTCTGCCGATCTGGTACGCCCTCTATCTGGAAACGGCCAGGAGAAACGGTCTTCACGTCAACGAGATCCGATATTTCCGTTCAGTTTTTGCCTCGGGAGCCCCGGGTGACGAAGACGAGGTCGGCGTCAGGCTTCTGACGGCCTGCATCACGGGGAGCCTCTGGCTGTGATGTTCCTTGTCAGATCCGAGCATCGGGCGACTTATCTGTAGGGAGCGTTCGGGTCGAAGAGGAGAAATCTTATGCCGACATATGCGCTTCAGTGGGAGGCCATCCGCCGAGCCAAGGCGGCGGGCTGTCTCGAATACGATATGTTCGGTGTTGCCCCGCAGACCGATCCGACTCATCCGATGTACGGTCTGTGGAAGTTCAAGTACGGGTTCGGCGGCGAGATTTTCCATCAGCTGGGCTGCTGGGACTATCCCCTTCTTGAGTAGGATTACCAGGGCTGGAGCGCCTACGGAACTGCTTTGAAAGGCTACTACGCTTAGTGAGAATTCGATCATTTCATGATCGTCTCAGCGTTTTCCATGAGCGACGGCAAAAAGTCGGGAAGACTATTAATTCATGTACAATCGTTATTCTCAAAATGAATAATGGGGTAGAGGTATAGATAAATATCCAATGGTGGTTTCTCTAGTCGGGCGGGACGGCGCACTTTTTCCTTGAAACAATAATCTCCGTCAGATCCGCGACCCCAATTCTCAGGATCTGCGAGACAGGAACGGCAGGGACCGTTCCGGAACCAAATCAAGGAGAAAAACGAATGGAAGGCAAATTTGTCGACCTTCAGATTTCGCGCCGCAAGCTTCTCGAGCTCGGCAGCGTGGCTGCCGTCGCCTCCACCGGCGCGGCCGGTGCGCTTTGGCCGGTTGAAGCGCAGCTGAAGGAGCTCGAACATCAGGGTTGGAGCCGTCATCCTCTCGCCTGCTGCATGTGCGGTGCCTACTGCGGCCTCGTGGCCATGAAGAAGGAAGGCGAACCCGTCTCGGAAAAGACGGTCCGCATCTTCCCGAATCCCGATCATCCTCAGCGCGGCTACTGCGGCCGCGCGGCATCCACCATGTGGATCTGGAATCATCCGCTTCGCATCCGCAAGCCCCTCAAGCGTACGGGCGCCCGCGGCGAAGGCAAGTTCGTCGAAGTGTCCTGGGACGAGGCTCTCAACGACATTGCCGCCCGTCTGAAGGCGGTTGTGGAAAAGAACGGCGAAGAAAGCGTGGTGTCGACGAGTCACTCGTTCAGCAGCTACAGCAAGTGGCTGACGTTCCCCCTGGGCTCTCCCAACAACATCGGTCATTCGAGCACCTGCAATTCCGCCAGTATTGCGGGCCGCGACTGGGTGTACGGCAAGGGGTTCTCCGGCGCCGGCAAGGTTGAGCCGGACTATGCTCACCTTCGCTATCTCATTTTGATCGGCCGTTCGATGGGCAGCGCCATGGGCTGCCTCCATACGCTCAATCTTGCCCGTGAAAAAGGCTGTCAGGTGGTGAGCGTTGATCCCCGCATGCCGGACGTGGCCTACGGCGACGCCAAGTGGGTGCCGATCCGTCCGGGTACGGACTCCTCCTTCGTGCTGGCGATGATCAACGTCATGCTGAAGGAAGGTCTGGCCGATCTGAAGTTCCTCGCCAAGCACACCAACGCCGCCTATCTCATCAAGGCCGACGGACGTCCGCTGACGGAAGCAGACATGAAGAAGAACGGCAGCAAGGATCTTTATGCCGTTCATGACGCCAAGACGAACAAGATCGTCTTCCAGGGTGTTCAGCGTGATGAAAAGGGCAACGCGAAGAGCTTCATCGAGTCTGCCGACACGGACCAGAATCTGCATTTTGCAGGCCCGGTGACGCTCGCCGACGGCTCGACGACCGATGTTCGCACGTCCTTTGATATCGTTGCCGACATTGCTGCCAAGCATACGCCTGAAGCTTCGCAGAAGATCACCGGTGTTCCGGCTGACGAACTGCTGAAGATCACCCGCAATTTCGCCAACCTCAAGGGTGTGGTGGACGACGGCTGGTACTCTTCGAAGAACGGCAACGACATTGCGCTTTATCAGCTGATCGGCGTGCTCAATTCGCTCAACGGCAATGTCGACCGCGAAGGCGGCCTCGTCATCACGCAGGGCGGCGGCTTCAAGCGTCCCGACGTTGCCGCAGGCAAGGGTCCGAACGGCGAAAAGTGGGAAATGAGCAAGGCCAAGCGCATCGACAAGATTGTCTCCCCTGAATCGGCCGGCAACCTGTGGACGGCGCTTGACGCCATGCTGACGGGCAAGCCGTACCCGGTCCGTGCGCTCTTCGTGGTCGGCACGACGCTTTTCCACCGCGAATCCGATTCCACCCGCCTTGCCAAGGCGCTCAAGGCGCTGGATCTTCTCGTCGTTCAGGATCTGCTCCCGCATGAAGTCTGCGACTATGCCGACTACGTGCTACCTGCGACGTACTTCATTGAACGCCGCGAGACTGCCGGCGTGAAGTGGGCGCTTGACGGTTCCGTTCATATGAACGATGCAGGCATTCGTCCGCCCAAGGGCGTCGAAGCCCGTCACGACGTGTGGATTCTGCTTGAAATTCTGCGCCGCGCCTATCCGGATCGCGCAGCCCGCGTCGGCTACAACACCGAAATGAAGACGGCGGATCAGTTCGACGCCTGGTGGAACAAGTTCGACGACAAGGGCATTGCCAAGTTCGTGGCCGCTCAGGAAGAGAAGAAGCCCGGCTCCGGCGAAAAGATCCTCAGGGACTTCAAGACCAAGGGCTGGACGACGGTCAGCAAGAAGAAGTACGGCGTCTATCCGTACAAGAAGCCTTTCGGCACGCCGACCGGCAAGATCGAAATCTACGGCTTCAAGTCGTTCGCCAAGAAGGGCTACGACAAGGTCAAGCCGGTGAGCGACTATGTTCCGGCTCCCGCCTATACGGCGCCCAAGGCCGGCAGCAATGAATTCGTCCTGGTCTCGGGCAAGAACTGCACGTCCTGCTCCGGCCTCAACATCTTCGCTGCGACGACCCGTTTTATCGGCGACCGCACGCTTTGGATGAACCCGGCGGACGCCGGCCGTCTCGGCATCGCGAACAAGGAAACCGTGATGGTCGAAGGCGTCGACCGCGACTATCAGGCCAAGGTTCAGGTGACCGTGACGAAGAAGGTCGTGCCCGGCAGTGTTTTCGCTTTCGGCTTCTCCGGCGGTGTTCGTACCAAGGAGCTCATCAAGGATCCGCGCTTTGCCTTCGTGAAGGAAGGCATCAACTCGCACTGGTTCGCGACGGGCTACGCAGAACCCGTTGTCGGCAATCTCGCCAACAACAGCTGCATCCGAGTCAAACGCATCAAGGGATAAGTCATGAGGAAAGTTAAAAAACAGCTGGCGCATCTTTTTGATGCTACTCAGTGCATCAATTGCGGCGCCTGCATGGTGGCCTGCGCTCAGACCAATTATCCGGACCTCATCAATGAGATGAATCCGGGCTGGAACACGATCTGCAACAACATTCGTCAGGTCAAGGTGGAAAAGAACCGCCCGATGCAGCTGCTCGTTCAGTGCCAGCAGTGCACCGACGCGCCCTGCGTGAGCACCTGCCCGTTCGGCGCCAACTACTACGACGAAAACGGTTTGGTCCGCAACGATCCGAAGAAGTGCATCGGCTGCAACTACTGCATTGCTTCGTGCCCGTACAACGCCCGCTGGTCCAATCCGAAGACGGGTCTGCCGTCGAAGTGCATGGGCGAAGGCTGTCTGGATCTGATCAAGAAGGGCGCACAGCCCGCCTGCGTGACGGCATGTCCCGCCGGCGCCCGCCTTTTCGGCGACACGCTTGATCCGAATTCGGATATTTCGAAGAAGGTTGCTTCTTCCAGAACCCAGAAGCTCCTTGAGAGCCACGGAACCAAACCGAACTTCTATGTGGTGGTGCAAAAATGATGGATCTTTCTGATTTCACGGCACAGGTCCAGGTCGCTCACTGGGGCTGGACGATTGCGCTGTTCCTCTGGCTCGTGGGTCTCTCGGGCATGGGGATGTTTCTGAACAACTGGGTGCGGGAAAAGGCGCTGGTCTACGTCTGCACCGTTGCCGGCATCCTCGGTACGCTGCTGGTGGTGAGCCATCTGGCCCGTCTGCTCAACCTGCCGATGGCCGCGATCAATTCGCTGCTGGCGATGTCGTTTAACTTCGGCAGCTGGATGTTCATCGGCATCTGTCTGCTCGTCGTCCAGTGCTGCGCGACGCTCTTTTATTCGCTGGTGTTTGCCGGCGTGATTTTCAAGAGCGAAGGCTGCCGCAGGCTCATTCAGTGCGACTGCTTCAACCGCGCTCTCGCTGCCATCGGCGTTGCCGTCACGATTTATTCGGGCTTCCTGCTCACGCAGGCCGTCGGCGTCACGCTCTGGAACACGGCGCTGATTCCGCTGCTCTGGATCATGTCCGGCATGGCCAGTTCGATCGGCGCCATTGAGCTCCTGATGGTTACCGGCCGTCTTCCTAAAGAAAAAGTCTTCTGGAGCCGCCGTACGGCTCTCTGGGTCGAAGTGGTCGAACTCTTCACGATCTTCGCCTTCGTTCATGTCGCTCTCAGCTCGACTTCCGCAGCTGCCCGCGCCGGTGCCGAAGCGCTTGTCAGCGGTCCTCAGGCAGTGATGTTCTGGGTCGGCGTGATCGTGCTCGGTTCGATTATTCCTCTTGCGCTCAATCTCACCACCCGCAGCCACAAAGTGCTGGCGGTGAGTGCGGCGCTCGGCATCATCGGCGCGCTTCTCCTTCGCGCCTCGGTGCTGTTTGCCGGCTACTACGAGCCGGTGCTGATGTAAATCAGCGTTCTCCGATGCGGTCTCCCGTTCTCGCAGGGGAGACCGCATGAAGCCTCAGGCTGCTGTTTCGGAATTCCGGACAGCAGCCTTTTTTACGGATGAAAAACGCCGGCGGCCCGTTCGGGTCCCGGCCGGATGAAAATACGGCAGAGCGCTCAGTGGGAGGTGACTGCGGCTTTGTCGATCAGCATCATGAGTCGGGTAATGTCCGCGGCGGTGCGAACGCCGAGCTTGCGGCAGAGCGAACCTCGGTGAGCGATCACGGTTTTTTCCGTAATGTTGAGATCGAAAGCGATCTGCTTGTTGAGCTGACCGCGGGCGACGCCGAGGGCGACTTCCTGCTCACGGGCGGACAGCGTCCGAAAGGCGGCTCTGGCGCGCTCGAGCTCGGCGTTGTCGCTGCGGGTCCGAAGGTCGCGTTCAACGGCCTTTTCAATGGCGTCGAGAAGCCGTTCCGTTGAGACCGGCTTGGAGAGAAAGTCATCGGCACCGTCCTTGACGGTCTTGACGGCCATGTCGATGTCGCCGTGCGCCGAAATGAAGATGATGGGGAGCTGATTGCCGCGCAGCTTCATTTCATGCTGAAGTGCAATGCCGCTCATCTCAGGCATTCGGACGTCGAGAACAACGCAGCCCGGAATGTAGGGGCTGTCCTTCGCGAGAAAATCAAGAGCGCTGGCGTAGGACTGGACGGTCCAGCCTTCGCCCTCGATGACGAACTGCCAGGATCGGCGCACGTCTGCATCGTCGTCGACAACACGCACGAGGCACTGAGGCTGAATGTTCGGGTCCATGAGGGATTCTCCTTGCCGAGGGCTCGGGCAGACGATTAAAACGGTATGGTCTGAGGGTCATTGTCTGCCGGCCCTCCGTTCCGCACGGTGCGTGTCCCAACGCTGCACGGCGGGCGTTTAGATGAGGTGCATTTCGAATACTAACTGCTTGCGGAAGGTTTCTCAATGCCCGAAACGGTCGATCGGGTTTGTTCGGATTCCACAATCGGAAGCTTGACTGTACAGGAAATTCCCCGGCCTTCAAGATCGTTTCTCCGGACGATTGTCAGAGAACCTCCGTGGGCTTCAAGGAGGGATCGGACGATGGAGAGACCCAGTCCGAGACCGTTGGCTTTGGTGGAGTAGCCGACCTCTCCGATGCGTTCGACAGCTTCGTCGGAAAGTGCCGGGCCGTTGTCGAGAACCCGGATCCAGGCATAGCCTCCCTCCTCATGAAGGATGATTTCAATGAGGGGATAATCAACGCCCTCAATGGCAGCCGCGGCATTCTTGATCAGATTGAGGACGATCAGTTCGATCTCGAGACGGTCGGCCTCGATAAAGATGCCGGACGCAATATCCGTTCGGCACGGAACAGGCGCCGAGGCATGCCTGCGCCATCGGGCGATGACGCTTTCAATCAGTGAGGAAAGATCTACGCGCGCGAACTCTCGGTTTCTGACGCGGCCGTAGGTTCGAACTCGGTCGATGATGGCGGCGGCACGGTTGCCGGATTCCTCGATCTCGTCGAGTGAGGACAGCAGCGTTTCTTTGGAGACGGCGCCTCGGTTGAGCCTTCGCTTCAGACTGCCCGCGTAGTTGGTGATGACGGTCAGCGGCTGCTTGAGTTCATGAGCGACCATGCTCGAGA
>JAXEEN010000032.1:0-13259 GCA_034104065.1 Sutterella sp.
GGAGACAGCAGGCGCTTAAGAAGCCGCTGCCGCTCACGGTTTCTGTCCTTCTCAATTGGCAGGATGAACCGTTCGCTGAACTGACCGTAGCTGCCGAGAAGACCCGGATTGGCAAATTCAAAAAGATTCCAGATTTCGCTCAGATGGTTCTGAAGCGGAGTTCCCGTCAGCAGCACGCGCATGTCGGCCGTCAGAGCCATCGCCGCCTTCGACATCTTGGTCTCCCGATTCTTGATGGTATGCGCTTCATCAAGGACAGCCACGTTCCAGTCACGGGTCTGCAGAATCTCAATGTCTCCCGCCATCACGCCGTAGGTGCAGAGCAGGACGTCGCCGGGACCCGCATCCCTGACGTTTCTGTCGCGATTGCCGCTCGCGTAGACAACGGCACGAAGTCCCGGTGCAAATCTCGCCAGTTCTTCCTGCCAGTTGCAGAGAACAGCCGTCGGCACCACGACGAGAGAGGGTCCTCGATCCGCTCTGGAAAGCAGCAGCGCAATCGTCTGCAGCGTCTTGCCGAGTCCCATGTCGTCTGCGAGAACCGCGCCGGCACCCCAGCAGGCCAGTCTGAACAGCCATCTGAAGCCGGCAGTCTGATAGTCGCGCAGTTCCGCCCGAAGTCCGTCGGGTATCTGCGCCTCAATCGTTTCGGATGTCCTGATGCGATCCATCAGCGATCGGCTCGCCTCGTCCGCGTCGACCGTCATGCCGCTGTCTGTCATGCCATCGATGAAGCCCGCATTGAACTGCGACACCTTCAGACCGCCGCGATCACGGGTCACCAGACCGTCGAGAACCGCCAACTGACGGCGAAGAGCATCCGTCAGCGCAACATATTCCTTATCGCCGAGTTCAATGAAGTCGCTCCGGGCCTCTCGGACTTTCTGAAGCAGTTCGGCCACCGAAATACGGGTTTTGCGATCAAGCCGGACTTCGCCTTCGAGTGACAGCCACTGACCCATGCTGCAGAGGGAAAGCCTGACATCTCCCGTGCCGATTGCCGGACGGGATATCCGGACTACTTCGCCTTCAGGCCATTCGATGCGGGCCGCATCGGAGTGCACCCGAAGAATGTCCAGAAAAGCCAAACAGTCTTCAAAGTCCGTGATCCAGCCGAATTCCTCCTCTCTGCACCTATCCAGCGGCAGAAGCGCCTGGGACAGCGCCTGCATGTTTGCCGACTCGGCCTGCAGGTCCCGGTGCACCTGGACTGAACGTCCGTCAGCCGTCGCGGCCAGAAACTCCAGTCCCTCTCCCGGTCGACAAGAGAGCTCCGAACCGACCAGCGGGCGAACCGCCGCCTGAATGCCGAAACCGTCCCCTTCGGGTCTGAAGCGGAAAGTCACACGGGAATCCCCCTTCCGTTTTTCCAGTTCTCGCGTATTGCGAAGCAGGTCCGACATCACGGGCATTGTCCTGCTCAGCTTTTCCAAAAACGTCGTAAGCTTGCCCTGTGCTTCAGAGGGGAAATCCGGCACGGAGCGAAGTTCCTTCAGAAGCAGCATCTGATCTTCGTCCGGTCGAATCACGCGAAGACAGGCACCGCCGACATCACGCACAAAAACGCCGTCCGAGAGTTTGGCTTCTTCGGGCAGATTGCTTTTCACCGACCATGAACCGTCCGGCTTTTTCAAAACGCTGATCTGGAGCGGCTCCTTGACGATATCCAGCCGCAGTTCGGGATTTCGGGCATCAAAAACCAGAGGACACCCGATGAGCGTTTCGAGAAGCGCCTTGCCGCTCAGCGAGTAGTTCTTTTTCCCGTAACTGCCTTTTCTCACCCGGATATGGTTTGCCACCCGGCGATCCTGCTCAGTCAGACTGTCAGCAGTTTCGCGAAACTGGGAAAGCGCCACCGTTCGGCCCCGGCTCCAAGCGATGCCGTCTTTGGACTTCTGCAGGCGCGGTTCAACACTCAGTTCAGTTCGGTCGAGCAAATACAGCATGCGCTCACGGGCTGCGGATGTTTCCTCCGGTCTGCTGCTCTCGCGTGCAATCAGACGGTCAAGCAGCTGCTCCCATTCCGGCACCGGATCCATCTTGGGCAGAAGCGGCTTCATCTGAAGCTGAGCTGACAGAGCGTCCGTGTCTCTCTGAGTACCGCACTGATTGCAGTTTTCAAGGTGCCAATAAGCTGAGAGAGCCGAGCACTGATCGATTGCACGCGTATAGGCATGCTCGCTGAGACCTTTCAGATGAAAGGCCCGGATGATCATTCCTACCGCAGCACGATGAATCAGCAAATGACTCGGCAGTGTGTCAAGGAGCTCGCGTGCAGCATCGGTCGGATCGCAATTGGTTCCGATCAGACAGAACATCTTCAGCGCACAGCATTCAGGCCGGTTCACCGGCGCAAAACCGGACAGCGACTTCATGATTTTCTGTGAAGCCGGCGATTCCCGATCTCGCCAAAGCGCAAGCCCGTAGAACCAGTTGTCCGTCACGCTTTTGAAAATACGACGCTTGCCTTCCTCTCGAAGCGCATCGCGCATGTGCGAGACCGCCTGACCAGGCTCATCCTGGCTGAGTGCCGCAACGGCGGACAGAACATGGTCTGAAAAAGCGCAGCCGGCGCTTGCGGCAAGAACTTCTCTGCTGAGCCCTTTTTGCGGAAAGTCGCATCTCAGACTGAGCATGCCTTCATAGCGGCGCCGTCCGGTTCGGCGTCCCGTCTCGATCAGAAAATCCCTTATCGGCTCATCAGTCTCTGCGGCAGGGTGGTCGGCAGCATATTCGATCATGCCGTCAAGAATGATGTCTGCCGTCATGTTCGGCAGAACCTGCTTGATCGATGACCAATGCGGATCGCGAAGCAGAGCTTGCGCGAGCGGCACCAGACGCCAGCGGTAAAAATAGAGTGCGCCTCCCGGCTGTTTCTCTTCCTCTTCGTCAGCCGAAGACAGATCCGGAACCTGCTCGCAGACTCTTCCCAGAGCCGATCCGCATACAGCTTTCAGCCAGCGGGCGTAATAGCCCGGATCAATGGCATAGCGCCTGCCCCAGCTTCTCGGCAGCGTCTCAGGCCAGACCGTCAGAGCATCGACGTCTTCCGGCGTCATGCCCTTCATCACTTCCGCAGCGAGCTCGGGCCGAAGCATAAAGTATTCCGACGACCAATAGCCTTCCTGACCGCAAACACGTGTGGCATGACTTTCATGAATCAGCCATCGGCTGAGATTATTCCTGACCTGCCTCATTCCGAGTTTGTCGGCCAGCTCGTCTATCTCCTGATCCGTCGGAGAAAACGCACAGCACAGCCATGCCTGAAGAAATCGGCGGCTCTGAGAATCCAGCTGATGCAAAGGCGTCAGAGCATGAACACGGATGGACGGTGTTTTCTGCTGGGGCTTGAGGTATCGGTTCATGTCTTACTTTTCTAATCCGAAGGGCCACTGAATCACGCCGAGGAAATTGCGGACGTCGCTGTAGCCCGACTGCGCCATGATGCGGCCGGCCGTATCAGAGCGGCGGCCGGACCGGCAGTACACCAGAACTGTCTGCTCCGTATCTGGCGCCTCGGGGAGGATCCGCCCCGGCGTGATGAGTCCGAGCGGAACGTTGACGGCGCCCTTCACGCGGCCCTGCGAGAATTCATCGGGCTCCCGCACGTCGATAACGGCGACGCCGCCTTTTTCAATAAGTTCATGCGCCTCTTCGGGCGTGATGATGCTGTAGCCTTCGGGCAGTCGGTCTGTCATGATGATCCTTCGGAAAAACAAGGCGCCCCGGTCGGCAAATCGATCGGAGCGCCTTTCATTGTAAGGGAAAGAGCGTTTTATTCTTCGTTTTCGGCCTTCTGCTTGGCGGCCTTGGCTGCCGCCTTGGCGGCGGCGCTCTTCGCGTCGAGACCGTCGAGATACTCGGGCGTGATGTCACCCGTTACGTAGATGCCGTCAAAGCACGAGCAGTCGAACGCCTTGATGTCGCCGCGCATGTCGTGAAGCGCATTCTTCAGATCTTCGAGCGGCTGATACACGACGGCGTCAGCACCGATGATCTTCGCCACCTCGTCGGCCTCCTTGCCGTCGCCGCAGATGAGTTCGCTGCGCGTCGGCATGTCGATGCCGTAGACGTTCGGGAACATGACGCGCGGCGCGGATGAAGCAACGAACACCTTCTTCGCGCCGGACTCGCGGGCCATGCGGACGATTTCGCCCATGGTGGTGCCGCGCACGATCGAGTCGTCGACGAGCAGAATGTTCTTGCCTTCAAACTCCACGGGCATGGCGTTGAGCTTCTGGCGCACGCTCTTCTTGCGCACGGCCTGCCCGGGCATGATGAAGGTGCGGCCGATGTAGCGGTTCTTGATGAAGCCTTCGCGGTAGGGAATGTGCAGCACCTGTGCGAGCTGCTGGGCGCACGGGCGGGCGCTGTCCGGGATCGGCATCACCACGTCGATCTCCTTCAGGTCGATGCGGCGCTTGATTTCCTCGGCGAGATACTCGCCGAGACGCAGACGGGCGGCGTAGACGCTGATGCCGTCGATCATGGAGTCGGGACGGGCGAAATAGACGAATTCAAAGGCGCAGGGATTGAGTTCGGACTCATCCGCGCAGCAGCAGCGGGAGACGTTCCCCTGAAGATCGATCCAGAGGGCTTCGCCCGGCTTCAGATCGCCTTCGACCTTGAAGCCGAGACCGATCATCGTGACGGATTCCGAGCTCACCATGTATTCGGTGAAGCCGTTTTCAAGCTTGTTCGAGCCCCAGCAGATCGGGCGGATGCCGTGCGGATCGCGGAAGGCCAGCATGCCCTTTCCGGCAATGAGCGCCACGCAGGCGTAGGACCCGCGCACGCGGCGGTGAACGCAGCGCACGGCGTCGAAAACGCCTTCCTTCGTCAGGCGGCGGCCGTCGGTCGTCACGCGGGAGATTTCGGTGGCGAGCACGTTGAGAAGCACTTCGGAGTCGCTCGTCGTATTGACGTGGCGGCGGTCGGTGTCATAGAGCTCCTGACGCAGCGCATCGGCATTGGTGAGATTGCCGTTGTGGGCGAATGCGATGCCGAAGGGCGCGTTCACATAGAAGGGCTGGCATTCGTCGGCCGAAGTGGCGCAGCCCTGCGTGGGATAGCGCACGTGACCGATGCCCATATTGCCGGTCAGATCGCGCATGTTGCGCGTACGGAAGACGTCGCGCACAAGCCCCATCGCCTTGTGCGTATGGAAGGTGAGGCCGTCGAGCGTGGCGATGCCGGCCGCATCCTGACCGCGGTGCTGCAGAAGGTGAAGCGCATCATAGACGCGCTGATTCACCGGACTGTCGGAGATCATGCCAATAATACCGCACATGTTTTTATGTTCCTTTGAGGGTTGCCGGCGCCGCATCGAGGAATGCATCGCCGGGCGAATTGACAAAGCGTTGAAAGAAAAAAGTTCTCTTAAAAGAACAGGGGGACCCGACTGAGTCCCCCTGTTCCGATATTTACAATCCTGTTACCTTCGTGCCTCTGAGCGTACGAATCCATTCCGGAAGATAAGGCATGGACCATTCGATCAGCGTTTCGGCCGGTCCGATCATCACGGACTGCTGCCACATCTTGCTGGAAGAAAGCGACTGCGAAAGTCCGAAGAGGAACACGCAGGCGCACACCACAAGGATGCCGCGCACGAATCCGAAGACGGCGCCGAGCGCACGGTCTTCGAAGGAGAGCGCGGCCACTTCCATGAGCTTGCGCAGAATCATGCCGAAAAGACCGACGGCGAAAAGACAGGCGACGAGAATGACCACGGACGCAATGACGACGCGCGGAATGTAGCCGAGACTCTCGAACGGAATTTTCTCCGCAATTTCGCCCGCAAAACTCATGGCGAGCATGATGCCGGCCACCCAGCCGACGATGGCGAGTACCTCGCGCACGACGCCGCGCATGATGCCGACGATGGTCGAGATCACGAGGACTACAGCGATGATCCAGTCGATTTCAGTCATTCGGAAGGCTTACGTAAGAAGGGGATCCCGCAGTCGGGACCCTGTCGGATGGGCGCTATTCTATCTGAAAAAAGGAGGCTATTGGGCGCCGATATCGGTCTTGCCGGTGAAGCCGCTCAGGGCGATGGTCCCCTGCACGCCCCGGGCCTCGTCGCGGGTCTTGTAGAGACCGACGCGAACGCGCCAGATCGTCGCGCCCTGCTTCTGCACCGGCGTCTTGTAGGCGGGCAGGCCCTGCGACGCAAGCTGCTTCACCAGGGCTTCGGCCTTGCGCTCGCTGCTCGTCGCCTGAACCTGAACGTAGAACCCCTTGCCCTTGGGCGGCGCGATGCCGTCGGACTTCTGGATCGGCTTGGAAGCCGCGTCCTTCTTTTCCGTCTTCTTCTCGGTCGTCTTCTTTTCAGGCGCCTTCTTCTCGGCAGCCTTCTGTTCCGCCGGCTTCTTCTCCGCGGTCCCGGCGGGAGCCTGTTCCGTCTTTGCGGCGGGCGCCGCCCCTTCGGGCCTGCGGCTCTGCTTGACTTCGTTGGCGAGATTGGCCTTGGCCGTGGAGTCGGACTTCTGAACAGTGCTCTTCGCTACGTCGACGTCGCCCGAGCTGGCGGTTTCCTTCACGGGGTCGAGCGTCGTCACGGCCTTCGCGGGCACCGCCGGAATCTCTGTAGAAACAGCCGGCTTGTCGTCCGTCTTTTCACTGTCGAGAATGACGGGCGCGGCGACGATCACCGCCATCATGATGGCGGCGGCGCCGATCAGCCGGTACTTTGTTTTCTGGCGGGCGAGGAGCTCCGCCTCCGTCGGCACGCCGCTCTTTTCATCCTCGGCCTCCTTCTCATTGTCGGCCTTGGCGCCTAGACGAAGGAATCCGCGCGCGGGCTTCGGAGCGGTCTTTGCATCCTCGGCCGCATCGGCCGCGGGCGCTTCACGCTCCGCTTCCTTCGGCGCGGGCTTCGCGGGCTCGGGCGCCATGCCGCGGGCGTCAAGCTTCGGGAGTTCGGGCTTGGGCGCCGGCGCTTCTTCGCGCACAGGCTCGGCACCGGTCGCTTCGGCCGTCGGCGAAGGTTCGCTGCGGTCCTCTCCCACCATCTCAAAAGCCGGGGCGGCCTCGGGTTTCACTTCCCAGGGCGCGGGCGCCTCTTCGCCGATCTGCGGTTCAATGCGTTCGGGCGCGGCGGGAGCGGGCTGTTCTTTTTTGAAGGGATTGGGAAACTGCATGATGAACCTTCGGACAGTCGTTTAAGCGGGTGCGGCGGGCGCGTCAGCGGCGGATGCCTTCCTGAGCGAAAACCTCAAGCGCCGCGGTCACGGTCACAAAGGAGCCGAACACAACGATTCTAACAGTCCCCGATTGGGAACCTGCAGCGCTGTCACCATTATTTGCAGAACGGCCCGTGAGCTCCAGGGCGCGCGCTCTTGCGGCAGCAAGCGCCTCGGCCACGCCGTCGAACGTCCGGATGCGGGCGGCGTCCACGCCGGCCTTCAGCATGCACTCGGAAAGCTGTCCAGCCGTGGCTGCACGGGGACCGGTGAGCGACGCCACGAACCATTCGTCGAAGGCGTCGGCGAGGATGTGCGAAACCGCCGTCATATCCTTGTCGGCCAGCATGCCGAAGACGGCCAGAGTCCGTTCGCCGGGCTTCTTGGAGTGAACGACGTTCGTAAACAGCACTTCGGCCGCCTGGGGATTGTGACCGACGTCGATCACGGTCGGCACGGGATCGTTCGTGATCAGCTCGAAGCGTGCGGCGAGGCGAACGGACGTCAGCCCTCTTTCAATGTCGTCGCGCGTCACCGGAACGCGGTCCATCAGCGCGGCAACCGCAGAGAGCACGCCGCCCGCATTGCGGTACTGATTGCTGCCGAGGAGTGCGGGGGCCGGCAGATTTTCCAGGATGAAGGCGCCCTGGGAGAACGTAAAGCGACCGTCGGGCTTCACCGACACACGCCAGTCGATATTGGCAAAGAGCGGCTTCGCGCCGATTTCCCGGACGTAGCCGTAGACGGTCGCGGGCACGTCTTCGTCGGCGCAGACGGCGGGACGGCCCGGACGGTAGATGTGCGCCTTTTCCATGCCGATTTCTTCACGCGTGCTTCCGAGGAAGGCCGTATGGTCGACGCCCACCGTCGAGATCACGGCGGCGTCCGAATCAATCGTATTGATGGCGTCGAGCCGCCCGCCGAGACCGATTTCAAGAATGACGACGTCGCACGCTTCCTCCATGAAGATGAGGAGAATGGCGAGCGCCGTGTATTCGAAGTAGGAAAGCGTCATGTCGCCGCGGGCCTGTTCGACCCTGCGGAAAGCGGCGATCAGACGTTCGTCCGAGACTTCGCGGCCGTTGACGACGCAGCGTTCGTTGATCCGCAGAAGATGCGGCGACGTATGCATGCCGGTGGTGTAGTTGGCGGCTCGGTATATGCTTTCGAGCATCGCGCAGGTCGATCCCTTGCCGTTGGTGCCGCCCACCGTGACGACGGTGCGCCCGGCAAAGCTGATGCCGAGACGGCTCACCATCTCGCGCATGCGCTCGAGTCCGAGGTCAATCGGCTTTGAATGCAGAACTTCAATGTGGGCAAGCCATTTATCCATCGTATCGGCTTCAAACATCAGCAACTCCAAAAGTTTGAAAAGCCGCCCGGGCGTCCGGTTTGTACGGGCGCAACCTGAGCGGCTCGGCGCAAAAACTGACTGTGCAATTATGAGGCAAAAATCAGATGCCGTTCACCGGGGGCTTCTTCATCAGAAGCTGGGTGATGACCGACACGCGGGAACGCAGTTCGCGGCGGTCGACGATCATGTCGATCTGCCCCTTGTCAAGCAGGAATTCCGCCCGCTGGAAGCCTTCGGGCAGCTTTTCGCGAACCGTCTGCTCGATGACGCGCGGACCGGCAAAGCCGATGAGCGCATTGGGTTCTGCCATCACCACGTCGCCCATGAAGGCGAAGGACGCGGACCCGCCGCCCATGGTCGGGTCGGTGAGAATGGAAACGAAGGGACGCCCGGCGGCCTTGAGACGGGCAAGGGCCGCCGTGGTCTTGGCCATCTGCATCAGCGAAAGCAGGCCTTCCTGCATGCGTGCGCCGCCCGAAGCGGCGAAGCAGACGAAGGGCGCGCGGCGCTTCACGGCCTCGTCGATGCCGCGGCAGAAGCGCTCGCCGACCACGCTGCCCATGGAGCCGCCCATGAAGCGGAATTCAAAGGCCGCCGCCACGATGGGTTCGCGGCGAAGCGTGCCCGCCATCACGACGAGCGAGTCCGTTTCACCGGTGGAGGCCTTGGCGGCGGCAAGACGCTTCGGATAGGGCTTGCTGTCCACGAAGCCGAGCGGGTCGACCGCCTGCACGTCGGCGGCGATTTCCACAGCGCTGTCCGCATCAAGGAACGTCGTCAGACGGGTACGGGCGCCGATGCGGTGATGAAAGCCGCACTTCGGACATACCTGCAGACTGGCACGCAGTTCTTCGGTGTAAAGCGGCTGCTCGCAGCCCGGGCACTTGGTCCACACGCCTTCGGGAATGGGACTCGGCTTGCGTTCGGATTCCTCTTCGCGCTTGATCTTGGGAAGAATGTGCGTTAACCAGCTCATGGATCTGTCTGTTCGTTGTTGCCGGCCCGCCGACGAGGCGGACCGCGGATGATCTTTGCATCCGCCGGCGCTCATGCGCGGGCGGACTTTCGGCGCCTTGCATTATAAGACGGACGCCTTTTTGAAAGCGCCTGAAAAACCTCGGCCTTTCGGCCTAGCCGACGGCGCCGTCCGTCCAGCCGAAGGGACTTTCGCCCCGCTGCGGCAGATCGGCGAGCTCGTAGCTCACGCCCGTGAGATAGAGCCCGTTCGGACTGAAGGTCGGCGCGGCGAGCGCGCGGCTTCTGGCTTCCAGCACGGCCTTCACCCAGTCGGGCTCCTCGCGTCCGGTGCCGACGTAGATGAGCGCGCCCACGATGTTTCTCACCATGTGCTGCAGGAAGGCATTCGCCTCGATGCGCACGCCGATCATGCGGCCCCGACGGATGAGTTCAAGGCGCTTCACCGTCCTGACCGGGGACTTCGCCTGGCACTCGGCTGCCCGAAAGCTCGTGAAGTCGTGTTCGCCCACCAGATGCGCGGCCGCGAGCCGCATGCGCTCGACGTCGAGCGGACGAAAGACCCAGCCCGTCAGGTCGGTGAGAACGGGCGAACGGACCGGATCGTTGAGAATCCAGTATTCGTACGTGCGCGAGCGGGCGGAAAAGCGCGCGTGAAAGTCTTCCGGCACGCGACGGGCCCAGCGCACGGACACCGTCTTCGGCAGAAAGGTATTGAGTCCTCTCACCCAGCTTCGCTCCGTGCGCTCCGCCTCCGTATCGAGACTCACGACCTGATGCGTTGCATGCACGCCCGTATCCGTGCGGCCGGCACAGATGACGGGCGTCTTCACGCAGACGAAGCGTTCAAGGGCGGCCTCGAGCGCGCTCTGCACGGAAGGGCAGTCGGGCTGGACCTGCCAGCCGTTGAAGGCCGTTCCGCAGTATTCGATTCCGAGCGCGATCTTCACTTGGCAGCTTCCGGCTTCGACTTGATGCGCTCTTCGAGAATGCGGGCGCGTTCGCGCTGATCATCGCTGCCGCGGCGCTTCACTTCGTCGAGAAGCTCGAGCGCTTCCTTCAGCGCGCCGAGACCGACGAAGCTCGAAGCGAGCTTCAGCTTGGCGTCGAGCGCCTGAATGAGCGCCTGTTCCTTCGCGGATTCCGGTTCGACAGGCTTGGCGGGCGCAGCCGCCGGTGCCTTGACGGGCTCGGCGGGACGCTCGGCCGGACGGGGAGCGGGCTGAGAGACAGGTTTGGCCTCAGGCTCGGGGGCCGGCTCGTCGTCGAAGTCGAGCGACACGCTTTCAATCGCCTTCTTCGTCTGTTCGGGCGTCACGGCGGCAGCGGGCGCCGGCGCCTTTTCATCGTCTTCGAGCGGCGGAAGCTCGTCGTCGTTGGGATCAATCCAGGGCTGACCTTCGACGGTACCCGAAGCCGCGGCTTCTTCCGCCTTTCTGGCCTGGGCGTAGGCTGCGGCGCCGACGCCCATGGCGCCGGCCGTCGTGCCGTTCTTCACGGCCTCGTCCACGGTCGCCTTCAGACCTGCAAGCTGGGCCTCGGTCGTCGCGGCGACATCCTTCTGAATCGAAACGGTCTGCGGCTTCGGGCCTTCTTCGTCAGGCTCCTCGTTCTTCTTTCTGCGAAGGCCGAAGAAGGCCAGCAGCGCCAGCACGAGCGCAGCCGCAATGCCCCAGAAAATCATCTGGGAGCGGTCCATGCCGCCCGAAGTGCCGGCTTTGTCCGCCGGTCCGGCAGCTGCCTTCACGGGCTCCGCCTTGGGTTCGGACTTCGCCTGAGGCTTGGATTCGGCCTTCGGCTTTTCAGCCGGCGCCGCTTCTGCAGTCTTTGCCGCGGAGGCGTCCGACTGAGGCGCAGAAGCCGCCTTCACGCCGGAAACGCTTTCGCGCGGCGCGCCGATTGGATGCCCGGCATCCTCGGACAACAGGGTCTTTTCGCGCACGATGCGGGCCTTCTGTTCCTCAAGCACCTTGCGTCCGGCTTCGGCAATCTCCTGCACGGAGCGCTCCGCCGCGCGGGCGCGGTCCTGGGCGTCGGCCACCAGCGAAGCCACTTCGCCGCCGACGAGCTGCGCATCAATCAGATTCTGCGTCACGAGCGGGACGGTTTCCGACGCGCCGTGCACTTCGCGGAAGGCCGCCATCGGATCAATCGCCAGCACGTCCTCCGGCTTGGGCGGATTGAGAACGGCTCCCGCCTCGAGCCGGTTCAGATCATTGTCGACGAACGCGCCGGCGTTGCGGTTTCTGAAGCCGATGAGGGTCTGCTCGAGCGTCGCGCCGCGATAGCTCGGCCAGTAGAGCTTCACCACGGACCAGAGCGTCATGTCGCGCTGCACCTTAAAGGGCTGCGACGCATCGAAACCGTTGAGAGCAACGTATTCCTTGACGACGTTGGGCGCAAAGCGGCCGCGGCGGTGCTTGGCCGCAGGCGCCGCTTCGGAAGCCTTTTCGGCCTTCACGGCCGGCTTGGCTTCGGGTTCGGACTTCACGTTGGCTGCAGGCTTGGGCTCGGACGCGGCGGACTCCCGCACGGCCTTGGGTGCGTCTGCGGGCTTCGGATCCGCTTTGGTTTCGGACTTCGCTTCGATCTTCGGTTCCGCCTTGGCCGCCTTAGCGGGCTCGGCCTTCACGGCTTCGGCAGCGGCTTCCTTTCTGGGCTCGGTCTTCGGGACGGCTCCGACGGCAGGCTTGGCCTCCGTCTTGGCGTCGGCCGCAGCCTTGGCCGCCGGCGCTTCCGCCGTCTTCTTGTCGGGCTCGGCCGCCTTCGGCGCTTCAGCCTTCACGGTTTTAGGGGCTTCCGGCTTGGACTCGGGCGCAGCTGTCTTCTTCGGCTCAGCCTTGACCGGCGCAGGCGGGGTCTGTGCGGGCTCCGCCTTCTTCACGGGTTCGGCGGCGGGCTTCGGAACCGGCAGCGGCTCGGGCGCCTTCGCCTTGGGCTGTCCCGTCACCGTCGTTTTGACGGGAGACGGCGTCACGGAGAAGCGGTCCTTTTCGGCCGCGATGGTATACGTGCGGACCGTCACGGTTCCGCCAGCATTCATTTCAAGGAGCAGCGGGAAGCTACCCGAGCGGATCTGCTGGGTGCCGAAGATGCGCAGACGGACTCGGCTTGATGCGCTGTCTCTCACCATCTTCAGATCCTGAACCTGAACAGGCCAGGCAACGCCTTCTCTCAGATACGTGGCGGGAGGGGCGACTCTCACGAGCAACGGGGAAATCGTCAGATCGAGATCATCGATTTCAAGCACGGCATCCAGGGGTTCTCCGGGCCGGCTTTCCACGGTCAGACTGCCGAGCGAGACGGCCTGAGCCGCCGCGGCAAGTCCCATCAGCGCGAGCGCGCAGGCGCCCGTCAGCATTTTTTTCACAAACATCGGTCGTTTCCGGTTTAGCCGCCGTGTTGAAACACGAAGGCGCACTTTCGACAGTTACAGATATAGGTCATGATAGCGCATGGGCGCCCGGCGAAGAAACAGACGGCTCGGTGCTGAAGCTGACGAACAGAACCAGAATCTCGACAGTGCCCCCGCGCATAACCATCCCGATTTGTACAGACGCCCGGGAAGACCTGATCGTTTGCTTTCTGAAGCATCGTCCTGCAAGAACGCACCGAGTTTTCCGAAATCGTTCATGAATACGCCGGAATTGTTACCGAACATGCCAGAGTTTTTTCAAAACAGTCCGCGCCATCTCTCTCCGAGAATCCTTTTGCTGAAAAAGTTCTCCTGAAAACACAGCGTTAAC
>JAXEEN010000033.1:0-3156 GCA_034104065.1 Sutterella sp.
CCGAGTTTTTTCATCGACAAAGGGTCAGCCGGAATGCCGGCTGACCCTTTTGTTGTTTCCTGGCGTCTGTGTCTTCAAGGAACCTTGAAGCCGAAGCTGTGACACTGGCTGCAGAAGTCTTCCGATGCCTCATGGCCTCGGTGGCAGTTCGTGCACTCCAGCTTGTCCTGATAGTGCGGCGAAACATGCGGGTTCTGCGGCTTCACATCCTTCGTCTTCGCGACCAAAGCGCCGAGTGCATGGCACTGCGTGCAGGTCTCGATCGTCGGTTCGGCGGGCTTCGCCTTGTCGGGACCGTGACAGACTTCGCAGGCCACGCCGGCCTTGCCGTGACCGTCTGCGATGCCGGCCGGGGCCGCGCAGACGCTGCCGGCCGACAAAGCCAGCACGGCAATAAAAAGCAGGTTTTTCATGCGATTCTCCGCCGGAGCGCCGCCGGATCGGGGGAGGGACATTTCCGGCGGCGCCCCGTTCAGTCAGCTCAGCACCAGGGTTCTTCCTTGGCTGCGGCGGCGCCGCAGATGCGGCCGTTCACCAGACAGTCAAGCGTTGCGCAGGAACCGAGACGCACGGCACCGTGAACGCCGCCCGTCGATTCGCCGGCGGCGAAGAGACCCGTGATCGGCCTGTCGGTCTTCACATCAATGGCGTGACCGTCGAGTCCGGTTTCAATGCCGCCCATCGCATGATGAACCTTCGGGCTCATGATGGAGGCATACCACGGACCTTCGCCGAGCGGGACGGCCTTGGGCGGGAAGTAGCGGCCCATTTCGTCGCCGGAACCGCGCTTCAGGGCGGCGTTGTAGTCGGCAATCGACTTCTTCAGCGGCTCAAGCGGCACCTTGTATTCGGCGGCAAGCGCTTCGAGCGTGTCGAACTTATGCACCACCCTGCGTTCGAGCTGCTTTTCGAGCATGCCGGGACGCGTAATGCCGATCGAGATGTCGATGACGGCCTGCGGCGCGATGGCGATGCACATCTGGCCCTTGTTGCCCGCGCTGATGATGGCGTCGGCACGGACCTTGCGGTTGGCGAGTTCATTGATGAAGCGGCGGCCCGTCGCGCAGTTGATCCAGAGACCGTACATGGCGGCGGCACCCTGAGCGAAGAAGAGCGCAATGCCCATGCCCTTTTCCTCAGGAGAATTCCACGGACCGCACTGGATCCAGTCGTTCTGGATCAGATTGCAGCCGATGCGGGAAGCTTCGCGCCAGAGTTCGGACGTCGCGCCGGGCTGGTTCGTCGTATCGAACTTCGCAGTAAGCTTCGGGTCGAACTTCTTGCGGTAGGCAACGTCCGCACCGAAGCCGCCGTGGCAGAGCACGACCGCGCGGCGGGCGCGGATGTACTTGGGCTTGCCTGCCGGTGCCTTCGGGAAAGCGTACTTTTCGTAGACCTTGAGACCCTTCACGCGCCCGTCCGCATCGCGGATGATTTCATCGACGTACGTGCGGGTGCGCACTTCAATGCCCTTCTTCTTCGCGTATTCGAGCTGCTTCGTTACGATGCCGGAACCCGAACCGTTGGCGATGATGGCGCAGCGCGGCACGGAATGGCCGCCTTCGGCGCTCACGCGTTCCTGGCGGTATTCCACGCCGAGAACGTCCACCGTCCACTGCCAGGTTTCGAGAGCCTTCGAGGCAAGGAGCTTCACCTTGTCGGGATAGTTGTAGCCGCCGCCTTCGCGCAGCATGTCTTCGGCGAGAAGCTCAGGCGAATCCTTGATGCCCATCTTTTTCTGCATCGGCGTGCCGGGAATGCCGATGATGCCGCCGTTGATGATGGAATTTCCGCCCGGCGTGCGCATTTTTTCCAAAACCAACACCTTGGCGCCCTGATCGTGCGCTTCGCAGGCCGCAGCCAGCCCTGCGAAGCCGGATCCCACGACGAGCACGTCGACGGTTTCGTCCCACTTGGCCGGCATCGCTTCGACAGGCGCTGCGGAAGCATGCGGAACTGCACCGGCAAACAGTGCGGCG
Organism: Sutterella sp.; assembly: GCA_034104065.1. Lineage (GTDB taxonomy): Bacteria > Pseudomonadota > Gammaproteobacteria > Burkholderiales > Burkholderiaceae_F > Sutterella. The sequence continues at coordinate 1,980 of JAXEEN010000033.1, forward strand.
GCGCCGCCGCCGATCAGCGTGCGGCGGGTAATCTTGTTCATTTCGGTCATATCGGTCTCCTTGGTCTCGGTCGGACGCCTTCGCCCAAACCGCAGTCAGAAGATTACGGCGAATTCACTTTGGGTAAAATACTTAGAGCACAATACAGATTGTGCTTTTTACAATCTGTCAAAGGGTTAACCCTTCTTACGGATCTTTCCGGAAAAACCGATGAGAACGCGTGACAATCTCGCCGCCTGGCGTGTGTTTGCCGCGGCCGCCGATAGCGGAAGCGTTTCCAAGGCGGCCATGCTCTGCGGCATGGATGCGCCGGCAGCCTCCCGTCTCCTGACGGCGTTGGAAGCCGAACTCGGCCTTCATCTCGTCAATCGGACCGTCAGACCCATGTCCCTGACCGGCAAAGGCTTTGCGCTGCTGCCGGCGGCCCGCAGCCTGCTCAGCGCCGCCGAAGCCTGCGAAGCCCAGATTCTGCGTCTCGAGCATGAAGCCAATACGGTCCGTCTTTCCTTCCCTGCCACTGTCACGCGGCGGGATCTCATCACGATGCTCGCCGACTACGGCCGGATCGATCCGGAACTGCATATCGAAATCGTCACAGACAAGGACCATCAGGACGTTCTGGAAGACCGCGTACAGGCCGCCTATCTTCCGTATATTCCGCCCGAAACAGGTCTCGAGATCTTCCGTACCGGGCGCACCTCGAATTTTCTCCTTGCTTCGCCCCGCTACCTGGCCGAACACGGCACGCCGAAAACGCCGGCGGATCTGGCGCGGCATACAGTCATTCTGCGAACCAGCCGTGTTTATCCGCTCACGTCCGAACTCTTCTGCGCCGGAAGCCGTGTTCCGCTTACCGCGGCGCACGTGATGACGCTCGGCGATGCGCCGACGATCCGGGAAGCCGCGCTTTCCGGGCTAGGCATCGCCGTCGACCTGTCGATCGGCACCTGCATCGACGCCATCGACAAGGGCGAACTCGTGCCGGTGCTGCGTCAGTGGCACAGACCGCCCTGGGACATGTGCATCGTCATGCGAAAAAACGCCGACGGCGCCGAAAGGCTCCGCCGCTTCGTCGAATGGTTCGCGAAAAACGAACGGGAGAAGCTGACGGAACGCTGGAAACCCGTCTACCGGAGATTCAACGTCGATCCTGACTGAATCCGGTTCAGGATCCGCT
>JAXEEN010000034.1:0-2508 GCA_034104065.1 Sutterella sp.
CTGATTTGTCCGACAAAAAAATCCCCGCTGTCGAGGAGGACAGCAGGGATTTCGGGTCTATCTCTTTGCTCGAAAGCGAAGAAATTAGTTCTTGCGAACCAGACGTTCCTTGATGCGGGCGGCCTTGCCGGAGCGGTCGCGCAGGTAGTACAGCTTGGAACGGCAGACATCGCCGTGGCGCTTCACTTCGATGGAAGCGATCGTCGGGGCATAGAGCTGGAACGTGCGTTCCACGCCTTCGCCGCTCGAGATCTTGCGGACGATGAAGGAGGAGTTCAGACCGCGGTTGCGGCGGGCGATCACGACGCCTTCGAAGGCCTGGACGCGCTTGCGGGAACCTTCAACAACGTTGACGTTCACGACAACCGTGTCACCGGCGCGGAAAGCGGGGATGGTCTTGCCGGCGGAAACGCGGGCGATTTCTTCCTGTTCAAGAATCTGAATCAGATCCATTTCAATCTCCGAAACCATCGTCATGCGGCTTGATTTGAGGGACCTGAGCCCACCGCCGAGAGGATGGATAGTTTTTAAAAAATATCAGTGCTTCCAGCCGTGCTCGCGGAGCCACTTGAGATCCGCTTTGCCGAGAAGGCCGGAAGAATTCGCGATTTTAATCAAGTCCGGACGCGTTTGCAAGGTGAGACGCAGACTTTCTTCACGCGACCAGGCCTGAATGTTGGCATGGTGCCCGGACATCAGCACCGGCGGCACCGGCATGTCCCGCCAGATCTCCGGACGGGTGTAGTGCGGCGCGTCGAGAAGTCCCGTCGCGAAGCTTTCGTCCGAGGCAGAGAGGTCCTTGATGGCGCCGGGGAGCTGCCTCACGACGGCGTCCATCAGCGCGCAGGCCGGAAGCTCGCCCCCCGAGAGCACGAAGTCGCCGAGACTCACCACCTCGTCGACGTAGGTCGAGAGAAAGCGCTGGTCGATGCCCTCGTAGCGGCCGCAGATCAGCACGACCGCCTCGTCCTCGGCAACCATGCGCCGGACGCGCTCGTCGGTGAGACGCGTGCCGTTGGGTGCGAACGAAATCACCCGGCCGCGGTTGCCCGAAGCGCGGATCATATCGACCGTCTGCGCGAGCGGCTCGGCCATCATGACCATGCCGGGACCGCCGCCGAACGGACGGTCGTCGACCGTCCGGTGCACGTCGGTCGCGGCGGCGCGGGGGTTCCATGTGTGGCAGGTCCACAGTCCGCGCTTCATCGCACGGGCCGTGATGCCGCACTTCGTGACCGAGTCGATAATCTCGGGAAACAGCGTGACGACGTCAAAGCGCATCATGAGCGTTCTCCGGACGTCAGCGCCACTCGGGCTGCCAGTCGACGGTCACGGTGCGCGCTTCGGTGTCGATCGCCAGCAGATACACGTCCTTCACGAGCGGAATCATGAACTGCTGGGTCTTGCCGGGCGCGGCCTCCCAGTTGATGACCAGCAGGTCCTGGGCGCCGTTCGAACCGATGGACGACACCGTGCCGAGTTCAGCCCCTTCGCCGTTCACCACGCGGCAGCCGATCAGATCGACCGCCCAGACCGCATCGTCGCCGGCATCGGGAAAATCGGCTCTGGCCACAGACACGCGGCCGCGGGCGGCGTCGGCCTGCTCCTTCGTGTCGCAGCCTTCCCACTTCGCGATGAAGCCCTCGCCGTGACGGCGGAAGGCTTCGATTCTGAGCACGGTCTTCGTGCCCTTCAGATCGGTGAGGACCCAGGTCTTCACCTTCTGCAGCACTTCGCCCGACTCATGGGGAATGACGCGCACCCAGCCGCGAAAGCCGTAGGCGCCGGCCGTACGGCCGAGTTCAACGAGCTCGTCCATTGTTTGACTCCGAATAACGCTCAGACAGTTAGGCATAAAGAAACCCCGCATTCACTCAGGCGTAGATACCGGGCTCATGTTGCTGCAGACGGATCACGATGTGCTGGACACGAGAGGCACGACCGCTTGCGAGCGAGCCCGCACTTGAGGGTTTGCGGGGTTTGCTGCGCCGTGTTTTACGTCAGGCGCTCAGACGAATTTCCTTCAGGAAATCAGGCGGCAGCCTTGGCGGCTTCCTTGACGAGACGGGCGACCGTGTCGGAAAGACCGGCACCGTTCTTCTGCCAGAAGGCGAGACGTTCCTGATTGATCTGGAGGCGGACGGCCTGACCGGCAGCCATCGGGTTGTAGTAGCCGATGCGTTCGATGAAGCGGCCGTCGCGGCGGCAGCGGCTGTCGCAGACGTTGATGGAGTAGAACGGACGCTTCTTGGAGCCGCCGCGGGCGAGACGAATGATAACCATTGAGTTTACCTCTTGAACTAATTGGTTCGGTTTGAATGCCGGCGCCCCCGTCACGAGGAGCTGCCGGAAGAAATTCTTTGCGGGATGCCCGGGTTTCGGCACCTCACGAAAGCGTTGAATTTTATCTCAGGGAACGTCCGCATGCAAGCGAAGAAGACAAGTTTTTCGATGCCGCTCCTGAATCCTGCAAAAAAGCGGCGGGCCCGCCGGGACTGGGGAACTCCC
>JAXEEN010000035.1:0-2795 GCA_034104065.1 Sutterella sp.
GCATCCGCGAACAGGTGTTCGACTGGACCCGCATTCCGTCCTGCGCCGGCATTGCGCCCAACAAGACGCTCGCGAAGCTCTGCGACCATTTCGCGAAGACCTACGATGCCTTCGGCGGAGTCGTCAGCTGGTTCGATCTGACGCCCGCCCGTCAGGCGAAGGCGCTCGCGGCGACGCCCGTCGCCGAGATCTGGGGCGTCGGGCCGAAAACGGCCGCCAAACTGGCGGAGCGGCGCGTGCGCACGGCGGCCGACTTCGTGCGGCTTTCCTCGCCCTCGGTGAGACGGCTCGGCGGCTCGGTGCTGGTCGCCGCCTGGGCGGAACTGCAGGGCGAATTCTGCATTCCGCTTGAAGTCAGGCCGAAGAAGCGGCTTCAGATCTGCCGCTCGCGCAGCTTCGGCGAGGCCTGCACGCATCCCGACGACGTCCGATCGGCCGTCTGCACGCATGTTGCCGAGGCCTGCCGCGTCATGCGGCGCGAAGGCCTGAAGGCGGGCCGCATGACGGTCTTCTACTACACCAACATCTTCAGAGAGGACCTGCCGCAGCATGCCGTCGAAGTTTCGGAGGCGGTTTCGCATCCTTCGGCCGATACGTTCCTTTTCGCAGGACTGGCCGACCGGCTGGTCGGCCGCACCTTCCGCACGGGATACGCCTATAAAAAGGCGGGGGTGATCTTCTCGGAACTCACGGATGCCGATGCGCCGGGCACGCCGGACCTCTTCGGCGACGGCGGCGAAGCGCAGCGCCGGCGCAGGGAGGCGCTGATGAAGACCATCGACGGGCTTGCCGAGCGCTACGGGAAAAACTTCGTGGAACCGGGCGCGGCCCGGCTTTCGAGTGCCTGGCTCATGAAGCGCGACCTGCTCTCGCCCTGCTATACGACAAGGCTCGAGGACATCATCCGGGCCCGATGAGGCTTCTGACCGGATCGGCCGACAGGAGCTTGTGGCCCGACGCGGCGAGCACGCCCGCGGCCTTCGGAAAGTCGTCCTCCTTCGTGAGAATGTAGTCGGTGTTGTAGGTCGAGAGGGCGAAGATCGGAATGCCGTTGCGGGCCAGCACGGCGGACAGTTCGGCGAGAATGCCGGTGAGCGAAAAGTCGAGCGGGCCTTCGACGCGGAAGGCCTGCCAGCCGTCTTCTCTTGCGAGCGTATTGCCGGGGACGTCCTCCGTCAGACAGACGAGCGAGCGTTCTTCGTCGGTCCTGCCGATGAAGCAGAACTCGGACTCGAGCCGGACCTCTGAAAAGTCCGCCACCCGGCAGACGGAAAAGGCATGGGGCAGAATGCGTAGCTGCATGGGAGGGTGCGGACCGGCGGCGGGCCGGCCCGGATGGTTGCTGTCGTTTGTGCGGCGGACTCGTCGGGTCCGCCTTTTCCGTCAAGGATAGCGAAATCCGCGCACGCCGTCGAACGCCCGGATGCCGTGAGGGACGGCCGCAAATTTGCGGAAAAGCCGGATCATGCGCGTACGGACGACAATAGTCTCGGGAAGGGTGCCTATGCCGAATCGGAAAAACGCAGCGCGGAGGGAGACGTGTCGGGAAAGTTCATCGCAGTCTGTTTTATCGGCGGCATGCTCTGCAGTGCCGTCTCCGAAGCGTTCGGGATCGGCTTCGTCATCGTGTCCGTCGTGCTCTGGAACCTTTTCAAGTGGATGCTCTCGCCGGGCAGGCGGACCGACGACGCCGGCGCGGCGGCTTTGTCCGCCGTGAAGCCGGCCGCCGGGCCGAGCGCGCCGGACGGGACGATCGCCTTTCCGGTGAGAAACCGGGCCGGGAGACGGCCCCGAGCGGCGATCCGCAAAAGCGTGCCGAAGGCGGCGCTCGTGCTGGCTCCCCGCTCGGCCGACGAGATCGTCGGCCTGCCGTCGGGGCAGTTCGTGAGATGCCGGCGCGAGCAGCTCGCCTACCGCTACCGTTCTCCCTGGATGCTCGCCGCCTCGTCGCGCGATCTGGCGGTGTTTCTCTTCGGCCTGACGCTCTGGAATACGCTCCGGGCGAAGCCGGCCGGCGAGGTCGAGCGCCTAATCGGCCGGTCTCAGGCGGACGGGAACTGCTTTTGGGAGTATCTGGCGGACGACTGTCTGCAGGCGGACTGCGAAGCCTGCTTTTCGAACCTTGCGGCCGTTCTCGGGTCTGAGGCGCTTGCCTCGGAATTCGTGATGAGCAGCGGAGAAGGCATCACCAGGCTGAAGGACGAGAGTCCGGCGGCCCTCGTGAAGAAGGCCGCGGTGTGGGCCGACGACTCGCTCGCTGGTCTGCCTCAGGAAGCTTGGGCGCTGCCGCTTGCCGCCCTCGGCATTTCGGCGGCCGCGGACATGCTCTTCTGGGAGCAGGACGGCGGATACGCCGTCGACGACGGCATGACCGGGTTCGAAGAGGCGTTTCTGGAAGCGGGCGCTTCGGACGAGGCCGGCTGGTATTCGGACGGCGATGCCGGGTTCGGATCCTCTTACGGCGGCGCAGGCTGTGACACGGCGCTTTGGGACGGCGGCTCGGATTATTCGTTTGACGGCGGCTTTGATGCCGACGGCGGATTCGGCGGTTTCGGAGGTTTCGGCGGCGACGGCGGGGGCTTCGGCGGCGGCGACGGCGGTTTCGGAGGATTAGGGTAGATCCCTGAGGTCTGAGATCGCCGCCACGCTGATGAAGACCGCCTCCGAAAGACCGGACGCAAGAGCGAGGCTTTTGCCTTCATCCTGGATTCAACGGTTCCCGTGCGCACGAAAGCACCATATTAAATATCCCGAAAGGGTTTGAAAAATATCGTTCAGCGTTTCAGAGGTCGACC
>JAXEEN010000036.1:0-6718 GCA_034104065.1 Sutterella sp.
AGCCGGCGACTCAGGAGTCCAAGTTCATTATGAACAAGATGGCGGCCAATTCCGGGAACATGGAAGTTCAGCAGTACAACACTGGCCTGGCCGGCTCCAAGACGGCGGGGTGGTTCTCCAACCCGGGCGGACTGAGGTCTCAGTTCTCCGACGACGCCTTCGAATACTACAAGGGGCTCCAGGAGTTCGCGAAATCCTGATTTTTTTGATGCACAGGGGCTGCCGTTCGGCAGCCCTTCTCATTCGGCCGGGATCATCAGACAGTTCAGTCTGCGGGTGACGGAGTGTGCCGTCGGACTGCAATATTTGCTCGGAATTTATATCTATTAAATCTATAGGGATAATTGGTAAAAATCGCGGGGAGAAAAGTCTCCGCCAGTTTGTCCAATCAGGAGTTGAGCATGTCCAATCGTCTGACGATCAAAGGTCAGGTGACCGTTCCCAAGGAGATTCGTGAATACCTAGGGCTCGCCGGCGGCTGCGACTGCGTGGAATTCTCCGTCGCCGGTGACGGCACGGTCATTCTCACGAAGGCGGAGCCGAAGCCCCGCCGTGAGATGCCGGCGTTCGGAGCGGGAAGATGTGCGGACAAAACGGCGGTTCGCCGCTGCGCTGCGGACGACATCATCGCTGTACTCGCTGGGAGCTGACGGTCTTCCGGACTGAGGCCGGCGAAGAAGAAGGCATTCCGGCCGGAACGGTACTTCAGCGCCTCCGTAGGCCGCGGCTGTCCTGAGGCTGCTCTTGCCGCCTCTTCCGTCTGACGTTCTTCTCCCGCCCGATCGGCTGTGAAGACCTTTTGTACTCAGGGTGAGGTAGTCGGACTGCACTGCACCAGCCGTAAGATCTTATGCGGACGGAAAAATTCTGCCGGGATTACCCGACGCCGTTTTCAAGGGCAAATGCTTTGAATAGTTCTCTTCGTCCGGGTGCGACCAGATGGAATGCGTCTTTATAAACAGTCGACTATTCATTCAAGGATGAATACGAAGGTGACCTGTGCACGGGCAGGATCCGACTTTGAACCGAACGAGGTCAAGTTCGGGCTGAGCGAACTGTCGATGTGGCTGCCGACTAGCAGAGAAACTGAACCAATAAAAAAGCCCAGCCTTTACAGGCTGGGCTCTGAATTCTGGGGTGGGAGATGGGACTCGAACCCACGACAACCGGAATCACAATCCGGGACTCTACCAACTGAGCTACACCCACCATATTGTGTTTCTCAAGAGTACTGTTGCTCTCGAGAGAATGGAATTCTACTGGATACGGTTCTCAAATCAACAGACGGGCCAAAAAATACCGTATTTGCGGTATATCCGGATCGTAAGGCAAAAATGTGCAGTTTTGGTGCATAGCCCTGACAGAGGGCGCTGATGCATTGATATGGTGCATTTATGAGAATCTGCGAGAGTATCTCTTTGTAGGTAATTTGTATCAGACCGATTGATACAGCCGAAAGAGGGGTAATCGGATGATCGCATGCCGTGCCCTGCAGGAGAGGGATTACGAGCATGCGGCGTAATCAGACACGGACTTTACTTGAATAACAGCAGGGGCTCGGTGCCGGTACCGGGCTCTTCCCTCACACAAGCAGAAACAATGGCAGAAGAAAAGAAAGAATACCGATCCGCCGAGCCTGAGATCAGAAACGAGCAGGGCACTGTCCTGGAAGTTGAGCATCTCACCGTCCGCTTCAAAACCGAGAACGGTTTTGTGGATGCTGTAATTGACGAGTCGTTCTGCATCCGGCAGGGTGAAACGCTCGCTCTTGTTGGCGAATCGGGTTCCGGCAAGTCCGTCACGTCGCTGGCTGTCATGCGTCTCGTCGAACACGGCGGCGGAAAGATCATCGGCGGCAGCATTCGGCTCACCCGCCGCGACGGCACGACCGTCGATCTGGCGGCGGACGAAGCGACGCTGCGAAAGATCCGCGGCGACGAAGTCGCAATGATCTTTCAGGAACCGATGACGTCGCTCAATCCGGTATTCCCGGTTGGCGAACAGATTGCTGAAAGTCTGCGCCTGCACGGCGATTTCGACCGTGCCCAGGCTGTTGCGGATGCGGTCCGTCTTTTGAAGCTGGTCCGCATTCCCGATGCCGAAAAAGTTTCGCTTCGCTATCCCCATCAGCTGTCGGGCGGCATGCGTCAGCGCGTGATGATCGCTATGGCGCTGGCCTGCAAGCCGCGTCTTCTGATTGCCGACGAGCCGACGACGGCGCTCGACGTGACGGTTCAGGCCCAGATTCTGGCGCTCATTTCCGAGCTGCAGGAAAAGATGGGCATGGCTGTTCTTTTCATTACGCACGACATGGGCGTGGTCGCTCATGAAGAAGAACCCGAACTACTGGCGTCAGGGTCTGTCCAAGCTCAACGGCATCGTCTGGAAGCCCGTGGTGGAAAACAGCACCCGCGCCGCCATGATCCAGACGGGCGAAGCCCAGTTCGCATATCCGATGCCCGCCGAGCAGGTGAAGCAGCTTGAAACCGTGAAGGGCGTGAAGATCACCACTTCGCCCTCCATCGTCGAACGCTGGGTGTCGATGAACATGAACGTCAAGCCCTTCGACAATCCCAAGGTCCGTCAGGCCCTCAACTATGCCGTCAACAAGAAGGCGCTCTGCAAGGTGGTCTTCAAGGACTTCGCCACGCCGGCCACCGGCGTTGCGCCTCAGGGCGTGGACTTCGCCGTTCAGTTCGGCGAATGGCCGTACGATCCGAAGAAGGCCCGCGAGCTTCTGAAGGAAGCCGGCTATCCGAACGGCTTTGAAACGACGCTCTGGTCCGCCTACAACCACATGACCGCCCAGAAGGTCATCCAGTTCCTGCAGCAGTTCGCCCAGGTCGGCGTGAAGGTCCAGGTGCAGGCTCTCGAAGCCGGTCAGCGCGTCGCCCAGGTGGAAAGCGTTGCCGATCCGAAGAAGGCCGGCGTTCGCATGTACTACATCGGCTGGTCCCCGTCGACGGGCGAACTCGACTGGGTGCTCCGTCCGCTTCTCGCGGGCTTCAACATCCCGCCGAAGATGACGAACACCGCCTACTACCAGAACGACGCCTTCGACAAGGCCATCACGGACGCGCTCAGCACGACCGACCGCGCCAAGAAGGCCGAACTCTACAAGGCCGCTCAGGAAATGGTCTGGAAGGACGCGCCCTGGATCTTCCTCTGCGTCGAAAAGAATGTGTCCGCGAGCTCCGACAAGCTTAAGAACTTCAACATTCTTCCCGACGGCGGCTACGACTTCTACGACGCCGAACTCGTGAAGTAAGCCTGCGGCTCCGGCCGACATGAGAGGCGGGCGTTCCGCCCGCCTCCCGCGGGGCTCCGGCCCCTGACAACAAGAGCTCAAAAGCCATGCTGAAATATTTCCTGAAGCGCCTCGGCGGCATGATTCCCACGATGCTGATCGTTGCCGTCTTTGTGTTTTCCTTCGTGCACTTTCTGCCGGGCGATCCCGCACGTCTTGCCGCCGGTCCCGAAGCCGACGACGAAACCGTCGCCATGGTCCGGCACGATCTCGGTCTGGATCTGCCGCTTCACCAGCAGTTCGTCCGGTTTCTCGGAGGTGCGGTGACGGGAGACTTCGGTACCTCGATCCGCACGCAGCGTCCGGTGATCGACGAGATCGCCGACCGCTTCGGGCCGACGCTCTGGCTCTCGCTCACCGCCATGGTCTGGTCGGTCTTCTTCGGCCTCATCATCGGCATCGTGTCCGCGGTCCGGCGAAACACCTGGTTCGACCGCATCGGCATGACGGTGGCGGTCTCGGGCATTTCGTTTCCGGCTTTTGCGCTCGGCATCATCCTGATGGAAATCTTCTCGGTGAAGCTCGGCCTTCTGCCGACGGTGGGCGCCGACAGTTGGGTGCACTACGTGCTCCTTTCCGTCACGCTCGGCGCCGCCGTGGCGGCCGTGATGGCCCGCTTCTCCCGCGCGGCCTTCGTCGAAGTGATGAAGGAGGACTACATCCGCACCGCCCGAGCCAAGGGCGCGAGCGAATGGAGCGTCATCGTGCGTCACGGTCTGCGCAATGCGCTCATTCCCGTCGTCACCATGATGGGTCTGCAGTTCGGCTTCCTGCTCGGCGGCTCGATCGTGGTGGAGAAGGTCTTCAACTGGCCCGGCATGGGGCGCCTCCTCGTCGACGCGGTCGACATGCGCGACTTCCCGGTCCTTCAGGCCTGCGTGCTTCTCTTTTCCTTCGAGTTCATCGTGATCAACCTGATCGTCGACGTTCTCTACGGCTGGATCAATTCCACCATCCGCTACAAGTAATGTGCACGGACTGACTCAATAACACTTCGCGGAGACATCAAGATGGCAGCAGATCCCCGGCTTTCCACCAGCAACGAAAGGCTTCGCACGCCGATGACGGAATTCTGGCTCAAGTTCAAACGCCAGCCCGTCGCCATCGCCGCCGGCCTCTTCGTCCTCTTTCTGATTATTCTGGCCTTCATCGGGCCCTTCATCTCGCCCTACGATCCGGAGAACTACTTCGACTACGACTTCGTGAACGAGGGACCGAGCGCCGCCCACTGGTTCGGCGTCGACGCCATGGGCCGCGACATCTTCAGCCGCATTCTCGCGGGCACCCTCATTTCGCTCGTGAGCGGCTTCGTGTCCGTCTTCGCGGGCGCGCTGATCGGCACGGTGCTCGGCCTGATCGCCGGCTTCTACGAAGGCATCGCCGAGCGCATCATCATGCGCATTTCCGACGTGCTCTTCGCCTTCCCCGGCATTCTGCTCGCGATCGGCATCGTGGCGATTCTGGGCGGCGGCATGCTCAACGTGGTGATCGCCGTGGCCGTCTTCTCGATTCCCGCCTTCGCCCGCCTGGTGAGAGGCAACGTGCTGAGCCTCAAGCAGCAGACCTACGTCGAGGCGGCGAGAAGCATCGGCGTGTCCGACTGGTCGCTGATGATCCGGCACATTCTCCCGGGCACCATCTCGGTCATCATGGTCTATCTCTCGATGCGCATCGGCACCTCGATCATCACCGCCGCGTCGCTCTCCTTCCTCGGCCTCGGCGCTCAGCCGCCCACGCCCGAGTGGGGCGCCATGCTCAACGAGGCGAGAGCCGATTTGGTGACGGCGCCGCACGCCACCATCTTCCCGGTTCTGGCCATCTTCTTTACCGTGCTCGCCTTCAATCTGCTCGGCGACGGCCTGCGCGACGCGCTCGATCCGAAGCTCGATTCCAAATAGGCGCATTCGGCCGCCCGGCTTTTCATGATGCATTCGGGAATCCGTCTGAAAACGGGTTCCCGTTTTTTTCCGTGCGCCGCACGCGTCAAGCGCCGTTGACGCAGAACTTCTATTGCGGAAATAGAATGTTTTTATCAAACAACTACTCCGACGATTTGGCTGACCGCTTCTGCAGTATCCCAAGGCAGAAGCGGTTTTTCTTGCGTCTGCCTGTGCACTTGCGGTATTCCTTGAAATGATCCAAAAATCGAGGCGATCCTACTGAATTTTCTTAAAATCTCCTTGTTCTCCGTGCCCGGCTCGAGAATTTCGGATCTTCAGACAAGCTTGAGGAAACGTACACTCGGCACATGAATTCAAAAGACACCCTTACCTGACGAAGGCCGGTCGGAATGGTTCGTCACTCGAGCGAGGTACCTGTTCCTGTTCTCCAGAAAGTTCGCATTTGGTTCTGTCGCGTCAATGAATGCGCACGTGCCGCCCATCATCTGCATTTCGGCACTGATATGAAGCGCCGGCGTTGTCTTTCCTGACGATTCCGGTCCGAAGATTACGATAGACCGCGCGGCAGTCCGCCCACGCCCGAGTGCCGTATCAAGTGTCAGACTGCCGGTTCAGACTGTTTCGATGGCCTTCTGAACTGCATCGTCGGACATGTGCATGATCGTTCCCTTGCCGCAGGTCTTCTCGATGACGGCAAACCGTCTTTGCCGGTGCCTTTGCAGACGTTCGGCGACAGTTCCCTGAACACCCGACAGACCGGATGCCTAATGCCGGCAGAACGAGATTTTTTCTGCCAACGGCCTTGCTCCGATTCGCATTGAAGCACCGAGCATTGAAGGCAACACGGGCATTCTGGAAGTCGGCATGACCGTCAAGCCCGGCGCCGAGTCGGCCAGATCCTTTGACCTCGGTGCCAAAGTTTGCGTCGGCGACTGTAAGGGCGTGACAGGCACGATGCTGGCTGCCTATCGTCGGTAATCCTTTCTCTGATGAGTGAGAGAGATCCGCCTCGTGCTGTTGGAAGCATCCAATGCAGCGTGGCGGTTTTTTGGGGCTATTCGGAATAGTTTTGTTCAGCCAGGTATTTCAGCAGCTAATCGTCGGGAACCCTCGTTCTCACAAGAGCGGGGAGGAACGGCGAAGCACCCGACTACTCAGACTGGAAATCCGTGATAAAGCGCGGACCGAAGAGTTCGGCATCCCGTCTCGGCAGTCTGAGTTCAGCTGCGGTCGTTCGCCAGTCGGCAACGGCAGCGATAACTTCCCGGATGACCGTTTCTGCCCGGTCTTTCGTCATAAAGTAATCGGTGGCGCTACGGAGCAGTATGCTGAGATCAGAGGCGTCCGAACTGTCGTTGATCAGCAAGCTCTGGTTCTCACGGGTCGTCGGATTAAGATCGTAGGCCGGCGAGAGTGTCCAACCGTTTCGTGTCAGTAGGAAACCGTGGTTTCGGAAATGGTCGTCGCAGTTGCCGATAGCTATATTGAAGGCAATCCGCCGAAAAAGTTC
>JAXEEN010000037.1:0-2541 GCA_034104065.1 Sutterella sp.
TCCGGCCGTTTTCACCCACGAAGGGGAGCCCCTTTTCGTCGAGGCCGTAGAAGAAGGTCAGGCCCTGCGAACGGGCCGCGAGGGAGCGCTGGCGTTCCGGCGTGAGGAACGCGCCGCCTTTTCCGTCTGTCGACAAAAGAAGAACACTGCGCATGCGCCAGGCTTCGGGCTGCGCCGGATCGATCCAGGCGGGGACGCGCTCAAGCCCGCCCTCGCCCGCCCAGCGGCCCTTCGATACGTCGCGCGAGCGTGCGACGACCGTCACCCGGCAGCCTTCGCCCGCCCAGGGCTGCAGCGCGTCGATGTTCTCGGGAAGCCTACAGCCCGTTCCCTCCTTTTCAAAAAAGATGTCCTGCGTCACTACGTAGGAAAGACTCATCTCGCGCGCAAAGGGCTTCGTCCAGGCAAAGCGCCAGCCCTCGCCCGCCATCAGCGACGCGGTCTGCATCACGGCCTGCGCGGCCATGCGGCGAACGACCGTTTTTTCATCGGCCGCCTCCTGCGGCGTCACGAAGCCGAAAAAGTGCGGCGTCATCAGCGGATCCGCGGACTGAAGGCTCGCCTCCACCACGGCCCTGACGTTGGGCATGCCCCAGGTGGCCTGCGTATTGTCGCCGCCGTTCGGGCCATCCGTCTTCTCCTCAAGCACCACGGCGCTGCCGTCGGGGGCGCGGTCGGGCACGTCGAAGTCGAATACGGCCATCAGGCTGCGGGCGCGGCTCGAGAGCGGATCGGGCGCCTGAAGCTTCGCCAGCTCGTCGGCGGTATAAACGCTCGCGCAGCCCGAGAGAAGCAGGGCGGCGGCCATCAGAACGGAGAGCGGCTTGATTCGGTTCATGATTCGCAAAAAAAGTATCGGTTGAATGACTGACACTATAGTCGATTCGAACGGCCGCAGGATGGCGGACGGCCGTTCCGACGCCGCCGCTCAGGAGGGCCCGTCCCGGCGAAACGGCGCCTGCCGCCGTGAGATGCGCGCCACAAAACGGCTTTCGCACCGCCGTCGACCATCCGCGCACTCATTCGGTGCATTTTTCGACGCTTTCACGCCCTGCCCTGCCGCCCGGGTCTTTCCGCCGGCATGCGCCCGGGCTTTTCGGGAATTCTTTTCCTCCTTTTATTCCGGCATGCATGACTTTACCAATGACTGTGGCACAGTTTTTGCGCGAAAATGATCCAAAGACTGTCACGCCGCCGGCCCCGGCCATGCACCGCAGACGCCGGCTCTTTAGGAAACTGAGCATGGATTCCCTCACCAGAAACTGCGCATCGATCAACGAACTTCTCGCGCGCTACGGCGTCAAGTTCGGCATCTACAAGAACGGATCCTTCCACGAACAGCTCTTCCCCTTCGACCCGCTCCCGCGCGTCATCGAAGCCGGAGAATGGGCCGAACTCTCCGCCGGCCTGGCGCAGCGCGTGACAGTCCTCAACCGCTTCCTGGCGGACATCTACGGTCCGAAAAACATCGTGAAGGACGGCGTCGTGCCGCCCGACTTCGTCTTTTCGTCCTCGGGCTTTCTGAAGCCCTGCGACGGCGTCGTGCCGCCGGGCGGCGTTTACGCCCACATCGCCGGCATCGACCTCGTTCAGGCCAAGGACAAGTCCTGGTACGTGCTTGAGGACAATCTGCGCATTCCGTCGGGCGCCTCCTATCCGCTCATTGCGCGCGAACTCTGCCGCCGCGCTTCGCCGCAGACCTTCCGCAACACGGCGATTCTCGAAAACCGCGGCTATCCCGAAATGCTCGCGCACATGATGAAGAGCGTCGCCGCCGACGGCATCTGCGTCATCATGACGCCGGGCCGCTACAACGCGGCCTTCTTCGAGCACAGCTACCTCTCCGAAAAGACGGGCTTCGCGCTCGCGACGAACGAAGACCTCTTCGTCGACGGCGACACGCTCTACTTCCGCGACTGCGCCAAGGGCGCGGTCAAAGTCGGGGCCATCTACCGCCGCATTTCGGACGAATACCTCGACCCGCTCACCTTCCTGCCTGAAAGTCTGATCGGCGTTCCGGGCATCATGGACGCCTACCGCGCCGGCAACGTGGCCATCATCAACGCGCCCGGCAACGGCGTTGCCGACGACAAGGGCATCTACTACTTCGTGCCGAAGATGGTCGAATACTATCTCGGCGAAAAGCCGATTCTGAAGAATGCGCCGACCTATCTTCCCTACTACGAGGAAGACCGCGAATACGTGCTCGCCAATCTTGAGAAGCTCGTCATCAAGGACGTGGCGGAAGCGGGCGGCTACGGCGTCGTCTTCGGCCGCGACATGGACGGGGAAACGCTCGCCCAGTGGCGCGAACGCATCATCGCCGAATCGCGCCGCTTCATCGTGCAGGAAGTGATCGACTTCATCGATCTGCCGATTCTCGAGGGCAGCGCGACCGTGCCGAGAAAGGCGGACCTGCGCGCTTTCGTGCTCTCGGGCGCCGACGGCGTCGCCGTGTGGCCGAGCGGCCTCACGCGCTTCTCGCGCATTCCCGACAGCTTCGTCGTCAACTCCTCCCAGGGCGGCGGCTTCAAGGACACC
>JAXEEN010000038.1:0-2227 GCA_034104065.1 Sutterella sp.
CGCTTCTCCCGCATTCCCGACAGCTTCGTCGTCAACTCCTCTCAGGGCGGCGGCTTCAAGGACACATGGGTGATGGCTTCCTGAACCCTCCCGGACACGACCCCGACACGATTTTGAGCGAAGGATTTCCGCCATGACCGACTATTCCGCCATTTCCGCCGAACAGGCCGACCGACTCTACTGGCTCGGACGCTACGTCGAGCGCGTCTTTTCGACGCTGCAGCTCTTCAACCGTTCGATCGACCGCATGCTCGACCAGAATGACGACGACTACATCGAATTCTGCGAACGTCTCGCCATTCCGTCCGACATTTATTCGGGCCTCGACGACTTCCAGAACCGCTATCTCTTCGATCCGGAAAACCCCGATTCGATCTACTCCAACCTCTCGCGCGCCTACGACAACGCCATCGTGCTGAGAAGCTTCATCACGTCCGAAACGCTCGCCTTCGTGCAGCTGGCGCTCAACCGTCTCGAGCGCGGTGCGCTCGCCGACTCGGCCTTCCTCGAAACGCAGCGCGTGGCGGACTGGCTCCTCGCCTTCTGGGGCTCGGTCGACGACAAGGTGGCCGACGTCGAACGGCGCGACCTCCTCAAGGTCGGCAAGTATTCCGAACGGCTCGACCTCATGATCCGCCTGGACTTTCCGGACCGCGACATCGAAACGGTGGTGCCGCGTCTTCTCTCGCATACGAAGCGCGTGGCCGTGCTGCTCAATGAAGACGCCCTCAAGGGCCTTCATGCGCTCGACGAGCTCGGACTCGAGAAAAACCGCGAAGAAGCGCTTAAACTAGTGAATTCCCTCCACTGACCTTCTGGAGTCCGCCGTGAAGCTTCGTTTTTCACTGCGCACCGAATTCCGTTTTTCCGAACCCGTCACCCGGCACGTCTTTCGCGTCAGAGCCCTTCCGCCCGACCTGCCGGGGCAGCGTCTTCTCGACTTCCGCCTGACGACCGTGCCGGCGGCGCCGCTTCGTGCCGTTGACGAACCCGTCTTCGGAAACCGCACCTGGTCGGGCCGCATCGACGAGCCTCACGGGAATTTCGCCGTTTACGCCGAAGGCACGGTGGAGGCGGATCCGTCCGCCGAAGACCGGACGCCGCCCGAACCCTACTTCATCAACGAGACGCCGCTCACCCGGGCCGGAGACCGCATCCGGGCCCTCTGGGCGTCGCTCGAAGGGACGCCCTCTCCGAACGAGACGGCGCGCGTCATGGCCGCCGTTCATGCCGTGCACGCCGCCTTCGAATACCGTCCCGGCACGACCGGCACGGCGACGACCGCCGAGGCGGCGCTCGCCGCCGGCGAAGGCGTCTGCCAGGACTACGCACACGTGCTCATCGCCCTGCTGAGGCTCTCGGGCATTCCCGCGCTCTACGTGGCCGGCCTGATGCAGGGCACGGGCGCGACGCACGCCTGGGTGAGGGCCTGGGCGGACGGCCGCTGGATCAGCGTCGATCCGACGCACGACCGGGAAGCGGACTTTCACTACATCACGCTGGCGCGCGGCTGCGACTTCGCGGACGCGGCGCTCGAGCGCGGCGTCTTCCGCGGCGCGGCGCACCAGACCATTCTTACGGAGGCCGAGGTCGCCGCAGCGTCCTAGGCTGACATTCATGATCAAACACGTTGTCTCCATCAACATGCCGGTGGCGGAAAAAATGGTGATCCGCAAGAACCGCCTCCTTCCGCCCGGCCTCACGGAGGCCGACGCCGCCGACCTGCCCCGCATCTGCATCGTGACGGGCACGCACGGCGACGAGCTCGAAGGCCAGTACATCTGCTGGCGCATGAACCGGATCCTCGCCGAACATCCCGAACATCTGACGGGAGTCGTCGACATCTATCCGGCGCTCAATCCGCTCGGCATCGACTCCATCACGCGCGGCATTCCGCGCTTCGACCTTGACATGAACCGCATCTTCCCCGGCAACGCCCACGGCACGACCGAGGAAGTCATCGCGGCCAAGATCATCGCCGACATGAAGGGCGCCGCCTGCGCCGTCGACATCCACGCCTCGAACATCTTCCTGCGCGAGATTCCGCAGGTGCGCGTCAACGTCAATACGGCCGAGAAACTGATTCCGCTCGCCAGGGAGCTCAACTGCGACTTCATCTGGGTTCATGCAGCGGCCACGGTGCTCGAAAGCACGCTCGCGCATTCGCTCAACAGCATCGGCACGCCCTGCCTCGTCGTTGAAGCGGGCGTCGGTATGCGCATCACCA
>JAXEEN010000039.1:0-2697 GCA_034104065.1 Sutterella sp.
CCGACAGTCGTAGGTTCGAATCCTACTCCCCCTGCCAGATCAATCGACGGGTGCTCTTTTGAGCGTCCGGGCGTGAAAACGCCGAAAACAACCAGCAAGTTTCGCGGTCGTGGCGAAATTGGTAGACGCGCAGCGTTGAGGTCGCTGTGGTGAGAGCCATGAGAGTTCGAGTCTCTCCGACCGCACCAGACTTACTGGGGTATCGCCAAGTCCGGTTAAGGCATCGGATTCTGAATCCGACATTCGTAGGTTCGAATCCTACTACCCCTGCCAAACAGTCTGTAAGGCCCGCAGTCGAAAGACTGCGGGCCTTCTTGTTTTTCCCCGCCCGTTGCTTCCCGCCGGCTTCTCCGCCTCCCGCTGACGCGGGGCAACTCTTCTGCAAAAATCCGGTCCGCTCCCCTCCTTGTCAGGCTATTCTGTCGTTCAGCTTACTTTTTTCGGAGTGAGGCATGAGCAGCGAACAGCTCTTTGTGAACGGCAGAATCTTCACCGGTCTTGCGGACGATGCACCGCTCTGCGATGCCATGCGCGTGAAGGACGGGCGCATCGTCTGGATCGGCCGTCAGGACGGCATTCCCGAAGGGGCCGTCGACCTGCAGGGACGCGCGGTGATCCCGGCGCTCTGCGACGCGCACACGCACCCGAGCTGGGTGGCGGAGACCGTCTCCGCCGCGGCCTGCGTGTCTCCCGCCGTCAATTCCATTCCCGAAATGATCGAGGCGCTGAAGGCGCATCCCGCCTGCGGCCGGGACGACGGCAGCTGGATCACCGGCTGGGGCTACGACGAAGGCAAGCTTGCCGAGCACCGGACGCCCACGCGTCATGATCTCGACCTCGTCTCGCGCACGCAGCCCGTCTTTGTCCGACGCTCCGACTGCCATTCGGCCATCTGCAATACCAGGGCGCTTGAACTCGCCGGCATCACCCGGGAGACGCCGGATCCGGCAGGCGGCCGCTACGGCCGCGATCCCGACGGCACACCCAACGGCGTTCTGACGGAGTTTTCGGCCGCGAGCACCGTTCAGCGCGTGATGACGAAGCCCACTTTTGAAAACGAAGTGAAGGCCCTCGCGGCAACCGCCGAGCACTATCTTTCGCGCGGGATCACGACGATGACGGAAATGATGGCCTCCCGCCATCTGCTGGACGTCTACCGCGAGGCCGTCCGCCGGGGCTTCCCGATCAGAGCGGGTCTCTATCTCATCTGGACGGGCGGCAGCAATCCCGAAGGCATGCCTGACCTTACCGACGGGGAAAAAACCGGAGAAGCCTTCGTCGCCGGCATCAAGCTCTTCGGCGACGGCAGCGTGAGCGGCAGGACCGCCTGGGTCACGATGCCCTACAGGGACGGCACGTACGGCTTCGGCACGCTTCCCGACGACGATCTCGCCGCAGCCGCCGCCTATGCCCGCCGCAACGGCGTGCAGCTCTCCGTCCATGCCATGGGAGACCGCTCCATCGAACAGGTCATCGCCTACTTCGAGCATCAGACGCCCTGGCTTGCCGACCGACCCTCCGTACGCATCGAGCACGTCACCTTCCTCACGGAAGCGCAGACCGCGCGCATGGCAGCCTCTCCGATGAATTTCGGCATCACGACGCAGGTCATCTTCCCCTACGCCGAGGTGGAAGGCTACGAGGCCGCCCTGACGCCCGAAGCCTACGCCAGGATCTATCCGCTTCGCATGTTCTGGCGCACCGTCCCCGCGCTCGCCGTCTCCTCCGACGCGCCCGCCACGGCCTGGGCGGACCCCGACAACCCCTTCACGTCGATGATGGCCGCCGTGACCCGCACCGCCTTCGACGGCACGCCCTTTGTGCCCGAAGAAGCCGTCACCCGCACTCAGGCGCTGATGCTCTATACGGGACGCGCCATGGGCGTGCTCCCCTTTGAAGGGAGCGGCACGCTGACGCCGGGCAGCAGGGCCGACTTCGCCGTACTCTCCGACGACTTCTTCTCCGTGCCGGCTGAAGACATCGGCCGGATCCGCGTCGTTGAAACCCGCATTGCCGGCCGTACGGTCTGGCAGAAACGATCCTGAGGAGCCCCGAATGCAGCGCGTGACGATTTCCATTGACGACGAGCTCGCGGCCCAGTTCGAGCGTCTCATCGCCCGCCGGGGCTACGTCAACCGGTCGGAGGCTTTTCGCGACCTCGTAAGAGAGGCCGTGGCGGCGGATGATCTGACGGATGATCCGGACTGCGAATGCGTCGGCGTCGTGAGCTACAGCTACAACCATCATGAGCGTCAGCTGGCCATGCGTCTCACCGAACATCAGCACGAGCATACGGGGGCCGTCATCTCCACCATGCATGTGCATCTGAGCCATGACGAATGCGCCGAAGCCGTCGTCATTCGCGGCAGTGCCTCCGAAGTGCGTCACGTTGCGGACACCATGACGGCAGAACCCGGCATCCGTCACGGAAGGGTCAATCTGATCCCGGTCAAGCACGAAGAATGATCAGTGACTAGTTCTGCCGCCTGTCGGAACAGATCCTCTCTGCCGTCTGCTTCGGCATCCCAACGTATTGCCTCACAGCACCCGAAAACCCCGGCCGGTTTTCGGGTGCCGTTGCATTCAACTGACGCAGGCGGACATTCGTGATGTTCCGATGGTGTTTATAATTTTACCCGTCTTTAGTAGCACGATCTTCGCGAAGAATCCTCGAAAGCCCGATGGCACAAGCCATCG
>JAXEEN010000040.1:0-8719 GCA_034104065.1 Sutterella sp.
GCCAGTGGAGATAGAGCGACAGCGGCAGATCGGCGGGCCTCACCGGAGACATTTACCAGCCCCAGTTTTCGCGGATCATTTCGATCATGCGGCGAAGCGCCTGACCGCGGTGGCTCAGACCGTTCTTTTCCTCGGCCGTCAGTTCGGCGGCCGTCTTGCCGAATTCAGGCAGACGGAAATACGGGTCGTAGCCGAAGCCGCCCGTGCCGGCGGGCTCGTCCTGAATTTCGCCGTACCAGCGCCCGACCGCCACCAGCGGTTCGGGATCGTCGGGCGTGCGCACGGCCACGAGCACGCAGGTGTAGTGCGCGCGGCGGTCGTCCTTTTCGCGGAGCTTCTCGACGAGCAGACGGTTGTTCGCATCGTCGTCGCAGGGTTCGCCGGCAAAGCGGGCGGAATAGACGCCGGGCATGCCGCCCAGCGCGTCGGCGCAGATGCCGGAGTCGTCCGCCATGGCCGGACGGCCGGTTTCGCGGGCCGCATGGCGCGCCTTGGCCAGACCGTTTTCCAGGAAGGTCCCGAAGGGTTCCTCGCAGGAGTCGACGCCGAGCGCACCCTGATTGATCACCTCGACGCCGAGTTCGCCGAACATGGCCTGAAATTCACGCAGCTTCCCCTTGTTGTTGGAAGCCAGCACCAGAGTCTTTTCCATTTGATCCGCCTTTACGCTTCGAAGGCCGCCCGCTGCGCGGCCATGATTTCAAGATTGCCCTTTTCCGCCAGACGCAGAAGTTCCGAAAGTTCGGCCCGGGTGAAGGGCGCGCCTTCGGCCGTTCCCTGAATTTCCACGAAGGCGCCTTCGCCCGTCATGACGACGTTCATGTCGGTGTCGCAGCCGCTGTCCTCGGCGTAGTTGAGGTCGAGCACCGGACGGCCGTTCACCACGCCCGCCGACACCGCGCTCACCTGCGTGAGGATCGGATCCTCGGCGATCATGCCCTTTTCAAGCATCCAGTTCACCGCATCGCGCAGCGCGACCCAGGCGCCCGAAATCGAGGCGCAGCGCGTGCCGCCGTCCGCCTGAATCACGTCGCAGTCGATCTGAATCGTGAAGTCGCCGAGCTTTCTGCGGTCGACCGCCGCGCGAAGGCTGCGGCCGATCAGACGCTGAATCTCCTGCGTGCGCCCGGACTGTTTGCCCTTGGCGGCTTCGCGGTCGCAGCGGGTGCCCGTCGCGCGGGGCAACAGGCCGTATTCGGCCGTCACCCAGCCTTCGCCCCTGCCGGCCAGAAAGCGGGGAACGCCCGCGGAGACGCTCGCCGTGCAGAGCACCTTGGTGTCGCCCGCGCAGACGAGCACGCTCCCTTCGGCATATTTGGTATAGCGGCGCGCGAAGGAAAGCGGCCGCAGCGCGTCGGCGGCTCTGCCGTCGACGCGCACAGGATTCACGCAGTCGGTCATGAATGGACTCCCTTCAGTATCGGTCCCGTAATGCTACCGCAAGGATCCATCACGAAACGCTTTCATGCCCAAACGCGGCTACAATGGGTCCCGCCTGCCGCAGCCCGTCTTCATGTCTGCGGCGCACTGCTCACTTTCTCTTCAGGAGTTCCTCATGGCTGTTGCCAGCATGACAGGCTATGCCGTCGCCTCGGGCGCCACGCCGCTCGGCACCGTGACGCTCGAATGCCGTTCCGTCAATTCCCGCTTTCTCGACCTGACGCTGCGTCTTACCGAAGACGTGCGCTTTGCCGATCCTCTGATCCGCGAAACCCTTCAGAAGCGTCTTGCCCGCGGCAAGGTTGAAGTCCGCGGCTCGCTCACCCCCGATGAAAATGCGGCGCCCGCCAGCATCAACCGCGCCGTCCTCGAGCGCATCATCTCGCTTCAGAACACGGTCCTCGGCGTCGTGCCGAACGCCCGCGAGCTGTCCGTCGCCGATCTGATGGAAATGCCCGGCGTCATGGTGACCGAGCGTCCCGACCAGGACGCCGTCACGGCCGCCGTTCAGACCATCCTCGATTCGGCCCTCGACGCCTTCACCGCCTCGCGCGAACGCGAGGGCGAGGCGCTCGCCAAGGTGCTTCTCGGCAACTGCGACCAGATCGAGGAGATCGTGAAGTCGCTCTCCGTCAAGATGCCGGACATCCTCGCCCACATTCAGATCAAGCTCACCGAACGTCTTGAATCGGCGCTCTCCGACGCGCTCACCGAAAAGAGCACGCTCACCCGTGAGGAAGTGGCCGACCGCATCCGTCAGGAAGTGACCCTCTACGCCATCCGCATGGACGTCGAAGAGGAAATGAACCGCCTTCTCACCCACGTCGCCGAAGTCCGCCGCATTCTTCAGAAGGGCGGCGCGGTCGGCCGCCGGCTCGACTTCGTCGTTCAGGAAATGAACCGCGAAGCCAACACGCTCGGCTCCAAGGCGGCCGCCGTCGACATGACGAACGCCTCGCTCGCCCTCAAGGTCGTGATCGAACAGATGCGCGAGCAGATCCAGAATCTCGAATAAGCGCCGAGTGAAAAATTCCAAGGGAGGCCTCCCCCGCCGGGACGGCCTCCCTTACAATATCGGCCTCATTCAATTTCAGGGCGCCGGCCGCAGCCGGCCCCGACCGTGCGGGCCCTCCCGCGCGGACACTGATGGAGTCTTCGAATGTCCAGCGAAACCGCCGCCAGACCTTCCCATTCCGGCCGTCTTTTTCTCGTGACGGCCCCGTCGGGCGCAGGGAAGTCCTCGCTCGTCAACGCGCTTCTCAAACGCGAGCCCGCGATCAAGCTCTCGATTTCCCACACGACGCGCGCCCCGCGTCCGGGCGAAGAAAACGGCCGCGAATATCATTTCGTGAGCGAAGCGGAGTTTCTGGCCATGCGCGAGCGCGGCGAATTTCTCGAATCGGCCCTCGTTCACGGCAACTACTACGGCACGAGCCGCATCTGGATCGAACGCCAGATGGCGCAGGGCAACGACGTGCTGCTCGAGATCGACTGGCAGGGCGCCCGTCAGGTCCGCCGCTGCTTCGAAGGCACCGTGGGCATCTTCATTCTGCCGCCCTCCATCGAAGCGCTCGAATGGCGCCTGCATCACCGCGGCACCGATTCCGAGCAGACCATCACCCGGCGCCTCCTCGGCGCGGGCGCGGAAATGGCGCATGCCCCTGAATTTGAATACGTTATAATCAACGAAGACTTTGAAACAGCGCTTTCCCAGATGCAGGCCGTCGTGGTCGCCAGCCGCCTTGCCTTCCGCCAGCAGGCCGTGCGTCACCGCGACCAGTTCGTTAACCTCGGCATTCCGCTCTGACCCGCCGTCAGACCGATTCTCCGCGCTGACCTCTCCTTTTTTATTTTTTCCAAACAACAAAAATGGCTCGTATTACTGTTGAAGACTGCCTGAAGAAGATCCCGAACCGCTTCCAGATGGTGCTCGCGGCCGCCTACCGCGCCCGTCAGATCACCCAGGGCTACGCCCCGAAGGTCGAAGCGAAGGACAAGCCCGGCGTCATTGCGCTGCGCGAAATCGCCAAGGGCGAAGTCGGACTCGAAATGTTGAAGCGCGTGCCGTAAACTGTAGGCACGCACTTCTTTCACCCGGCCGGGCCGGTTTGCCGTGGAAGTACGGCGAACGCTCGGCCTTTTGCTTTTTTCGGGGCCTTCCGTTGTGCGTACCGACGGACCGCAGACGCACGGTCCGCGCCGAACGCAGCCCCTTTTTAAACGGACCGACGCCTGATGACAGTCGAGCGAATTCAATATCCTGATGATCTTTATGCGACACGCGAGGAGGGCGTCAGAGCAGCCCCCATGCCGATGCCCGCCCGCAAGCCGGCGCCGCTGAAGAAAACCTCCGCCGCCGTAAAGACCATGTCCATCATGCCGCCCACGACGGTGGCGCTGCCCGAGGCCGACCTGCCGCTCTTTACGCCCAAGGCCCCGACCGCCACGGTGACGGCCTCCGCGCTTCTCGAGCGCTGCCGGCAGTATCTTTCCAACGCAGACGTGGAAAAGATCCGCGAAGCCTACCGCTATGCCGACGCCGCGCATCTCGGCCAGTTCCGCAAGTCGGGCGAGCCCTACATCACCCATCCGATCGCGGTCGCTTCCGTGCTCGCCTCCTGGAAGATGGATGCCGCGACGATCGAAGCCGGCCTCATGCACGACGTGCTCGAAGACACGGGCACGAGCAAGCAGGAAATGGCGGAAAAGTTCGGCATCGAAGTGGCGGAGCTCGTCGACGGCGTGAGCAAGCTCGACAAGCTCCGTTTTTCGTCGGCCGCCGCCGCGCAGGCCGAGAGCTTCCGCAAGATGCTGCTCGCGATGACCCGCGACGTGCGCGTCATCCTCGTCAAGCTGGCCGACCGCATCCACAACATGCGCACGCTCGGCGTAATGCGTCCTGAGAAGAAGGCGCGCATCGCCAAGGAAACGCTCGACATCTACGTGCCGATCGCGCACCGGCTCGGCCTCAACAACGTCTTCCGCGAGCTGCAGGAGCTCAGCTTCGCCAACCGGTATCCGCTGCGCTACCAGGTGCTCTACGAAAACGTCCTGCTTCTGCGCAACAACCGCCGGGCGGTGCTCGAACGCATTCTGTCCGAAACGAAGGCCTTCCTGCCCAAACGCAGCATCCGCGCCCGCATCATCGGCCGCGACAAGACGATCTACGGCATCTACAACAAGATGCGCGAGAATCATCAGTCGTTCTCGGACGCGCTCGACATCTACGGCTTCCGCGTCATCGTGCGCACGGTCGAGGAATGCTATCTGACGCTCGGCGCGCTTCATCAGCTCTACAAGCCCGTCCACCGCCGCTTCAAGGACTTCATCGCCATTCCGAAGCTCAACGGCTACCAGAGTCTGCACACCACCGTGATCGGCCCCTACGGCACCCCCGTGGAATTCCAGATCCGCACGGAGGAAATGCATCAGGTCGCCGAAAACGGCATCCTCACGCAGTGGATGTTCAAGAACGACTTCGACTCGAGCGACATGCAGTCGCGCACGGCCGCCTGGCTCCAGAGCCTGATGGAAATCCAGCGCACCAGTGCCGACAGCAGCGAATTCCTCGAAAACATCAAGGTCGACCTCTTCCCGAACCGCGTCTACGCCTTTACGCCGAAGGGCAAGATCATTTCGCTCCCGAAGGGCAGCACGCCGGTCGACTTCGCCTACCAGATTCATACCGACGTCGGCAATCAGACGAAGGACTGCCGCATCAACGGCGAACCGAAGCCGCTCTCGACCGAGCTGCACAACGGCGACATGGTCGAAATCGTCACCAATCCGGCGGCGAGCCCCAGTCCCGAATGGCTCGAGTTCGTGCATTCGGGCCGCGCCCGCGCCGAAATCCGCCAGTACCTGCGCAACTGCCGCTTCGAGGATTCCGTCCGGCTCGGCCGGACGGCGCTCGAGCGTCTGGCCGAGGAAAACCACGTCAGTCTGGCCTCCATGCCGGACAAGATCTGGGCGGCCATTCAGAAGGAACTCAACGTCGACAATCTGGACTCGCTCTACGCCTCGATCGGTCTCGGCAAGGATCTGCCCGCCGCCGTCATTCACCGTCTCGTGAGACTGATGAAGGAAGAGAGCAACGGCGAAGTCGCCGATACGCCGCTGCCCGACATCATCATCCGCGGCAACGAGGGCGTGGCGGTCGAACTCTCGAAGGACTGCCACCCGATTCCGGGCGACAAGATCGTGGGCTTCAGCCGTTCCGGCCACGGCCTCGTCATTCACCGCGCGGACTGCCCGCACGTCGTGCGCAGCCGCAAGGTGGATCCCTCGCGCTGGCTCGACGTCCAGTGGGCGCCCGAGCAGAAGAATCCGCGCTTCGCCGTGCCGCTCGAAATCCGTGTTCAGAATCCGAACGCCTCGATCGCGCTGATCGCAACCAGCGTGGCCGAAGCCAATTCGAGCATCGTCGGCGTGGTGATCGACGACGAAGGCGAGCAGAAGTTCGTCCGCATCACGGTCCAGGTCCGCGACCGCGGCCATCTGATGCACGTGATGCGCACCATCAAGCAGAACGCCAACGTCGAACAGGTGAAGCGCGTTTTCGAAGCGGGCCTGCCGCCGGAACGCCGCCGTCAGAACCGCCGCTGACCGAGAGGCGGGGAGTCCTGCCCGACCGCCCTTCGCCCCTCCGATATGAAAAAGGCAGAGACGCCTTCGCAGCGTCTCTGCCTTTTTTCTTGGATTTCAGCCGTCAGTACGGCTGCTCGTTGGTATAGGTCACCTCGAGAATTTCCAGCGTGTCGACGCCCGCCGGATGCGTGACGGTCGCCGGCGTCGGGAGCTTCACCTCGTCCCCTTCCCTCGCCTTGAGGAGCACGCGGGCGATCGGACTGATCCAGCTCACGTCGCCGTGCGACGCATCCGCCTCGTCGATGCCGACGATGCGGACCTTGTGCTCCTCGCCGCGCTGATTGCAGTAAAGCACGGTCGCGCCGAAAAAGATCTGGTCCGTCGGCGGACGCGATTCCGGATCGACGACTTCGGCGGATTCCACACGCTTGTTGAGAAAACGGATCCGACGGTCGATCTCGCGCAGACGGCGCTTCCCGTACTGATAGTCGCCGTTTTCGCTGCGGTCGCCGTTGCTCGCCGCCCAGGCGACGACGTTCACGATTTCGGGACGCTCGACGTTCACCAGATGCTCGCGCTCGTCAAGCAGACGCCGGTAGCAGGCGGGCGTCATGTAGTTTTTCGTATTGGCGGGAAGCCCCGGAAGCCTGACCTCGTCGTCATCGTCATTCATGTCAGCCATGTGTTTCTCCGTTGTTCGGCATGCCCGAAGAGTTTAACTCAGCGCCGGGCCGGCGATTCCTTCCGCAGGTTCAGTGCCGGCAGGGCCTGCGGCGTGCGGGACGTGATGTTCACGACCCTTCGGACGCGGACGCCGGACAACAAAAAAGCGCCTGATGACCAGACGCTTCATTGACTGCCTTTTCGGCTTCGATTCGGAATTGGTGGAGAGGAGGAGGATCGAACTCCCGACCTCTGCATTGCGAACGCAGCGCTCTCCCAGCTGAGCTACCCCCCCGGCCGAATCGGTTTGTCCTGCCCGCCGTGATCTCTCACGTCGATGCAGGAGTTGAATTTTGCACCGTTCTTCTTATTCTCGAAATACCAAGAATGCGGTATTTTACTTCTTCCAGCGGCCGCGGACGAGCACCACGCGGTAGCCGTCCGGATCCTCGTAGGTCGCCGTGCCGCTGTCGGCATAGAGCTGCGGCGGCGTCACCTGCTGGAAGCCCGCCTCAAAAAGCGCCTTGAGACGCCGCTCCCAGTGTTCGCCCTCGGGAATGCAGAACACCACGAAGTGCTCGGGCGTCGGCGCGGGCGGCACGACGGAGGCGTCGCGGCGGCTGGTGAACTCAAACTGATACGGCCAGTCGCGGTGTCCGAGAATCACGCCGTCCCAGCCCTGCTGACTGTCGAAGCGGTCGAGCACGTCGAATCCGAGTCCGTCGACATAGAAAGCGATCACGGCCTCCAGATGATTCGTCGGACGGGAAAGTCTGAGTTTCGGCAGGGCATCCATTTGCGGCTCCTCATAATTGACAGATTCTTTCATTATCGGCCGCCCTTCCGGGATTTGCCAAACGGCTAAGGGTTAACGCGGCGCTAGAATGACGGATCACCTGGAGGATTTTTTATGGAACCCCGTCTTCAATTTCTGCAGGCCGGCATCGGCACCGCGGCGCCGTCCGAGATCGGCGGCGCCCTTCTGATCGTCGGCGCCTTCCTGAGCGAGGGAAAGCTTGTCCTCACCACGTCGGCCGCTCAGATCGACGCCGAATTCGACGGCATCATCAGCAGCCGCTTCGAACGGGGCATCTTCAGCGCCAAGGCGGGGAGCACGCAGTACCTGACCGAAGCCGATGCGTTTCCCGGCGGCGTTGCCGTGCTCGGCCTCGGCGACGTGGAAACCTTTTCCGCCCAGGTCTACAGGGATGCGCTCGAAAAGGCCGTCTCCGCCTTTTCCTGGGCGCCCGTGCAGGCCTACACGGCCGTCGAATGGCTGCCCAACAGCCTGAAGGACAGGGCTTCGGCAAGACTATTTGCCTCCGTGACGCTCAATGCGCTCACGAAGCGCGCCGCGCTGCGCAGCAAAGCCGACGACAAACCAGGGACGGCATCCGTTCTCTGGGTGGACGCCCGTCCCTCGAAAAAGGTGCTCGCCGGCCTGGAGGAAGGCCGCATCACGGCGGAAGGCATGAGCATCATGCGCGGCCTGGCCGATCTGCCCGGCAACGTCTGCACGCCGGACTATCTGGCCCGGGCCGTCCTCGCTGCCGCCGAGGACGTTCCCGGACTCACGGCGACCGTGCTCGACGAAAAGGCGATCGCCGAAGCCGGCATGGGCGCCTTTCTCTCGGTGGCCCGCGGCAGCGTCGTGCCGCCCCGCTTCATCGCGCTCGAATATCTCGGCGGAAAGAAGGACGAGGCGCCGGTCGCGCTCGTCGGCAAGGGCATCACGTTTGACGCGGGCGGCATCTCGCTCAAGCCTGCGGCCAACATGGCCGACATGACCTACGACATGTCGGGTGCGGCAGCCGTCATCGGCACGGTTTTTGCCGCGGCACGAGCCGGACTCAAGATCAACCTCCTCGGCGTTGCCGCCGCCTGTGAGAATCTGCCCTCGGGCAGCGCCTCCAAACCAGGCGACGTCGTCACGTCGCTCTCGGGCAAAACCATTGAAATCCTCAACACCGACTGCGAAGGCCGCATGATTCTGGCGGACGCGCTCACCTGGACGGCCCGCCGCAGACCC
>JAXEEN010000041.1:0-3804 GCA_034104065.1 Sutterella sp.
ACACTCGTACGGAAAACGCGCTCATCAAAGCAGGAAAGGGCCAAACTCTCTGGAACGAGAACCCCCATAAGCAATGTCACAAGGACATCGATGCCAGATGGGCTAAAAAACACGATGTTACGCATTACGGCTACAAGGGTCATGTAAACGCCGACAGCGCTACCAAGTTAATTGTGGGGTGCAACGTCACTTCGGCCAGCGTCCACGACTCGCAGGTAATTGTTCCCCTGCTTTCAGGTTATGACATCGGCAGCGGCCGCATCCTCTTTGCCGACGCCGGTTATGTAGGGGCGAAACAGTCAGCTCAAATTTTTGCGGCAGGAATGATCCCGATGATTTGTCAGAAAGCATTTGTTGGTCGACCTCTGACGGCTGAGCAAGAGGAGGACAATCACCGGTTTTCCAAAATCAGAAGCCCCCGTTCCCCTCGGTCCCGCCCCCTGCAGAAGTGCTGCGCGTTCAGGAAGACGGCGGCTCCCGTTGTCGACTTAAGGGGCCGCAGGGCGGGTTTCTCCCTCCCGCATCGAGTCGGGGACGGGTGCCTTCTGTTCGTCTGAACGGAAGATACGGATATAAAAAAAGAGAGAATGAGTGACTCATTCTCTCTTTTCCTGGTGTATGGTCGGGGCGGCGGGATTCGAACTCGCGACCCCTTGCACCCCATGCAAGTGCGCTACCAGGCTGCGCTACGCCCCGAGAAAACGAAGTATACCTCAGGTCCCTTCGTAAAAGAAGAGACCCCAGGGTAAATACCACATATATGGTATTTGCTTACTCCGTCTTCGCCTTGATAAGGCTGTCCGTAACACGGGAATTGAGCGTGCCGGACGGATGGAAGTTCACCACGCGGCGTTCGTTGATCAGAACGGTTTCACCGGTCTTCAGGTTGCGGCCCGGACGCGCATTCTTATCGCGAACCGAGAAGTTTCCCAGTCCGGGAAGCTTGACGACGTGGCCCTGCTTTAGGTGTTCGATGATCAGTTCAAAGAAGCGATCCACAAACTGCTTGCCGTCGTGACGGTCAATGCCGTGGCGTTCGAAAATCACTTCGGCCAGCGCAGCCTTGTTCACGGTGATGCCGCCGACAACGATTTCTTCATCAGCTGCATCGTCAGCGTCGTCGATTTCTTCGAATTCTTCAGGCTTTCTCTTCATGTGAGTAGTATCCGAGTTCGGTTCCGCTCTTGATTCAGAGTCCGGTTCCGGTTTGTCGAATGGAACTGCCTTCCCGTCTATCGGAAGGCAGTTCGGCTTTATTGATGAGTTTATCAGGCACGCAGACGTGCGCCGGCACGTTCGAGAACCTCAACCAGCGCGCGCATCGTCCCGTCGGCTTCCAGATCCGTCAGCGCTTCTTCGCCGGCAGCGTTGAGCTCAACGGCAAAGGCGAGAGACTTTTCGCCGGCCTGTTCGCCCGAAGTCGGACGATAAAGGTCGAAGAGCGAGAAAGCCGTCAGAGCAGCCAGACGGGGATCGGACACTCGGCCTTCGCTCACGGCGTTGAAGAGCTTCTGCACTTCGAAATCCGCCGGAACGACAACAGCGATGTCGCGGCGCATCGGCTGGAACTTGCTGACCGGCGTGTAGCGCGGCAGTTCGAGCGCGAGAAGCGGCTCGACTTCAAGTTCGAAGACGACCGGCGCCTTCGGCAGATCATAGTCCTGGGCAAGCTTCGGATGCAGTTCGCCGATAAAGCCGACGCGCTTTTCGCCGATGTAGACGGCGGCCGAACGGCCCGGATGCAGTCCGGGGAAGACTTCCTTCACGTAGCGGGCCTTGAGCGGCGCAACAAGGCGTTCGATGTCGCCCTTCACGTCGTAGAAGTCGACCGGGCGGGGGTCGAGCCCCCACTGGGCATCTGCGGCGGTACCGTAGGCAAGACCGGCGATGTGCTGCGGCTGCCGCACGCCCTTCACGGACCACGGACCGTCAAGAACGGCGGGATCCGGGAAGAAGACCCGGCCGAGTTCGAACACGCGGACGCGTTCGGCCTTGCGGTTGAGGTTGTACTTCAGAATGTCGACGAGGCCGCCGATCAGCTGCGTGCGCATCACGGAAAGCTGCGAGGCGATCGGATTCAGGAGGCGGATCGGCTGGTCGTTGCCGGCAAAATCCTTTTCCCAGGCTTCGGGAACGAAGGAGAAGTTGATCAGTTCCTGATAGCCGAGCACGGCCATTTCGCGGCGAAGGGCGTGAGCCGTACGGGAGGCTTCCTTCGGGCTCTTCATCGCGATGCGGGCGAGCGGCGGACGGTCCGGCAGCTTTTCATAGCCGTAGAGACGGGCCACTTCCTCAATCAGATCCTCTTCGATCTCAATGTCGAAGCGGTGCGTGGGCGACTCGACGGTGAAGACTTCGCCGTCGAACGTATAGTCGAACCCGAGACGCGTGAAGATGTTCTTCATGGCCTCGACGGGAATATCCATGCCGACGACCTTGAGGCAGCGGGACACGCGCATCGTCACGGGCTTGCGCTGCGGCAGATTCACGATCTGGTCGTCGACCGGACCCACCTTCGTTTCAGGCGTGCCGCAGATCTCGAGCACGAGACGGGTGATGTATTCCATATGATCGGCGTTGGAGCCGAAATCGACGCCGCGTTCGAAACGGTAGGCCGCATCCGTCGAGAAGTTGAGACGGCGGCAGCGGCCCTGAATGGACGTCGGATGCCAGAAGGCCGCTTCAATGAAGAGATCCTTCGTCTCTTCGGAGATGGCGCTGGCGTCGCCGCCCATGATGCCGGCGATGCATTCCGGACGATCGCCGTCGCAGACGACGCCGAAATACGGATCGAGGTCAACGGTCTGGCCGTTGAGAAGCGTCACCTTTTCGCCTTCGCGGGCCCAGCGGACCGTAATCTCCCTGCCTTCGAGCTTGTCCATGTCGAAGAAATGGGACGGACGGCCGAGCTCGAGCATGACGTAGTTCGAAATGTCGACGAGGGCGGAGATATGGCGCTGACCGGCGCGTTCGAGACGATCGCGCATCCACTGCGGCGTTTCGGCCTTGGCGTTGAGGCCGCGGATCACGCGGCCGGTGAAGCGGCCGCAGAGATCGGGCGCTTCAATGCGGACCGGCAGCCGGCATTCGCACGTCGGCGCCACCTTGTCCATGGCGGGCAGCGTGAGCGGAGCACCGGTCACGGCATGAAGGTCGCGGGCCACGCCCGTCACGGAGAGCGCATCGCCGCGGTTCGGCGTGAGCTTCACTTCGATGCGGGCATCGTCAAGCTTCGCGTACTCGCGGATCGACATACCGATCGGCGCGTCGGACGGCAGAATCCAGATGCCGCTGTGATCTTCGCTCGTGCCGAGTTCGCGGGCCGAGCAGAGCATGCCCATCGAGACCACGCCGCGGAGCTTGGACTTCTTGATCTTGAAGCCGCCCGGGAGTTCGGCGCCGATCAGCGCGCACGGCACCTTGATGCCGGCCTTCACGTTGGGCGCGCCGCAGACGATCTGGAGGACTTCGCCCGTTCCGGCGTTGACTTCGCAGACGTGCAGATGATCGGAGTTTTCATGATCGCGGCAGGTGAGCACTTCGGCAACCACGACGCCCGTGAAAGCCGGCGCGACCGAGGTCACTTCCTCAACTTCGAGACCCGCCATGGTGAGCGTTTCGGCAAGATCGTCGGTATTGAGCTGCGGATTGACGTATTGACGCAGCCACTCTTCTGTAAACAGCATGTCAGTTATTCCTTATTGGGCTCATCACGGATCAGTTGAACTGGCGCAGGAAGCGCAGATCGCCTTCGAAGAAGAGGCGCAGGTCGTCGATGCCGTAGCGAAGCATCGTGAGACGTTC
>JAXEEN010000042.1:0-2352 GCA_034104065.1 Sutterella sp.
CGTGGCCAGCACGGCGATGTTGGGCAGCGCGAGGGCGGCGCCCGAAGCGGCGATGAGACCGAGACCGATCAGTGTCTTCTTGATGGACATAGCAGTTGCTCCTTAGGCTGGAGGATGGCGAAGATCCTCCCTGGTTTCGAATGCGCGGAAAAAAGGGCGCGCGTGCGCCGGCGTGCGGCTCGAACGGAAGACGATGCTTGGTCCTGCGCCTTCCTCGTCGCCGAGCCCTCCGGGAGAGGGCAGACCGACAGCGTGCAGAAGTTTATCGTCGCGGAATTCATGAAAATATCAAACAATCTAGTCTGTTTGACCTAGGATGAATGTCGGATGAAAATAGGAAAACCCTTATGGAAAAAATCGAAGGCATCAGGCTACGATTCGCGTTTTTTCGTCCCGCCGGTGTGTCCTTCAGAACGCACGCCCCGTCTTTCCTTCTCCTTCTCAAATACGAGAAAATTCAACAATTTCAGCCATTCTCGGCCAATGCGGGCTTAATGTCGACCAATTGTCCGCGGGGACGGCTTCGGCTAGGTATTTCGTCTGAATCTGTTTGAGGCGTCCATAGAAAGCCTGAAATTGATGCGCCCTATTCGGGCACAAAGTCTCTCCAAAGCGGATAATTCCGAGTCGCAGGCCCCAGGTTGCTGGGTAAACAACAACAGTCATTTATAAAGTATTGGTTTTCAGCTATGTCTCAAACGATTCTGCAAAGCGTTCCGGTCGGCCAGAAGGTTGGTATTGCATTCTCCGGCGGTCTTGACACGAGCGCGGCACTGCGCTGGATGAAGAATAAGGGCGCTCTGCCGTATGCCTATACGGCCAACCTCGGTCAGCCCGACGAAACGGACTACGATGCCATTCCCCGCCGCGCCATGGAGTACGGTGCTGAAAATGCGCGCCTGATCGACTGCCGCGAACAGCTCGTGACTGAAGGCTTCGCCGCCATTCAGTCCGGCGCCTTCCATATCTCCACGGCAGGCCAGCTCTACTTCAATACGACGCCGCTCGGTCGCGCCGTGACCGGCACGATGCTCGTCACCGCCATGCGCGAAGACGGCGTGAACATCTGGGGCGACGGCTCCACCTACAAGGGCAACGACATCGAGCGCTTCTACCGCTACGGTCTTCTTGCCAATCCGAATCTCAAGATCTACAAGCCCTGGCTCGACACTCAGTTCATCAGCGAGCTCGGCGGCCGCGCTGAAATGTCCGCGTTCCTGCAGAAGGAAGGCTTCAACTACCGCATGAGCGCCGAAAAGGCCTATTCGACCGACTCGAACATGCTCGGCGCCACGCATGAAGCCAAGGACCTCGAAAGCCTCGACTCCAACGTGAAGATCGTCGAACCGATCATGGGCGTGGCCTTCTGGCGCGACGACGTCGACGTCAAGCCCGAAAGCGTGACGATCGAATTCCGCGAAGGCGTGCCCGTCGCCATCAACGGCCGCACGTTCTCGAATCCCGTCTCGCTCATGGAAGAAGCGAACCGCATCGGCGGCCGTCACGGTCTGGGCATGTCCGACCAGATCGAAAACCGCATCATCGAAGCCAAGTCCCGCGGCATCTACGAAGCCCCGGGCATGGCGCTGCTCTTCATCGCCTACGAACGTCTAGTCTCCGGCATCCACAACGAAGACACGATTCAGGAATACCGCATCAACGGCATCAAGCTCGGCCGCCTGCTCTATCAGGGCCGCTGGTTCGACAGCCAGGCGCTCATGATCCGTGAAAGCGCCATGCGCTGGGTGGCCCGCGCCATCACCGGCGAGGTGACCATCGAGCTGCGCCGCGGCAACGACTACTCGATCATGAACACGAAGAGCCCGAACCTGACGTACGAACCGTCCCGTCTCACGATGGAAAAGGGCGACTCCATGTTCACGGCCGTCGACCGCATCGGTCAGCTCACCATGCGCAACCTCGACATCACCGACACGCGTCAGAAGCTCGGCATCTACTCGAAGGCCGGCCTCCTGACGGGCGGCAGCGTCGTGGCGCCGATGCTCGGCAAGTAAGCCGACGGTGTGAGCGGTCCGGCCGGCCCGCCGGACACGCACGGCCGAAGACGCCTCACTCCTCAGCGGAGCGGGGCGTCTTTCTTTTCATGTCGGCATCGGCAGATGCAAATCTGTCCGCCGTCCGCTTCACGGAAGGATTAAGATGAGAGGGCGCGAATGCCGGAAGGTTCGATTTCCCCGACCTTCCGGTTTTTGTCAGTGAAACGCACACTTTGTACAGAAGAACCAATCATGTCTGAAGAACATAAGAAGACACAGGAAAACGAGGCCGACTTCTCCAGTCACGGCCGCGGCGACAGCCACTGGGTGCATGCGGCTGAAAAAACCAAGACGA
>JAXEEN010000043.1:0-8484 GCA_034104065.1 Sutterella sp.
TCAACCGCAGCCCGCTCGGCGCCGCCGCGCTCGCCGGCACGACCTATCCGATCGACCGCGAATACTCCGCCCAGCTCCTCGGCTTCGAAGCCGTCGCCCAGAATTCGCTCGACGCCGTGTCCGACCGCGACTTCGCGATTGAATTCTGCGCCGCCGCCGCGGTGCTCATGATGCACATTTCGCGTCTTTCCGAAGAACTCGTCGTCTGGATGAGCCAGCGCTTCGCCTTCATCAAGCTCCCGGACCGCTTCACGACCGGCAGCTCGATCATGCCGCAGAAGAAGAATCCGGACGTGCCGGAAACCGCCCGCGGCAAGTCCGGCCGCGTCTACGGCGACCTCATCACGATGCTCACGCTCATGAAGGGCACGCCGCTCGCCTACAACAAGGACTTCCAGGAAGACAAGGAACCGGTGTTCGACGCGATCGACACGGTGAAGGACACGCTGCGCGCCTTCTGCGACATGATGGCCGGCGTCGAACCGCAGGCCGCCGCCATGCACCAGGCCGCCCAGGCCGGCTATCCGACCGCCACGGACCTCGCCGACTACCTCGTGCGCCACGGCACGCCGTTCCGCACGGCCCACGACATCGTCGGTCAGACGGTCCGCGCCGCCTCCGAACGCGGCTGCGGTCTTGAAGACCTGCCGCTCGACGTGCTCAAGAGCTTCAGCCCGTCCATCGAAGAGGACGTGTACGAAGTGCTCAAGCTCGAAGGCTCCGTCAATGCCCGCAACCACCTCGGCGGCACCGCCCCCGAACAGGTTCGCAGGCAGGTCGCCCGCTGGGAAGGCATCATTGCCGAACGCTCGGCCAAGAAGGCCTGATCGTCCTGCGTCGCTCTGATGCAGGGCTGACAAGAGTCTGATTCCTTCAGAACAGGACAAAAGCCCGGCCCAACCGGGCTTTTGTCGTCCCTGACTCTTTCGTTCCGGCGTCGGCCGGAACGTTCTCACGTACAACAATAATCAGCATGGAAAATGCAATCAATGCCCTCAACGGGATCATCTGGTCTCCCGTTCTCGTCGGCCTCTGCCTCTGCGCGGGCCTTTTCTTCTCGGTGCGCTCGAGGTTCGTGCAGCTTCGCATGATTCCCGAAATGTGGCGTCTTCTCTTTCAGAAGAAGGAGGACGAAGTCGGTCTCTCGAGCTTTCAGGCGCTCTCGATGACGCTCGCGAGCCGCGTCGGCACCGGCAACATCGCCGGCGTGGCGACCGCCATCTGCTTCGGCGGTCCCGGCGCACTCTTCTGGATGTGGATGGTGGCGTTCCTCGGCGCTTCGTCCGCCTTCGTGGAATCGACGCTCGGCCAGATCTACAAGGAAAATATTGATGGCCAGTACCGCGGCGGCCCGGCCTTTTACATCGAACGCGGTCTGCACTCCCGCTTCTTCGCCTGGATCTTCGCCATCGTCACGATTCTGGCGTCCGTGTTCTTCTGCCCCGGCGTGCAGAGCAACTCCATCGCGCTCGCCTGGCAGGAAGCCTTCGGTCTGGAAGCGGAAATCACGGCGGCCGTCGTGGCCTCGATCACCTGCTTCGTGATCGTCGGCGGTCTGCGCCGCATCGCGCTCTTTACGGCCTGGATCGTACCCTTCATGGCGCAGGCCTACATCGTGGTCGCGCTCATCATCGTCGGCATCAACTGGGAGCAGATTCCGGCCATTTTCGGTCTGATCTTCTCGAGCGCCTTCGGCGCGGATTCCCTGACGGGCGGCATGCTCGGCGCGGCCGTGTCCTGGGGCGTGAAGCGCGGCATCTATTCCAACGAAGCCGGTCAGGGTACCGGCCCGCACGCCTCGTCCGCGGCCGCGGTGTCGCATCCCGCCAAGCAGGGACTGGTGCAGGCGTTCTCGGTCTACATCGACACGCTCTTCGTCTGCACGGCGACGGGCTTCATGATTCTGATGACCGGCTGCTACAACATCCAGGCTCCCGACGGCACGATGCTTTATGAAGGCATCAAGGGCGTGTTCGCGGGTCCGGTCTATACCCAGACGGCCATCGACAGTCTGATGCCGGGCTGGGGCGGCCCCTTCATCGGCGTAACGATTTTCTTCTTCGCATTCACGACGATTCTCGGCTACTACTACATGGCCGAAACCAACGTAGCCTATCTCAACCGCTATCTGCGCAAGCCGGTGATGATCACCGTCTGCAAGGCGATCTTCATCGGAACGGTGGCCTTCGGCGCCGTGAAGGCGTCGAGTCTCATCTGGACGATGGCCGACATCGGCGTCGGCACCATGGCCTGGCTCAACATCATCGCCATCTTCCTGCTGCAGAAGCCCGCCTTCAAGGCGCTGAAGGACTACGAAGCGCAGCTTCGCAGCGGCGCCAATCCGGTGTTTCACCCGGAAAAGCTCGGCATTGAGAACGCCTCCTACTGGGAAGGCACCCGAGCCGAAGCGAATCTGGCGGTGGAAGAGGAAGCCGGCGTGGACAACCTGACCGGTCTCGATCCGAAGAATCCGGTCTGACGGGAGAACGCTGAAAAAACCAAAGGGAGCCGATATCGGCTCCCTTTCACTTTCAAGAGAATGAAAAGCGCGCTTTACTGCACTTCTTCATAAATCTTGGCGAGCTGGGCGAAGACGGCCTTGTCTTCTTCAGTCGCCGGACGGAACGGATCGTCAACGACCGTCACGCCGGCCATGTCGGCAGTGGAATAGAAGCGAAGCTTTTCCGTCACGCCGGAATTGCTGCCGCCGCCGATCTGGAAGCCGATCATCTTGATTTCGTTGGTGGGGGTAAGGCCGCAGGCATAGGGAGAAACCACGCGGTCGAAGCCGTGATAGGCAAACGCCAGGCTCTTCTTTTCTTTGATCGCCTCGGCGATGGTGTCAACTGTCGTCATTTCCGTTCTCCTTTATCAATTGTCAAACGGTGAATAGATGCAGCGCCCCCGGGGGGTGCTGCGCGGTAAAAGGTATCTGTCAACTGTATCAATTATGTTCCAGATTCGCCCTAATTTGGATGACCTGCCTCAAAGAAGGACTCTGTGACGGGCCGGCGGTTCCGGCGCCTGGGAAAAGCCCTGAGAAGCCTTCCGCAGGGATAAAATGCACAGCATTAATGCATAACGGTGCCCTGCAGATAGGCGATTCTCATGAAGAAGGTTCTTGTCATCAACTTGCGGTATTTCGGCGATGCCCTGATTTCGTCCTCCCTCTCCACTCATATTCGAAAGAGCTGGCCCGACGCGAAGATCACGTATTTGGTCTTCGACCGCGTCAGCAGCATTCTGGAGGGCGTCGAGACGATTGACGACATCCTGACGGTGCCGGAACGGCCGAAGAAGTCCGATCAGCTCGCCTTCATGCTGCGTCACTTCCATGAATTCGATCTGGCGCTCGTCACGCAGACCGGCACCCGCCCGTCTCTTTACGCGGCCTTCCTGGCAAAGGAACGGGTGGGCTTTGATCCCGGCGTGAACCGCCGAAACTGGTGGAAGCGTCTGCTCCTGACGAAGCACGTGCAGGCCGCGCACGCGTCCCAGGTACTGCTTTTCGACTCGCTTCTCACGGCGGCCGGCTGTCCGAAGACGGATTCCTTCACCGTGCCTCAGCCGCACGCCGAGCTGCCCGCCGGGGTGATCCCTGAGGGTCCCTACGTGGTGATTCATCCGACGCCGCGCTGCACGTACAAGGAGTGGGACGTCGACAAGTGGCAGGCGCTCATTCGAAAGCTTGCCGATCAGGGTCTGAAGGTCGTGCTGACCGGCAGCGGCGCGGAAGCGGAACTCGCCTATGTGCGCAAGGCGGCCGAAGGCGCGGAAGGCTGCGAGATCGTCGCCGGCAGACTGAGCTTTGCGCAGACGGCGGAACTCGTCGCGCGCTCGAAGGCCTTCATCGGCCCCGATACCGGAACGACGCACGTGGCCGCCTCCACCGGTGTGCCGACCGTGACGCTCTTCGGACCGACGAGCGCGGCCGCCTGGGGCCCCTGGGCGCCCGGCCAGTCGGTGCCGTACGAGCACAAGTGCTCCGAAGGACGGCAGCGCCGCGGTAACGTGATTCTGCTTCAGAAGCAGCCCTATCAGCAGTGTCCGTGCGGCGCGAAGGGGTGCCTCAACTGCGACGACAGTCATTCGGACTGCCTGAAGGCGATCACGCCCGACGACGTGATCGCCGCGCTCAGGGAGCTGCAGGTGTCGGTCTGAGCGCATCCGATCCGTGAAAAAAGGGCTTTCGCCGCTGCCGGCGAAAGCCCTTCATTTTTTACCGATCAGCTGCCGGCTCAGGCCTGGGGCAGACGGGCGAGCTGTTCGCGAACCTTCACGAGAAGGTCGCTGAAGTCGGCGAGGCGCTTCTTTTCCGTTTCCACGACCTGGGCGGGCGCGCGGGAGACGAAGCGTTCGTTGCCGAGCTTGGCTTCGCACTTCTTCACTTCGCCTTCGAGACGGGCGACTTCCTTCGTGAGGCGGTCGCGTTCGGCGGCGAGGTCGATTTCGACCTTGAGCATCAGCTTGAAGTCGCCGACGATGGCCACCGGTGCGACGGCGCCTTCATTGACGGCCTCGATGCTCTCGACGTGTTCGACCGTTTCCAGGCGGGCGAGGGCCTGGAGGTACGGAGCCGCTTCGGCGCAGAGGTCTTCCGGACCGGAAATGAGAAGCGGAATGCGCACGGAGGGCGAAAGTTTCATTTCGCTGCGCAGATTGCGCACGGCGTCGATCATCGCCTTGACGGAGGTCATGCGGGATTCGGCGGCGGCATCCGTCTTCGTTTCGTCGCAGACCGGATAGGCCTGGATCATGACGGAGGTTTCCTCGTCGGCGGCACGCGTGCCGGCGGCGACGGACACCTTCTGCCACAGTTCTTCCGTGATGAACGGAATGATCGGGTGGGCCAGACGCAGAATCGTTTCGAGCACCGTGACGAGCGTGTGGCGCGTGCCGCGGCAGGCGGCTTCGTCGCCCTTGAGCTGAACCTTGGTGAGTTCGAGGTACCAGTCGCAGTATTCGTTCCAAACGAAGGAATAGATGGCGTTGGCGGCGACGTCGAGACGGTAGTCGGCATAAGCCTGACGCACGTCGCGGATGGTCTTTTCGAGTTCGCTCACGATCCAGCGGTCGACGAACGAGAACGTCATCGGCGCATCGGCGGTCGCACCCGTGCCGCAGTCCTTGCCTTCCACGTTCATCAGCACGAAGCGGGTGGCGTTCCAGAGCTTCGTGCAGAAGTTGCGGTAGCCTTCGGCGCGCTTCAGGTCGAAGTTGACGTTGCGGCCGAGCGTGGCGTAGGCGGCCATGGTGAAGCGGAGCGCGTCCGCACCGTGGGCGGCGATGCCCTGGGGATAGTTCTTGCGGAGCTTCTTTTCGACCTGCGGGGCCTTTTCAGGCTGACGCAGACCCATG
The DNA here is from genome assembly GCA_034104065.1 of Sutterella sp. GTDB lineage: Bacteria > Pseudomonadota > Gammaproteobacteria > Burkholderiales > Burkholderiaceae_F > Sutterella. The sequence continues at coordinate 5,359 of JAXEEN010000043.1, forward strand.
GTGTTCTTCTTCACCAGATCTTCGAGGCCGATGCCCTGAATGATGTCGAGCGGGTCGAGCGTATTGCCTTCGGACTTCGACATCTTCTTGCCTTCGGCGTCGCGCACGAGACCGTGGATGTAGACGTTCTTGAAGGGGACGCGGCCGGTGAAGTGCTTCGTCATCATCACCATGCGGGCGACCCAGAAGAAGATGATGTCGTAGCCGGTCACGAGCACGGTGCTCGGCAGATAGAGGTCGTAGGCGATCTTGTCGTCGCCTTCGGCGTCGGGCCAGCCGAGCGTGGAATAGGGCACGAGCGCGGAGGAGAACCACGTGTCGAGCACGTCCGGGTCGCGGGTGAGCTTCACGCCTTCGCCGGCCTGCTTCTGGGCTTCCTCTTCGGTGCGGGCGACGTAGACCCTGCCGGCTTCGTCGTACCATGCGGGAATCTGATGACCCCAGAGGAGCTGGCGGGAGAGGCACCAGTCCTGAATGTTTTCGAGCCACTGGCGGTAGACGCCGCGCCATTCCTTCGGGAAGATGTTGACGTCGCCGGATTCGACGGCTTCAAGACCCACCTCGCCGATGGACTTCCCGGGGTAGAGGGTGCCTTCGGGAGCGGGCTTGCTCATGGCCATGTACCACTGCTCGGAGAGCATCGGTTCCACCACTTCGCCGGTGCGGGCGACGCGCGGGACCATGTGGCGGTGCTTCTTGATGCCGACGAGAAGGCCGGCGGCTTCGAGATCGGCGACGGCAGCCCTGCGGCATTCGTAGCGGTCCATGCCGCGGTACTTTTCCGGCACGTTGTCGTTCATGTGCGCGGTCTTCGTGAGCACGTTCAGCATGGCGAGGTTGTGGCGCTTGCCGACTTCAAAGTCGTTGAAGTCGTGCGCCGGCGTGATCTTCACGCAGCCGGAGCCGAATTCGCGGTCGACGTAGCTGTCGGCGATGACCGGGATTTCACGGTCGGTGAGCGGCAGCTTCAGCATCTTGCCGACGAGCGAGGTGTAGCGTTCGTCTTCGGGATTGACGGCAACGGCCTGGTCGCCGAACAGGGTTTCCGGACGGGTCGTCGCGACGACCACGCCTTCGGAGCCGTCGGCGCCGGGATAGCGGATTTCCCACATGTGGCCGTCTTCTTCCTCGCTTTCCACTTCAAGGTCGGACACGGCGGACTGCAGCTTCGGGTCCCAGTTGACGAGACGGTTGCCGCGGTAGATGAGGCCTTCCTCGTAAAGACGCACGAAGGTTTCGCGGACGACCTTCGAGAGCTTGGCGTCCATCGTGAAGTAGGTGCGGTCCCAGTCCACGCTGTCGCCGATGCGGCGCATCTGATTGAGAATCGTGCCGCCGGAGAACTTCTGCCATTCCCAGACTTTTTCAATGAACTGTTCGCGGGTGAGCGACTTCAGGTCGACGCCCTGCTTTTCAAGCTTGCGTTCCACCACGATCTGCGTGGCGATGCCGGCATGGTCCGTGCCGGGAATCCACACGGTGTTGTAGCCCGCCATGCGGTGGTAGCGCGTCAGCGTGTCCATGACCGTCTGGTTGAAGGCATGACCCATGTGCAGAATGCCCGTGATGTTGGGCGGCGGAAGCTGAATGGAGAAGCTCGGCTTCGTCGGATCGAGACCCGCGGCGAAGTAGCCGCGCTGTTCCCAGACCGGGTACCAGCGCGCTTCGATGGCGGCCGGATCAAAGCTCTTGGCGAGCTCCTGAGTGTTTGTATCAGTCATGTTCAGTCAGTGAAAAAAGACGTTGAAAGTCCGCATCATCGAAGCAGCACGGATCGGCGCGGGAGGCGGACGGGCAGTAAATCCCATTATTTTCGCACGAATCGCGAAGGGGATAAGAAAAGCCCGCCTCCGAACGGAAGCGGGCCTGCAGGAAAGCATGAGCTTCGTCAAAAATCAGCGGCGAATCAGCGTACTCAGATCGATGCGGGAGAGTTCGCGGGAAACGGATTCGGCCACGATGCCGGAGACGGAGCGGTCGATGTCGGCGCGGGCGCGCGTGACGGCGTTCTGAAGCGAGACTTCGAGCGTTTCGCGCAGCGCATTGCGCACGGCCTGTTCGATGGCGGGGGCGAGCACGGCGGTGAGCGCGGCCTTTTCCTCCGGCGACAGACCGGCGGGGACGGGCGGGGCCGCCGGCACGGCGGGTGCGGCGGATGCGGCGGGCGAGGCCGATGCGGCGGGTTTACTGACGACTGGCATCACCGGCGCGGCCTGAAAGGCCGGGGCGGCCGGCCGGGGCTTCTGCGCGGCGGCCGCCATGTCCCGGACGTCGCGCCAGGTGAGTTTCACGCGGTCGGTGAGATCGCAGGCGTGTGAATCAATGACGGGTTCCTTGCGTTGAATCGGCATGACGGCACTCGGAGAAGGGTTGGAAACGATCAGGCGCGGCGGTCGTAGGCGGCGAGCTCGACGCCTGCGGCTTTGTAGGCGCGGTAGCGGGCCCGGGACGCCTGCAGTTCGGCGGGTTCGGTGCTTACGACGTCGATGATGCGCTGAAAGCGCTCGAAGGCGGACGCCCAGTCGGGCGGCAGACCGTCGTCGAGAAGCAGAAGAACGTTGCCGGAAAGCGCGGCCAGATTGCTTGAGAGCAGGATCGGCGTTTCGGACGCCAGCGGATTCTCGGCGCGCACGTGCGGGAGAAAGGCCAGATCGTCGAAGCGCCAGAGCAGGGAGTCGAGCTCTCTCAGGCGGCGTTCGTCCGCCGACCAAACGGCGAGCGTGAGGCCGCGCCGATAGACGGTGCGGGCCACAAGGCAGGCGTAGCGCAGGCGGTTGGGAACGTTGAAGTGAAAGTCGATCTTCTGCATGGCTTTAATTATGACCGAAAGGCGCGGGAGGCATGAGAGGCCTCCCGGCGATTCAGCGTAAGCGCTTGTAAGCGTCAGAGTCTGTCGAAGAGGAACTGCAGCAGCAGCGGCACCGGCCGGCCCTTCGAGGCGCGTTCGCGTCCTGACGTGTTGGCGGTGGCCGCGATGTCGAGATGAGCCCAGGGCACGCCTTCGGTGAAGACCGAGAGGAAGGCGGCGGCCGACGAGGCGCCGCCTTCGCGCGTCGAGGCCTGATTGGCGATGTCGGCGGCATTGGACTTCATCAGCTTTTCATAGGCCGGCCCGACGGGCATCGG
>JAXEEN010000044.1:0-6097 GCA_034104065.1 Sutterella sp.
CAGCTCGTTGCAGTCGTAGAAGAGGATGCCCTGATCGTGCAGCATCTCGGCTTCACGCATCGAGATCTGATTGAGGATCTCGTCGTACACGGGGGCGGGCTCGATGGGTTCGTCCGCGCCGGCAAAGGCCGTCATCGGAAGAGCGATCATCAGGCTCGCGGCGAGCCGCATAAGTTGCGTTTTCATAATTCCTTCTGGTCTTCAGGCCGGGATCCGATCAATACCGGATCCCGTACTCAGGTTTGAAGTTATTGATTACTTCTTGGCTTCTTCCTTGGCAGGGTAACCGCCATTGTCAAGGATCGACTGAGCCTTGGCGAGGTAGGCCTGAGCGGTTTCGACGCGCTGCTTGAGGTAGGCAGGAGCGTGGACACCGAACGAACCGTCCTTCTTGATCTGCGACGTGATGTCGGCAGCCTTGTCGACGAGCATGAGGATGTCGGTCTTGGCGTCAACCGGAACAGCCGTCACTTCGAGGAGCTTGATGATGCGTTCCTGAGAAGCAACCGCAGCCTTGTAGCCGTCCTTAACCGGGTTCTGCCACTTCATGACTTCGCCGTACACTTCCTTCTGGTCGGTGTACTGGAGGCCCTTTTCGAGTTCGGAGAGGAACGCGCTGTGGCAGCCCTTGTTGTCCATCACACCCTTTTCAGCATTGGCCGTACGGGCGCAGGACCACATCAGGTCGACGAAGGCGTGGCCTTCTTCGTCCTTGGCAATGCGCCAGCCCTTGGAGTTGGAGGCGCGGGACTGACCGGCAGCCGGATTCATCATCTTGGCGGTCGGGTCAACCTTGATGTTGAAGATGTGCGAACGACGGACGGCGTCGAAGCCGGCGTAGTCAGGACGCTGGATGGCCGTGAAGTTTTCGCAAGACATCGTGAACGGCATATGGCAGTCAACGCAGTCGACCTTCTTATGCGTGTTCGTCTGAGCCATCACGTCAGCCTGCGTGGTATGGCAGTCCTGGCAAGTCTTCTTGATAGCGGGCTTGGTGTAGTAGGACGTCCAGTCGTTGCTCGTGACTTCATGCGGGTCGTGGCAGGTAACGCAGCGCATGCCCTTTTCGTAGTGCTTGGACATCATCATCTGCGAGCCTTCCGTACCGCAGGACGGGCAGGAGGACTTGGTCTTGGCGTTCATGCCCTTTTCGATCTTGCCGTCGACGACGTCTTCAGCGATGAAGTTGGAGCGCTGGTGGCAGCGTTCGCAATTCGACTGGAAGCCGTTCGATTCAGCGCCAACAAGGTGGCCGCCGGCGCCGTGGCATTCTTCGCAAGCAATACCGCGGGAGATCGTGTGCTTCTGGAGTTCCTTCGGATTGCCGAGAGCAGCGAAGAATTCCTTCTTGTCCTTAAAGTCGAACTTGAAGTCGTGGCAGACTTCGCAGTAGGAGGAAGCCGGCTGGAAGAGGAATTCCTTTTCGTACTTGGCGCCGTAGGACGTCATACCCCACTGGTGCGAACCGGAGCCGCCGAAGCCTTCCATCGTGGTCGGGAAGTCAGGAATAACCTTCTGGATTTCCTTGGCGCGTTCCGGGGTAAGCCACTGGGCCCAACCGCGGGAGAACTGGTTGCCGCCGGCGACGATCGTACCCGTACCGTCACGGAGGAGACCGTCACGGACGTGGTAGGAACCGCGGACCAGCCAGGCGTCGATGTAGCCCATCTTCGTACGCGGCGTACCGACGGTCGCGTAGATCATGTCTTCGGTAATGCCGTCAGGAAGCATGGAGGCCTGACCGTTGTACAGCTTCTTCTTGTAGTCGTTGCCGTATTCCTTGTGTTCGCCCGGGAAGCGGATCGTCTGAGCATGACGGGAGCGCTTCCACTTCTGGTACTGGATCGCGTGGCATTCGCCGCAGCGTTCCGGACCGACGAACTTGTTCGGGTAGTCGAGAATCGACTTGGCAGCCAGACGGTACTGGGAAGCCTGGGGCTTCGTGAAGCCGCCGACCTTCGTGTACTTCTGAGCATTGCCTTCGCCGAAGAATTCGGAACCGCGGGTCGAGACCTTGTACACGCCCTTGATGCGGCCTTCTTCAGCATACTTGAAGACGGGGTGGTTGTTGAAGAGGAACTCCCACAGTTCCTTTTCCTGGACGACGTAGTCCTGGAGGGTCTTCACGCCCTTTGTCTGAAGGTCGCCGTCAGGATTGTCGAAGACCGGCTGGGTAAGAGCGTTAACGTTCTTGTTACCGACGCCGGGAGCGTCAGCAGCAATGGCGACGCTGGACGCTGCGAAGGCGGCCGAGCAAAACAGAACAGATGCCGCTGCTTTGAACGTAGTTGATTGCATAGTGGTTTTCTCCTAGTAATGCTGTTCTCCCCGTCCCCCAAGGCCGGGAAGCGCGCCTCGTCAGGTATCCCTCTGAGTACGGCTTTCACAGCATTGTTTTGGCTGGCTTTGCCTCCGTGCACAGAGCACAGACGCAAAAGTACCTTTCCCCGAATTCGGGAAACGGTACTGGGGTCGATGCAGTCCCTTGCGGAACTACGGGGACTATCTTGCACGAAGCGTCATCCTTAAGCCATTCTGAAAAACTCCTCATTTCACTCGAACTTGACATTCATCAAAAGATTTCCGCCATCGCCTACCACCCTGATAGGCCTTATCGAATAACATGATTTTTAAGTATTTTATGCTTGGCGTTGTTTCGCTCCTCCTGTCCTATGGACAGGTCTCTCTATCCCCTTAGAAATACAACTTAAGGATTATGTGTCGGGTTCATGCTAAGGCTTTGTGCTCCGCTTTTTCAGTTTTCGAAATCGATCATTCTCGAAAACGAAAGGCATAGGTAATCCCCCTCGATTTGACTCATTTTCCTTAACGAACCCGAACCTTTCGTTCGCTTTTACTTAACTAATTCCACCCAGCATCTTATCCCTTCCTTAAAGTCCCGGGTTTCCATAGTTTCGAGCTATCAAATTTCAAAACCAATAGCCGCTATCGACCAAACGCTCAGAATTTTCCCTTTTTACCTTTCTGTTTTATATAGCAAACATTTTTAACTTAATTCCGACGCCTCTTGCTTCGGCTGCCTTTGCGAATACCCACTGCAGAATCGTTTTTACAGTCCGATAAAAAAGGGCAGTGCTCTGCTGGAAACACTGCCCGAAGGAACCGGGACGGATCGGAGACCCGTCGGTCTGGAAATTGATTAACCAAAACTATTGAATCGCATCCATGAATTCAAGATAGCTCTCTTTCGTCAGAAGCGGCCTGAATTCGCTGCAGATCCTTTCAGCCTCCGCAGCACCGTCGGCAAGCAGATCGACGATCGTCATGGCCAGCGCCTGCGAACTCTTGACGAATGCGGCCTCGCGATTGGAAAGCACGTAGTCCGCCCCGTGCAGCACGCCCGAGACGCATCCGACCCAGGGATGGACCACGGGCATCAGGTGCGAGACGTCGCCCATGTCCGTCGAACCAGCGCTGTGCTCGCCGTCGCTCACGTTCGCCTCGCCGAACCGGCAGGCCGCATTGGCCCGCAGGAGCGCTCTGAAGGACTCATCGGGCCGCAGCGGCAGATAGCCGGGAAGGCTCTGGATCTCGCAGGAAGCGCCGATCGCATCGGCGCCAGCCTTCAGCGCCCGGTCGATGGCGGCGTTGTATCGGGCGAGCGCATCGATATTGGCGGCGCGCACGTAGCTTTCCATCTTGACGTAGTCGGGAATCACGTTGACCAGGTCGCCGCCCGAGCTGATGATCGGATGAAAGCGCACCACGTCCTGATCGCGGAAGGTTTCACGAATCGCATTGACGCCCATCCCGCCCATCATGGCGGCATTGAGCGCGTTGATGCCGCGGTCTGGCGCGCCGGCCGCGTGAGCCGCTTTGCCGCGGTATTCGATGAGTTTGCCGATGAAGCCGTTGCAACTCGCCCAGACGAAGAACTCCCCTTGCGGATTCTTCGTGGGCTCCACGTGCATCTGCATCGCCATGTCGACGTCGTCGAAGGCCCCCTCGGCAATCAGCTGCGGCTTGCCGCCGAGATAGCGCAGCTTCCCTTCCCTGCGCAGTTTGTTGCGGTAGTCGATTTCGACATACTCTTCGGCCGGGACGGCAAAAAGAACAACGTCGCCGTCAAGCTCCTGCATCACGTCCCTGAGCGCCATCGCCACGGCGAGCATGTTGGCGATCTGCACGTTGTGTCCGCAGCAGTGGGCGGCGCCCGTCAGCGGATCGGCATGCTCGTGATTGCGGCAGACGATGGCGTCGAGTTCGCCGAGCATCGCCACGGTGCGCCGGCGGCTCCTGCCGGCAAGCCGCCCCTTGACGCCGGTGACGGCCCAGCCGTCCGTATACGGAATGCCCAGCTTCTCGAAGGCGGCCTTGACCTTGGCGGACGTCTTTACTTCCTTGAAGCCGAGTTCGGGTTCCGCAAAAATGCTGTCGGCAACCGCTTCAATCTCCGCGCGGTGTTCGACAATGGCCCGGCAGACCCGGTCCTTCAGTTCCTGTTTGTTCATGTCAGCCTTCTATATGTCTGTCTATATATAAAGGAGCGGATCAGAAAATCCCTTCGAGATGCAGCATCAGTTCAGCGAGCGCCGTTGCACAGATGAAGCTGCCGCCCGCCACGGCGAGCGCCACGGGAACGATTCGCCAGGAAAGCTTCTTGAAGGCGTCGAGGTCCTTGCCGAGGCACAGGCCGCCGTAGGCAAGAATCGGCGTCGTGATCGAGAGGAAGCTCACCTGCTTGGTCTGGGCAACGATCCAGTCGCCGCCCGGGAAGCCCGGCACGGAGACGACCACGGCCACGATGGACACCCAGAAGACGAGCGGAAGCTTGTTGAAGACGGGCAGCATGCTGATGATGATGCCGATGACCGTCAGCACGACGAGCACCAGGGCGCCGATCGAACCTGCGGCGAGTTCGCCGTGATAGCCGACCATGTTCGCAATGACCGTGTAGGCTGCCGTCACGAGAAGAATAAAGATGTAGTCCTTCAGTTTTTCAATGTTGGCGAGAATGGCGTTCATGATGTTTCTCCGTTAATCCGTTTCAATAGACTCCGTCCGGCTTCAGGCCTTGCGGCGGTCGCCCGTGGCAAATTCATAGATCTTGATCGTGACGGGCAGAGAAACAAAGAGTGCGAAGTAGATGCCGAGAATCGACGTCATCAGATTGGCCGCGGCGGCGTAGGCGCGGACCGTTTCGGCCCATTCCGGATGCGCGGCTCCGATCGAGGCGGTGCCGGCGGCCATCATGCTGGCGGAACCGATGCCGGCGCCCATGGCGAGCGAATGCGGATGGAAGAAGCCGAGCTGGGCGATCACGCCGGTGAGCAGCGAGATCCACAGTGCGCCGAAGACGGTGCCGCAGATGTACTTGCCCATCACGCCGTGGCCTTCCGGACTGGAGAGGCCGAACTTTTCGCCGATGATGACGACGTTGGCCTCACGGTCGATCGAATAGCAGGCGCCGATCGCTTCGCGCTTCATGCCGAGAAGGAGCGCCACGGGCATGCCGAAGATCAGCGTGCCGAAGAAGTGGCCGAATTCCTGCATGATCAGCGCCAGACCGGAATTCATCAGCATCTGCAGATTGGGACCGATGTCGAGACCGATCTTCGTAATGAGGATCAGCATGGCGATCGGCATGAATTTGGAGGCGCGGTCCATTTCGGCCGCGTTGAGGATCTTGAGCCGCGGCCAGGAAATGATGCCGCCGATCACGAGTGCGTAGAGCAGAGGAAGCAGAACGACGAGGCCGAACTTCTGAATGCCGATGAAGTCGGCGGCGACGACCACCAGAATGGCCAGCAGATGAAGTTTCCAGTTTTTGATGAGGTCCATGATGTACCTGCCTGTTTTCAATTGATGAAGACGGACGCCGTCTTCGGATGCATCGGCTTAAATGTCGTTTCCATGCATCAATTTGCCCGATAAGGGATGCGCGGATGTCGAAAAACGGCACTGAGGCCTGAAGGTTGAGGGGAAGGAGGGTTTGCTGTGCGGGCGTCCGGACGGGGAGACTCGGACACCGCAGGGAATCGCTCCGCAGAGGATCAGCAGGCGCTGCGGGAGGATGTAGACGAGGAAGAGGATGTGGAGGAGGAGGAGAACGCACGGAAGAAGGCCTGACGGGCGT
>JAXEEN010000045.1:0-6754 GCA_034104065.1 Sutterella sp.
CTACGATGCTTCAGCCCTGATTGGGGAAATTCAACGCCGGCGTGTTACAATAATTTAGAGTAGACTACATATCAATACGGGGCGATGTCGGGGGAAAGTGATTTTCACGTGGATATTTCGAAATATCTAGGTGAAAAAAGAAAATCCTTCACGTGGGCGCGAAATAAAACTTCGGAAGAATCAAATGAAACTTCGGAGGAATGAAATGAAACTTCGGAGGAATTTTTTGATGCTTACGTGAAGATTTGAGATTTGCCACGTGGATATTCGAGAAAGGAGGGGATCGGATGAATTTCCCCGTAAAGATATGTAAATAGAGATTGGAGGTTAAAGATTAGAGGGCAGGGATGGCACACACTATATATAATGGTATTGCTGTCCGGTAAAAGCTTTTTGAGGGAAAATCGAGTAGATCGTTCTGCAGTGGTGAGCAATCATCAGTACCTCTTGGGTGAAACTAGATGTCCCTAGTTGAGAAACTAAAGTTTCCTAGGTAAGAAACTGGAGTTCCCTAGGTAAGAAACTGGAGTTCCCTAGGTAAGAAACTGGAGTTCCCTAGGTAAGAAACTGGAGTTTCCTAGGTAAGAAACTAGAGTTTCTTCCGAAGTTTCATTTCATTCTTCCGAAGTTTTATTTCGCGCTGACGTGGAGAGTTTTCGTTTTCCACGTGGGGATTGGAGACTTCTCGCGTGGAGATGAGATCGTCAGGTGGGGGAGGGCGTAGATTTATATATAAACAGTGCGGTCGTAGTGGTCACTATTTAGTACCTTTGCACAGACTTCAGTTTAATGGGGTGTGATACCTTATATATAAATAGCACAGTTATGACCGATACACGATACATCTTTGTGACAGGAGGCGTGGTCTCCTCGCTTGGTAAGGGTATTGTAGCCGCCAGCCTTGGCAAATTGCTTCAAGCTCGTGGGTACAAGGTTACGATACAGAAGTTTGACCCGTATATAAACATCGACCCGGGCACGCTCAATCCTTACGAGCATGGCGAGTGCTATGTGACGGAAGATGGCCATGAGGCGGATCTGGATCTGGGACACTATGAGCGCTTCCTCAATATCCGCACCTCTCGTGAGAACAACATCACCACGGGACGTATCTATCAGAGCGTGATCAATAAGGAGCGTCACGGGGATTACCTCGGCAAGACGGTTCAGGTGATTCCGCACATCACGAACGAAATTCAGGAATTCATCCAGCGCGGCGCGAGCAGCACCTACGACGGCAAGCCCGACGTGGCCGTGGTGGAAATCGGCGGCACGGTGGGCGACATCGAGTCGCTGCCGTTCGTCGAAGCCGTCCGCCAGATGTCCTTCCGCGTGGGCCGCAACAACACCTGCTTCATCCATCTGACGCTCTGCCCGTGGATCGCTTCCGCCGGCGAACTGAAGACGAAGCCGACCCAGCACTCCGTGCAGAAGCTGCGCGAAGAAGGCGTGTATCCGGACCTGCTCCTCTGCCGGGCGGAACACATGATTCCCGAAGGCGAACGCGCCAAGATTTCGCTCTTCTCCAACGTGCCGATGGACTGCGTGATCAGCGTGGCCGACGCCTCCACGATCTATGAAGTGCCGCTCATGCTCCATGCGCAGCGCCTCGACGATCTCGTCTGCGAAAAGCTCGGTCTTCAGACGAAGCCGGCCGACCTTTCCGCCTGGGAGGACATCGTCCGCCGCATCAAGAATCCGCAGCGCGAAGTGACGGTCGCCATGGTCGGCAAGTACGTCGACTACGCCGACAGCTACAAGTCGCTCAACGAAGCGCTGTCGCACGCCGGCATCCGCACCGAAACCAAGGTCCGCATCCGCTACGTTGACGCGAGCCAGATCGAAACCGAAGGCGCCGACAAGATTCTCGAAGGCGTCGACGCCGTTCTCGTTCCGGGCGGCTTCGGCAAGCGCGGCACGGAAGGCATGATCAAGGCCATCGAATACGCCCGCACGAACAAGATCCCGTTCCTCGGCATCTGCCTCGGCATGCAGATGGCCGTCATCGAATTCGCCCGCCACGTCTGCGGACTCGGCGCCGCCAATTCGACGGAACTCGATCCCGACACGCCGCATCCGGTCGTCGCCCTCATCACCGAGTGGAAGGACCGCTCCGGCGCCGTGCAGAAGCGCGACGAACAGTCCGACCTCGGCGGCACGATGCGTTTGGGCCGTCAGGAAGTGCCGGTTCAGCCGGGCACGCTCGCTCACCGGATCTACGGCGACGTCGTGGCCGAACGCCACCGCCACCGTTATGAAGTGAACAGCGCCTACGTCGCCCAGTTCCAGGACAAGGGCCTGGTGATCTCCGCCAAGACCCCGACCGAACATCTGCCGGAAATGATGGAACTTCCGAACCATCCGTTCTTCTTCGCGGTTCAGTTCCATCCGGAATTCACGTCGAGCCCGCGCTTCGGTCATCCGCTTTTCAAGGCGTACATCGAAGCCGCCATTGCCTATTCCGAGGCAAAGAAGGCCGCGGCCTGACCGTGCTGAGACGCTGAGGCGCCTCTGATGAAGGGCAGTCTTTCCAAACCGGCAAGGTTCGGGGGGCTGCCTTTTTTCTTGAACAGAACTTTTATAAGGAAGGAACCGTCATGAAGCTCTGCGGATTCGACATCGGACTTGACCGTCCGTTCTTTCTCATCGCCGGTCCCTGCGTGATCGAAAGCGAACAGATGGCCGTCGACATCGCCTCGGAAATGAAGGCGATCACGGACGATTTGGGCATTCCCTACATCTTCAAGGCGAGCTACGACAAGGCCAACCGCACGTCGTGCCGCTCCTTCCGCGGTCCCGGCATCGAAGAGGGTCTGAAGATTCTCGCCGCCGTCCGCGAAAAGGTCGGCGTGCCGGTGCTCACCGACGTGCATACCGAAGACGAGGTGCCGCTCGTCGCCGCCGTGGCCGACGTTCTCCAGACGCCCGCCTTCCTCTGCCGCCAGACGGACTTCATCCGCGCTTGCGCCGTCTCCGGCAAGCCCGTCAACATCAAGAAGGGCCAGTTCCTGGCGCCGGGCGACATGAAGAATGTGGTCGAAAAGGCCCGCGAAGCCTGTCTGGAGGCCGGCATGGATCCCGACCGCTTCATGGTGTGCGAACGCGGCGCAAGCTTCGGCTACGGCAATCTGGTCTCTGACATGCGCAGCCTCGCCATCATGCGCGAGACTCAGGCACCGGTCGTCTTCGACGCCACGCACTCCGTGCAGCTGCCGGGCGGCAACGGCGTCTGCTCGGGCGGTCAGCGCCAGTTCGTGCCGGTGCTTTCGCGCGCCGCGGTGGCGGCCGGCGTGGCCGGTCTCTTCATGGAAACGCATCCCGAACCGGCGAAGGCCAAGAGCGACGGTCCGAATCTCGTGCCGCTCGCGCGCATGCGCGAACTGCTCTCGAGCCTCAAGGCGATCGACGCTGTCGTGAAGTCGGGTCCCTTCCTTGAAGACACCATCGCAGGCTAAGTACAATATCCCAATTCATGCCGCCCGTCCGAACACTGCGGACGGCGGCGCTTTTATGTGCATTCGAAAGGACAGAAGATGAGCGCAATTATTGATGTGATCGGCCGTGAAGTTCTCGACAGCCGCGGCAATCCGACCGTTGAGGCCGAAGTGTGGCTCGAAAGCGGCGCAGTCGGCCGCGCGGCCGTGCCCTCCGGCGCCTCCACGGGCGTCCGCGAAGCGCTTGAACTGCGCGACAAGGACCCGAAGCGCTACTGCGGCAAGGGCGTTCTGACGGCCGTCGGCAATGTGACGGGCGAAATCGCCGACGCGCTGATGGGTCTGGAAGCCTCCGATCAGGCCTACATCGACCGCACGATGATCGCGCTTGACGGCACGGAAAACAAGGGCCGTCTCGGCGCCAACGCCATTCTCGCCGTCTCGATGGCCGTGGCCCGCGCCGCCGCCGAAGAAGCCGGCATGCCGCTCTACCGCTATTTCGGCGGCATGGGCGCGCTTCAGATGCCCGTTCCGATGATGAACGTCATCAACGGCGGCGCCCACGCCAACAACAACCTCGACTTGCAGGAATTCATGATCATTCCGGTGGGTGCGCCGAGCTTCCGCGAAGCGCTCCGCTACGGTGCCGAAACCTTCCACGCCCTCAAGAAGATCATCAACGGCCGCGGCATGTCCACCGCCGTGGGCGACGAAGGCGGCTTCGCGCCGAAGTGCGAAAGCCATGAGGAAGCGATCGAACTCATCCTTGAAGCCATTGCCGCCGCCGGCTACGAACCGGGCAGGGACATCATGATCGGTCTCGACTGCGCTTCGAGCGAATTCTTCGAAGACGGCCGCTACGTCATGAAGAAGTCCTCCGGCAAGTCTCTCACCGCCGAAGAATGGATCGACGTCCTCAAGGGCTGGTGCGACAAGTATCCGATCATCTCGATCGAAGACGGCATGGCCGAAGGCGACTGGGAAGGCTGGGCCAAGCTCACCGCCGCGCTCGGCAAGAAGGTTCAGCTCGTGGGCGACGACCTCTTCGTGACGAACCCCGCCATCCTGAAGGAAGGCATTGAAAAGGGCGTTGCGAACTCGATCCTCATCAAGGTGAACCAGATCGGCACGCTCACCGAAACGTTCGAAGCCATCGAAATGGCCAAGCGCGCCGGCTACACCGCCGTCGTCTCGCACCGTTCGGGCGAAACGGAAGACAGCACGATCGCCGACATCGCCGTGGGCCTCAACGCCGGTCAGATCAAGACGGGTTCGATGAGCCGCTCCGACCGCATGGCCAAGTACAACCAGCTGCTTCGCATCGAAGAACATCTCGCCGATGTGGCCGTGTATCCGGGCCGCGACGCCTTCTACTGCATCCGCTAAGCCGGTGATTCTTCCGTGACCCGCATTTTCATCCTGCTGATCGCGGCCGGCATCGCCGTCGTGGGCTGGCAGCTCGCGGGTCCGGGCGGCGTCTGGCACCGTGCGCTGGAGCTGGAGGCGGCGCTCGCTCAGCAGAACGAGACGAACCGTCAGCTCCGGGCGCGCAACGAGGAGCTGAGCGCGGAGCTCTATTCGCTGCAGCACCAGCGGGACGCCATCGAGGAGCGCGCCAGACGCGAGCTCTACATGGTGAAGAAGGACGAAGTGCTCTTTCGGCTCGAAACGCCCGAGGAGTACGAAAAACGCGCGGCCGAGCTCGCCTCGATGCCCGACTACCGCTCGCCCGACATCAAGCCGGGCTCGCGGCAGACCTTCGCGGCCAAGAGGGGCGATCTTTACCACGCGCCGAAAAACCTTCGTGCGCCGCCTTCGCGCGGCAAGCGGGAATAGACCGCTCTGCCGAACAAAAACCCCGTTCCCGGGCATCGCCGGAAACGGGGTTCGTTTTTTCAGCGTTCAGCGGAGGCTCTGCCGATTCGCTCAGTTGAGCTGCGCCTTCGCGTGCGCTTCATGCGCAAAAAGCGCCTTCACGTCGGCCTCGTCGAAGCGCCGGACGGTGCCGCAGAAGTGGCAGGCTACTTCGATCGCCCCGCGTTCGCGCACGATGGCTTCGGCTTCCTCGCGGCCGAGCGAGCGGATCATGCTGCGCACGCCTTCGTCGCTGCAGCGGCAGGAAAAGACGGGCTTGGCCTCGTAGGTGACGAGCGGCTCCTCCTCCCAGAAGAGACGGCGGTTGATCTCTTCGGGCGCCAGCGTCAGGAGTTCTTCGCTCTTGACGGTGTCGACGAACATCTGCAGGCGCTGCCAGGCTTCAGGATCGAAGTCTTCGGGAAGCTTGCGGCCGCCTTCGGTCGGCATCTTCTGGATCATGACGCCGCCGACGCCGCGGTCGTCGCTTGCGAGCATGATCTTGGTCTCGACCTGTTCGCTCGACGTGAAGTAGTTCGTCATGACTTCGGCGAAGGAGGCGCCTTCGAGCGGCACGACGCCCTGATAGGGCTGCTGATCGGCGGGACGGCCCGTCTGATCGAGAATGAGCGCGCAGCGGCCGCGGCCCGTGCGGTTGACGAGGTCGGTGAGGGAGGCGTTGGCGTCGATGTCGCCCGCATCGTCGCGCAGGGTGACGGAAACGCGGAAGACGAGGCCCTTGCGGACTTCGGCCACGATGAGCTTGACGGGACCGTCGCCCGCGAGCTGCAGGAGCACCGAGCCGTCGAATTCCAGCGCGGCGGCGGCGAGCAGGGCGGAGGCGGTGACTTCGCCCGCCAGACGGCGGACGGCGACGGGAAGATGCTGGTGTTCGACCGCACGGTCGAATTCTTCGTGCAGCGACACGGTTTCGCCGCGCACGGCGGCGCGCCTGAACAAAAGTTTCTGAAGAGCGTCCATATTGTGAAAAGAATGCGGAATTAGGGACCGTTGAGGTCCGGCGTGTTAAGCCCTATATGGGGTCGATGTCGTGTTTTTCAAGGGCTTGGCGGGCCTGCCCGGCCGTGCGAGAAACCGCAGGCCTCGAAATGATGCGCGGATTCTATAATAAAAAGATTGCTGATTGTTTTTTTCGGGTCCGACATGCGCATTGACCTCCACATGCATTCCAACGTTTCCGACGGCAGCCTTTCGCCGTCGGCTCTCGTGCGGCTCGTGCACGACAACGGTGTCGAGCTGATGGCGCTGACGGACCACGATACGATGGACGGCGTGCATCTGGCCGCCAGAACGGCCGAGACGCTCGGCGTCGGCTTCATCCCGGGCGTCGAAGTCTCGACGGGCTGGGGCGGCCGGGTGATCCACATCGTCGGTCTCGGCATGGATCCCGAGAGCGCCGGCGTGGACGCCTTCTTCCGCGACGTCTGCGTGAAGCGCGACATCCG
>JAXEEN010000046.1:0-8868 GCA_034104065.1 Sutterella sp.
ATTGGCTGAATTCAACGGAGAAGAACAGCTCCCCGACAAATCACGAATTAGACGCGCAGGTGCCGGCCGAAAGGCGACAGAAGTGGCTCAGCCGGGCCTGAGGGAAGCTGTGCAGAAAGCACTCGAAGGCAGCTCCTACGGAGATCCTGAGCGTGTCCTTTTCTGGTCAACTCTGAGCTTGCGTGATATTCAGGAAATCGTTGCGGCACAGGGTTTCAAGGCAAGTCACGTTACTATTGGACGCCTTATCGGCGAGCTTGGATACAGCAAGCAGCTCAATCAAAAACTGCTTCAAGTTGGCGAGCCGCATCCCAACCGGGACGATCAATTTCGCTTCATTGAGGCTACGGTTCAGAGCTACCTTGCGGCGGGTCTGCCGGTGATTTCCGTTGATTGCAAAAAGAAGGAACTGCTCGGAAATTTCAAAAACAACGGTCAGGAATATCGCAAAAGTCAGGATCCGCGCCCTGTGCTTGATCATGACTTTATGCTGAAAGAGTTAGGTAAGGTTGCACCGTACGGTGTCTACCTGCTCAACGACAACACGGGATTTATGAATCTCACCAAATGCAGTGATACCAGCGAGTTCGCTGTCGAGAGCATTCGAGCCTGGTGGCAGTTGTACGGCAAAGAGCATTTTCCAAATTCCAAAAAATTGCTGATTACCTGCGACGGAGGAGGCAGCAACGGTTGCCGAGTTCGGTTGTGGAAGGAGCAACTTGCTGTTTTTTCAGAGGAAACGGGACTGGACATTATGGTCTGTCATTTTCCTCCGGGAACCTCTAAATGGAACAAGGTTGAACACCGACTGTTCTGCTACATCAGCCGTAACTGGGAGGGCAAGCCTCTTATCGATGTCCAGACTATGGTGAACTACATTTCCAACACAACGACCAAGGGTGGATTGAAGGTTTCCTGCAGGATTGATCCTCGTGAATATGTGAAAGGGAAGAAGGTTTCAGACGAAGTGATGAACAGCATCGCTCTGGAACCGATAGGTCAGTTCGGCAAATGGAACTACGTTATCCGAGGCTTTTTGTCTCAGACATAACTGGTCTAATAATTGTTTAACAGTTCCTAACCAAGCGAAATCTCTGCCGCGTGGAGCACCGCGCATTTCCAATGCTTGTTCTGAAGCGGCCTGCGTTCGAGAGGAGCGTCTTTGCTGACGGGATCGGCCTTCATAGCCGCATTGCGCTCACGAACCATCCGATTTCTCAGCTCTCGAGGCGAGACGCCCCTGCCGTTGGAGGTGCAGTACCGGCGGAAGCTCTTTTTCTCGAAAAATGCCAGCATCTCATCAACCGCCTGCCCAAAGGAATCGATCAGATCGTTGAGCTGTCGGCGGGTCTCCGCCGTAAGCGAAGCCTCATTGACATGGCGGATGACGGTGTGACGCGCAGCCGTTTCTGAGGTTTTGAACTGATTGATCCGATCCTCTGAGATGTAGTTGAGAGCCGAGCGGACGGCGAATTCGATGAGGCGCATGCTGCTCTCCCTGCGAAATGTTGTTCAGATTGCAAAGTGAATTTAGCAAACAGCCTCATCCGTTGTACGGCTGAGGAAAATATGTTTAAGCAGCCTTCTTCCTTCTTGCCCGGCGGGCGTACAGCCTCGCACAGAAAACGGTCATCAGCGTGACGACGTCCTTGCCGAGCTCTGCCTCAAACGAAACAGGCTCAGCCGCATGAACGACATGGAACTCCGTTCCCGTATGACGGCATATGTATCGGATCAGACCGACGCCGAATCGAAGAAGCCGGTCTTCGTGCATAACGGTAAGCCGTTTTATTTTCCGCTCTAGAAGAAGCTTGAGCAGCTGTTTCAGGCCCGGTTTGGCGCAGTTGAGACCTGAGCCGATGTCGGTGATGACTTCATCGCATCCCTGCTCGGCGAGCCTTCCGGCCTGACGAACAAGGTCTTCCTTCTGATCATGCGATGGAACTCTTGCATAGCCAACATGAAGACGTTTTGCGGCGTCCGTTTCTGCCGTTTCCGGCAGAACGAATCTGCGATGACCGCCGAAAGTGCGGACGGACTTTGGGATGATGCCGAGCAATTCCCAACGTCGGACGGTACTCGGCGAAACCCCGTAAAACTTAGCAATGAATCCTATGGAATGAAGGCTCATAGACAACCCTCCTTTCCACTGTAGCCGATCCGACTGAATGCTCGCGGTAGATTTTGTAAGAATTCTTTCGACTAGCTATGCCCCCTGGAATCTGCTCATCTTCATGGCGCTTCCCGTCGTGCTAGCCGAAACGATCGCCATCACGGAACTCGTCATTCTCTACAGCCGCACCGACCGGCCCTTCACGTCGGCTCTCAACCGCTTCTGCGGCATCGCCGCCGGTCTGGTGTTTCTCGGCATCGCCGTCTATCTCGTCCCGGCTGTGGTCGTTCCCGTCACGCAGGCGGGCGAATGGCGCACCTGGATCGACTGGCTGGCCGTTTATTCCTATCTTGCCGCCGGCATTCCGATGGTGCTGATCGCGCTCCTCAATCTGCGCGTGATTCTTCGTCGAGCCGACGAACATGCCCGCCGCGGGTTTCATGTTCTCTGCGTGGCGGTCTTTCTCGTGTTCTCGCACGTCGCGATGATCGCCGGCATGGCCGACCCCGCCGTGGCGGGCTGGACGCCGCCGAGCGCCGTCCACGGCATGCACAGCGGTCATGCGATGCACGGCCACGCCGCGCCCGCTGCCGCCGATGCGCACTGCGGCCACGAGATGCCTGCGCCCGCCGCCCCGCACGCCCATGCGCATGAAGGTCACGCCCATCACTAATCCCTGTCAATCCCCGCCTCGAAACCTCCGATTTTCCGATAAAAGTCCGTGATGTTTCCAATAACGCACAAAAAGGCGGAAAACCCGTAAAGTTCGGATGTGAGCAGGCGGTCAGCGTCCTTCGGGGGAAATGTCGGACATGAACGCCGGCGCGTGCAAAGCGTGCCGCAGCCTGCTCTATTCTCCTTGGTTTGGGGACAGAGCGATGCCGGAAGCCTTCAGACGCAGGCTGCCGGCACCGCCCGACAATCATGAGGCGCTCCCGTGCTCTTTGAAGTGCGGGGGCGTTTCGCTTTTCCGCCCCCCGACATCATCTTCCGATACGTCTTCGGACAATTCGACACATCGGCTGAGGGAATCCTAAGTTTCGCCTCGCCGAATCCTAATTCTCGTTTTCTAGACTTCCTCTCAAGAAAGGCAGAGATCCTGCAGATCCGCCGAACCCGCCCTGTTCCGGCACGCCCCGAAGGCCCTTCGGACCGGAATTCATTCAACAATGAGGATGTCACCATGAAGAAAACCGCACTCGCCGCTCTGATCGCCGCCACGCTCTCGCTCGCTTCCGTCTCCTTCGCCCAGGCGCCCGCCGAAGCCGCGGCTCCCGCCGCCGTCCCGGCGCCCGCCGTTCAGGCCGAAGTCCTTCCGGCCGTCGGCATGTCCGCCGCGATCGCCGAAGCGGAAAAAACCTACGCCGCCAAAGCCGTCCGCGCCAATCTGCGTCAGACCGCCAAATACGGCAGCGTCTGGTGCGTCCGCCTCGTTCGTGAGGACGGCACCCGCGTGAAGGCCTACATCGACGCCAAAACCGGCAAACCCGTCGCCGCCGACGTGCTCGGCATCGCGCCCGAAGGCCGCCGCGGCCCCGGCTGTCTGGCCGGCGAGGGTCCCCGCCGCGGCCACGGCTTCGGCCACGGTCCGGCTGCCCGAGGCCACCGCGGCATGCATCAGCCGGAATGCCCGGCGGCACCGCATCAGCCGCGTCCCTGCATGACCGGTCTGCGATGAAAGCCTTCAGGCAGCGTCTTCCTGCCTGATCCGGACGGCATCTTGGCCTATACTCGGCCGGGATGCCGTCTTTTTTCCGGCCCTCTGTCCGTTTTTTCGGAGCCTCCATGCAGATACTTCTTGTCGAAGACGATCCCTTCATCGCCCGCGCCGTCACCGCCGCCCTCGAAAGCGAAGCCCATGTCGCACGCTGGGTGCCGACGGGACGCGAAGCCCTGACGGACATCCGCACGTCCCGTCCCGATGCGGTGCTTCTCGATCTGGGACTCCCCGGCATGGACGGCATCGACGTACTGCGCGCGATCCGCGCCATGCCTTCTCCCGTCTGCGACCTCCCCGTCATCATCGTGACGGCGAGGGAAGCGCTCGAAAGCCGTCTCGAGGGGCTCGACGCCGGCGCCGACGACTACATTCTGAAGCCCTTTCACATGTCGGAACTGCTGGCCCGGCTGCGCGCCGTCGTCAGACGCAAGGGACCGCTGGCGGGCGACGTTCTGAGAGCGGGCGGGCTCTCCCTCAATACGGTGACGCACACCTGCACGGCGGACGGACGGGCCGTCACGCTCTCCAAGCGCGAATACGCGCTTCTCGCCGCCCTGCTTCAGCGTCCCGGCGCCATTCTCTCCCGGCGGCAGCTCGAGGAAAAGCTCTATGCGCCGGGCGACGAACCGGAAAGCAATGCGGTCGAATATCTGATTCACGCGCTGCGCCGCAAAATCGGCGCCGATGCCGTCGAAAACATCCGGGGTCTCGGCTGGCGCATTCGGGATGCCGCATGATGAGAACGGATTCGCTGCTTTTCCGCACGGCCGCCGCCTCCGCCGGCGCCGTCATTCTCCTCATCGCGCTCACGGCCGCCGGCGTCTTCTTCACGGCGAGCGAACACGCTTCCGAGCGGGAGGACCGCCGGCTTGAAGACACGACCGCCGCCCTGGCCCGAGCCGAAGTCGCGGCGCTTCTCCCGCCCGCCCTGACGATGGACGCCGAACAGTTCGCCGAGCGTCTGGAGTCCGACAGGCCGCTCCCGATGCGCCGCCGGCACCGCCATCAGCCCGACGCGCAGATGCCGCCGCGCGAACGGCTCACCGTCATTCCGGCGGGCGACACCGTCCTGATGCGCTTTCTTGAAAAACAGGGCCAGGCCGTGCCGGTCGCGCTTGAGGACGATCTTGTCGCCGGACTCTCGACCCATCTGATCGAAGGAACGCCGCACCGCGTCTGCGTCGTCTTTCTGCCCGGCGGGCGCTACACCGCCGCAGCCGAGCCGCTCGCCGTGCGCGAGGCCGCCGTGCGCGGGACGGCCTTTACCGCCGTGATGCCCCTGCTCGCGCTCCTCGTCATTCTGCCGATCGTCACCGCGCTGGTGCTCTGGCGCGCCATGCGCCCGCTCAGGCGCACCGCCGACGAAGCCGCCCGGCGAAGCTCCGCCGATCTGCAGTCTCTGCCGCTTGAGGGCGTCCCCGCCGAAGTGCGGCCGCTCGTCGAAGCCGTCAACACGCTGCTCGCCCGCGTGGAACGGGCCCGCACCAGGGAAATCCGGTTTACCGCCGATGCCGCGCACGAACTCCGCTCGCCGCTCACGGCCCTCACGCTCGAGGCCGAGCGGCTGTCGCGTCTGCCGCTCCCTAACGAAGCCCGCGGCGCCGTCGAGGCGCTCGAGGCCGGTCTGGCCCGTTCGGTTCATCAGGTCTCGCAGCTTCTTCACTTCGCGCGGGCGCAGGCGGGAGAAAAAACGGCGATGGAAAAGGACGTGAAGCCCTGGTACCCGTCGGAGCTCGCCGCCGAAGTGCTGGAGCCGCTCCTTGCCGAAATGGACCGGCGGCGCATCCGCTTTGAAGCCGAAGGGCTCGACGACGGCCTCCCGGTCGAGGGACTGCCCCGGGCTGCCGTTCAGGCCGTTCTTCGAAATCTTCTGGAAAACGCCGTGCGCTATTCGCCCGAGGGCGGCTCGGTGACGCTCGGCGGCGAACGCCGTCCCGGCAGTCTCTGCTTCACGGTCTCCGACACGGGCCCCGGCATTCCCGAGCATGAACGCGACCGGGTGTTCGACCCCTTCTACCGCATGACGGGCACGGGCCGCACGGGGACGGGACTCGGTCTGGCCATCGTCCGGACCTACGCCGAGATGACCGGCGCCGAAGTCACGCTTTCTGACGCCCGTCCCGGCAGAACGCCGCCCGGCCTTCGCGCCGAGGTGTGCTTCCCGCTCGTCTGATCAGTTTTCCTCGGCGGCGCGGCGGTTGACCTCTCGGCGGATTCGCCGGGCAAAAAGCAGCGACTCGCCGGCGAAGACGGCCACCGCGGTCCAGATCAGCACGAAGCCGATGAAGAGATCGAGCGAGAAGGGCTCGCCGAAGATGAAGAGTCCGATGAAGAACACGATCGTCGGACTCACGTACTGAATGATGCCGACCGTCGAATAGGAGATCATCCGCACGCCCGAAGCAAAAAGAAGCAGCGGGATCGTCGTGATCGGCCCCGCCAGCATCAGCAGTCCCCGCAGGCTCGGAGACGCCTCGGCAAAGACGAGCGTCCCGCTGCCGCAGAGCCAGCCGAGGTAGAGCGCCGCGGCGGGAAAGAGCATCGAGCTTTCGAGCGCCATGCCTTCAAGACTGCCGAGCGGCGCGATCTTTCTCAGCAGGCCGTAGACCGCGAAGCTCCCCGCCATCGCCAGGCCGAGAAGCGGCGCCGTCCCGGTCTGCCACGTAATCCAGAGGACCCCGCAGGCCGCCAGCGCAACCGCGGCGAGCTGCGCTCGCCTCAGACGCTCTCTCAGAAAGAACGCGCCGAGCGCCACCGACATCAGCGGATTGACGAAGTAGCCGAGCGAGGCCTCGAGCGTTCTGCCGCTCACGATGGCATAGACGTAGGTACCCCAGTTGCAGGCAATCAGCGCCGAGGTCGCCGTAAAGATCAGCAGCGTCTTCGGCCGGCGCAGCACGTCGCGGATCCAGGCGCCGCGCTTCAGCACGATCAGAATCAGCGCCACGAAGACGAGCGACCAGACGATTCGGTGCGCCAGAATTTCGAGCGCGCCGATATCGTTCAGTGCGTGAAAGTAAAACGGAAAGAGCCCCCAGAGCACATAGGCCGAGAGCGTGTAGAGAACGCCCAAACGCTGCATGTCACTTCAAAACCAGTCAAACAAAAACGCCCCCGGGCAGAGCACCGAAGGCGTTCATACCGACTCCGCCCGAGGGCGGAACCGAAGTGGGATTTTAGCGACTTCCGGCAGAGCGTCCCATCAGGCTGATGCCCTATTCAACACCCCGCCGGATTCCTGTCTGTCGCCAAACGTCCTGTTGCTTCCGAGAGCATCGGAAACAGAAGGTCGATTGCGGAATTGTACCTAAAACAAAACCGAAGAGTCTCCCCGAAGACGTTTTTCGTGTGAAAACGCGGAAATTTCGCTCTAAAACAACTAAGCCGCAGGCGATGAGATCGCCTGCGGCCGGGAGAATACGCCCGGCGGCCGTTTTCATACGGCCGCCTTCAGAGCGTCTCAGTGCGGGATGAAGGCCGCCACGGCAGCCTGTTCGCCCTGCAGATCGGCGACATTCTTCGCGATACCGGCGCGGACTTCGTCGGAGAGTTCGAGCCCCTTGACGATTTCATAGGTGCCGTCCGGCTTCGTGATGCACGGGAAGCCGAAGACCATGCCTTCGGGCACCCCGTAGGAACCGTCGGAAGGCACGCCCATCGTGACCCAGCGGCCGTTCGAGCCGCAGAACCAGTCGTGAACGTGGTCGATGGCGGCGGAGGCCGCGGAGGCCGCGGAGCTCGCGCCGCGGGCGGCGATGATCGCGGAACCGCGCTTGGCGACGGTCGGCGTGAAGTCGTTCTTCACCCATTCAGGATCGACGAGCCTCGGCGCGGCTTCGCCCTTCACGGTGGCGTGGGTGATGTCCGGGATCATGGCAGGCGAATGGTTGCCCCACACGCAGAGGTGTTCGATGTCGGTCACCGCGCTGCCCGTCTTGTCGGCGAGCTGCGAGCAGGCGCGGTTCTGGTCCAGACGGAGCATCGCGGAGAAGCACTTCGGATCGAGATCCGGCGCGTTCTTCATGGCGATCCAGGCATTGGTGTTGCAGGGGTTGCCCACCACGAGCACCTTGACGCTGCGCGAAGCCGAGGCGTTGAGCGCCTGACCCTGGGCGCGGAAGATCGCGGCGTTGGCTTCAAGAAGGTCGGCGCGTTCCATGCCGGGACCGCGCGGACGGGCGCCGATGAGAAGCGCCACCTCGCAGTCGCGGAAGGCTTCGGCCGGATCCTGCACGGCGCGCATGCCTGCCAGAAGCGGGAAGGCGCAGTCGGAGAGTTCCATCATGACGCCCTTCAGCGCGGAAGCGCTGGCCGGATGAGGACGCTCGAGGAGCGTCAGGAAGACGGGCTGGTCAGCGCCCAGCATGGCGCCCGAAGCAATGCGAAAGAGAACCGAATAACCGATCTGACCGGCGGGGCCGGTCACTGTAACGCGAACGGGAGCTTTCATTTTGTTTGCAATCCTCACTAATTGCGGTTGGTCCGTACGAGATAGTCAGTCTCTGAGTTTTATGACACCACGGCAAGCTTCAGGCGGGTGCGGATCTCGAAGTACGAGGGCACGCCCGGAGTCTGCTTGCGGCTTTCGTAGCGGCAGTGAAGCAGCTCGTGAGCAAGCTCGCTGCCGGGATTCGTCAGGTAGTCGCGGTAAAGACGCTGAACGTCGGGATTCATGTGCGAAGCGCGGATCGGCATTTCGCCGTCCTTTTTGTAAACGCCGTCCTGGCGTTCGCGAAGCGTTCTGCGCCAGGTGACGCCGCGCACCGTGCCGCCTCCGCCGATGCAGCCGCCGGGACAGGCCATGACTTCGACGAAGTGGTAGGGCGACGTACCCGCTCGCACCATGTCGAGAATCGCATCGGCGCCGCGGATGCCGTGAACGACGGCCACGCGCAGCGCGCCGAATTCACGGGTTTCGACCTCGGCCTCGCGGACGTCCTCCAGACCGCGCACGGGCTCGTAGTTGAGCGTCGCGGCCTCGGGCGTGCCGGTGAGCGTGCAGACGGTGCGAAGCGCCGCCTCCATCACGCCGCCC
>JAXEEN010000047.1:0-14384 GCA_034104065.1 Sutterella sp.
CATCGGGTTTTCTTGTTATTGTTTCCCTGATTTTTTCTCGGACGGCTACATCATGGACATCCGCAAAGACAACAACATGTACATGCAGATCGCACTTCTGACGTCGCAGCGTAGCTATGCCCGCCGTCTGAAGGTGGGCTGTGTCATCGTCAAGAATCACTCGATCATTTCGTTCGGCTGGAACGGCATGCCCACGGGCTACGACAACTGCTGCGAAATGGAGGTGGACGGCAAACTCGTCACGCGTCCCGAAGTGCAGCACGCCGAACTGAACGCCATCGCCAAGCTGGCGGAAAACGGCTACTCCAGCAAGGGCGCGGCCATCTTCATCACGCACAGTCCCTGCATTCACTGCGCGCTTCTCATTCAGAAGTGCGGCATCACCGAGGTGTACTACCACACGCTCTACAGAAGCAGCGAAGGCCTCGAATTTCTGAAAAAGGCCGGCATCAAGGTCACTCAGCTCGCCGACGTGGAGCCGCCGCTCGGCATTCTTCCAAACGCCGAGACGGCCCCCGAGCCTCACTGCTGCTGACTTCTCAGCGCTGCGGCGCGTTCGGCGGCGCTCCTGCCGGCCCTGCGCCCGAAGACGAGGCAGCCGGCAAGCGACATGCCGCCGGGTCGACCCCGTCCGAAGATGCCTCCCGTCGTTTCCCCGGCCGCCCAAAATCCCTCGATCGGCCGTCCGGCCGGATCCAGCAGAGCGGCATCGGGCGTCACGGACAAGCCGCCGAGCGTCATGTGCACGAAGACCGACTCCCGCCCCCAGTAAAAGGGCGGTACTTCGATCGTCTGAGTAAAGACCGTTTTGCCGAACCGGCGGTCCCGTCCGCGGACGACGTCCTCGTTGTATTCCCGGACGGTCCGTTCAAGGACGGCGGGCGGCACGCCCATGCCCTCGGCCGCCTCCCGGATGGTGTCGGAGCGCCTGACCGTTCCGTTGGTGAGCTTGAGCCCCAGACTGGCGCCTTTTCTGGAGGCACTGTCGGTAATCACCCAGACCGAACGGCCTGGCTGCCGAAGAATGGCTTCGGCAATGTCGTAGACGGGAGCGGACTCATCGACGAAGCGCTGCCCCTCCTGATTGACGTAGATGTCGCCGCCGACATAGTCGAGCAGACGGCCCCCCGCGTAAGGCAGAAGAATGATGTTCTCCATGCCCGCAACGGCGGCGCCCAGCGCGCGTCCCATGCGGATGCCGTCTCCCGAAGCGCCGTCCCAGTAGAGTCCCTCGGGATTGGCCGTCGTCGGAATGTCGGCCGTCAGCCGGCTGTCCACCAGCAGACGCATGGCCGTGTTGGCGGTAAAGCCCCCTGTGGCGATGACCACGGCAGCCGCCCGAAGATGCTTTTTCGGTCCGCGTCCGTCCGGCTGTCCGGCCGTCACGCTGACCCGGCCCGTGGCGTCCGCCCGTCCGAGCGCCAGCGCACGCGCGCCGAGAATCACCCGGACGCCGAGACGCCGGGCCGCCGAATGAAGCGTAATGATGTAGCGCCGTCCGGCGGAAATGCCGAGCGCGGTTACGCTTCTCGGATGAAGATCGCCGACCGCCTGATACACCGTTTCGGCGAAAACGATGCCGTGGCGCTGAAGCCAGTCGACAGCCTCCTCGCTTCCTTCCGCCAGGCGCCGGATGTGCGCGGCCGACACCGTCTGACCCGCCTTGCGGGCGTCCTGCACCCAAAGATCCGCCGAGTCCTCGATGCCGAACGGCTTCTGACGCTTCGGGCTCAGAACGGCGATCGAACCGGCGGAGTACAGCGTATGACCGCCCGCGAGCGGTCCTTTCTCCAGAACCAGCACGCGCTCGGCACCGGATTCCCTGGCCGTCACGGCGGCCGTCAGTCCGGCCAGTCCCGAGCCGATCACGATGACGTCCCAGTCCTGCGGGAGCGACGTGAGTCCGGCATCGGATGCTCCGGTCGCGGCCTTCGCGCAGACCGGCGCCGCGGCGGCAAAACCGAGCAGACGGCGGCGCGTGAGACCGGCGCTCATTCGACGCCTCCGTTCTTGTAAACCGGACGGCGGCCTTTTTCGACGACGCCGATGGTCTCAAGAAGCCAGTAGGCTTCGAGCGCGCCCTTGACGCCGAGCTTCAGAAACGCATTGCCGCGGTGCATTTTGACGGTCGGCAGCGAGATGAAGAGCGTCTCGCCGATCTCCTTGTTGCTCATGTCCATGGCCGCGAGCTTCACGACCGCCTGTTCGCGGGGCGTCAGCTCCGCATAGAGCCTGCGGATTTCATCCTCGCTTCGCGTCTTTTCATAAAGCGCCAGCGAGTGCTCGACTGCCCGGCCGACGACCTCGTGCAGTTTCTCCGGATCCACGGGCTTCTGCAGAAAATCGAACGCACCGTGCTTGAGCGTGTGAACCGCCATGTTTACGTCGCCGTGCCCGGTCAGAAAGACTACGGGAAGAGGGATTTCCCTGGCAGTGAGTGCTTCCTGCAGTTCCAGTCCGGTCATCTCCGGCATGCGTACGTCCAGAATCAGGCAGCCCGGCCTCGACGTATCGTCGTCTTCGAGAAAGGTCGATGCGGACGGATAGGTCTGTACGAACCAGCCCATGGCCTGCAGGAACAGTTTCTGCGACATGGCAAAGCTCACGTCGTCGTCCACGATTCTCACGATCGGCAGTACTTTTGCCATTACGTCGTCTCCTCGGCCGCGTCGGGCCCGATATGTTCTTCATCCCAATGTTCGAATACGGCGCGAACGGTCACGCCGCCCGCCGTGTCGGCGTTAAAGGCCACGGATGCGCCGTGACTGTCGGCAATGCCGCGCACGATCGACAGACCGAGTCCGAGCCCTTCGGGCTTCACGCTTTCCATGCTCTCGGTGAGACGCTTCGCCTCCTCGGGGGAAAGCGCCGGTCCGTTGTCTGAAACAGTGAGCACATACTTTTGCTTGTTTCCCTCATTTTCAGCAATCAGCCTGACGCCAACCCGGCCGATCGCCCTGCCCTGCCGATCCTTCATGTCCGAGACTGCTTCGGCGGCGTTCTTGATGAGGTTGAGAACCAGCAGTTCCAGCTCGAGCGCATCGCCCGACACGGGCGCAGGATCAGCGTCGATGTCCGCCTTGAGAGGAATGCTGCCCGCGCTGCTCAGTCTGAAGGCGCGGATGCCGTTTCGGACGGCGTCGGCCAGATTGAGCGGCACGTGCCGGACGGCGCGGTTTTTGACGTAACCCCTCACGCGGTCCACGATGCCCGAGATGCGGAGCGCTTCGCTGTCGATGCCTTCGAGCGCGGTTCTCGCATTTTCATTTTCGGAAAGCGGTCCCTTGAGCAGAATTCTGACGACCGCGGCGAAATTTCGGATCGCCCCGACGGGCGAACGGATTTCATGCGCAATCATGCCCGACATCTGCGCAACGATGTTTTTGCGCTCCAGCGAACCGAGACGCTCCCGCACGGTGCGGGCTTCCCGTTCGGCCGTCCTCAGATCGGCGAGCGCGCGCGAGAGTTCCGCCGTGCGGCGCTTCACCAGCCGGCGAAGCCGCACTTCGTTCAAGATCAGAAAGAGAAAAATCAGCAGTGCGCCGTGGATCTGCGTCTTCCAGCGTGCGTAGAGCGCCGCGGGCGTCATGTCCTTCAGATGTCGGTAGGGACCGACGCCGAGCGTGCGGAAAAGTTCCTGCAGATGCGACGTTCTGACCGTCGTGAACCATTCATAGCCGTCGCCCGAGGGACTTGAAAGCAGGGACACAGTCATGCGCCGGACCACGTTTTCGGGCGTCCATTCAAAGGCGACGACGCTGATGTCGGGGTATAGCGCCGTCGAGTGCCGGCAGGCGAGCCGTCCGTCGTCCTTCACGTCGAGAGGCTTCAGCTGCCAGGAAGCGATCAGTCCCCGGGTTTCGAGAACCTCGAGCAGACAGGTCGGGAGCACCGCGGCATCCGTCTTTCCCGAGAGCAGGCTCGAAATGACGTTCGGGTACCCGGTATTCAGAAAGGAAACCCGGCCGAAAAAGCGATCGGGATCGTAACCCTGCGCGGCAACTTCACCGAGTGCGGCCAGATAGCCGGGAAGACTGGTTTCCAGATCCGCCGCAATATGCCTTCCCTTCAGATCGGCGATGCTCCTGATGTCGTCCCGATCGGCTCTGGTCACAAAAAGCGAACCGACGGCCTCGGCGGCGTTGACGGCGACGCGCGGCTTGCGGGTTGCAATACGGTAGACGCCCAGACCGGACGTCGTCAGAAATTCGATCTGCCCGGTCGGCAGCACCAGAAAATCCGGTTTTTTCTTCTGAAGCGAAACCGCCGCATCGGCGGTGACGACATCCTGCCAGGTGATTCTGAACGACTGCTCCAGCGGCCGCGACAGCAGTTCAAGCCCTTCCCGCAGTCCCACGGCATCCACGGACATGCTGACCGTGTCCATGATGCCGATCGTCACGTGTCCGGCCCCGTATCCCGTCCGCGTCGCGGACGACACGGCCTGAACGGGCCAGTCGAGCGCGCCGTGATCGGCGCGGACCGGCGCCGTCGGGAGCGCGGCCGAACAGGCGGCGGTGATGAGAAACAGCGCCGGAAAAGCGCCAGCACGAACGGGCATGTGATGCACGAAGCCAACGGAACGAAAGAGACGCACATCGGCGTCCGAAAAACAATGAACCAAAGCATAACCGATTTCATTCGCCCTGAGCGACAGCCTATCGCAGACGCGGCCGTATAATCCCTGATCCGCCGGCTCTGTCCGGTCTCTTTTGATTGGGATGCCGTTCTGAGCATCCGAGCCATCATGATCTGGGACGCCTTTCTTCACTCGCTCAACTGCGTGATCATTCTGCTCATTCTCGGCGGCACGGGCTACGTGACGGCCGCCCGAGGCTGGTACGACCAGAATTCGTCCTCACTGATGGCCAAGCTCGTCACCTTTCTGTCGCTGCCCGCCTATCTCTTTTCGGTCGTGATGCAGACGCTCTCGCATGATCAGCTGCTGATGCTGCTCGGCGCGATGGCGACGCCCTTTCTGTCCATCTGGACCTGCTTCTTCGTCAGCCGCCTCTTCGTGAAGCTCTTCCGGGTGGATGCGGTTCATGCCGGCGTCTTTTCGGGCGCATTCGTGGCTAGCAACAACATGTTCATCGGCGTGCCGGTATCGCTTGCCCTCTTCGGCGAGGAAGCCATGATCCCGACGCTCCTCTACTTCTTCGCGAACACGACCTTCTTCTGGACCGTCGGCAACTATCTTGAAGCCGTCGACGGCATGCACCTCATGAAGCGCCAGCCGCCGAAGATCCTGTCCGTCACCACGCTCAAAAGAGTCTTCACGCCGCCGCTCTGCGGCTTTCTCACCGCCTTCGTTCTGACGCTCGTCGACTGGACGCCGCCCTCCCCGATCATGGATGCGGCCAGGTACATGGGCGGGATCACGACGCCGCTGGCACTTGTCTTCGTCGGCAGCATGCTCTGGCGCGTCGGCATCCGGAACATCCGGCTCTCCAAGGACATGCTGCTCGTCTATGCCGGACGCTTCATGATCAGCCCGCTGATCTGTCTGGCGCTCGTCTGCGTCCTTCCGATCCCGCCGCTCTTCATGAAGGTGTACGTCATTCAGGCGGGGCTGCCCTGCATTACGCAGATCGCCGTTCTCGCCCAGTTCCACCGCGCGGACGTGGAGTTCGCCACGACCGCGGTCGCCTCGACGACGCTGCTCTCGCTCGCAACGCTCCCCGTCTGGATGATCGTTCTGACGGCGCTTATTCCGTAGGAAGCGCAGACACGCCGATTGATCCGGCAATAAGGACAGTCGGCGGCATCAGCCCTCAGCGTCTCTCAGTCCGAGTTTTTTCGGCAACGCTTCGAATTCGCCCTGGCGCTGAAGCACCTCCGCCATCCGGGCATCGATGCCGTCGAGTTCCGCCTGCAGCTCTTCGATGTCCGTCTGATCGGCTTCGATTTCCTCGAGATACTCGATCTCACCCTCGATGTTGTTTCGGCGAAGCGCCATGGCATCGAGCGTCTCTTCAAAATCAGCAGCCGTCAACGCATCGAGCGGTGCGTCCAGCACTCTGACGAATTCACGTTCCGGCCGTTCGGCTTCGGGACTCATCGGTTCGGCCGGGGACATGAAGGGTTCGCCCTCGTTCGGACCGAAACCCGGCGGCAGCGAGGCTGCGGCGGCGAGCTTGTCGTACGCTCGGTCGAACACCAGCCCCTCGGGTGCGCTCACCCTTCGGAGGCTTTCAGCGCCTCCGAAGGCGCGGTGAAGCTGCGCTTCGAGATAATTCTCTTCGGCGGCGGTTTTCGCAGGTGCCGCCGGCGATGCGCCGATCGGCGCGCTCGCCGTTTCCTCACTTTTGAACGGCGCCGGTTCGAGCGTCATCGTCATTTCGATTTCGCCGAGAACCAGCGGACCGCCTTCGGCCGAGAGCCGAAGCGTCTCGCCGGTGGAGGCATTTTTGAGAAGAACGCTCCCCTCGGGGAGGATGACTGTAAAGCGTGCCATGACAATGGAGAACCGATGAGTCTGTATGGCCGCCGGGCGGACGGCCGGCGCCAGTAAGTTATGATTAAGTCCGTCGGACTAGGATCAATCATAGCGTCAGCCGCCGCACACCATCGGCGCACGGACTGCCGCACTGCATTACAGGATACTCGGGATGTACATTTTCTTTTCGATCGTTTTCGGCCTCATCTGGGCTGTCGCCTCGTTCCTCATTCTCTTCAAGGTCTGGGACGTGCTGGGTCCCATCGTGCTCGGCATCTCGAAGAATCACATCGTTCAGTCGGCTGCGCTCGTCATCACCTATCTGGTGATTTTCGGCATTCCCGCCTGGCTGTGGTGCAAAATCTTCGGCTGAGCCCGTTCTAAAGCCGACATATTACAAAAAGCCCTTCGCCGCCTGTGGCAAAGGGCTTTTCATTATTTCCAGAAGTTATATCCGCAGGAAACGAGCGAACAACTGAAATTATCAACTCACCTGTTCGCAGAAATCTCAAGCAAAGCTTTCGGCGGATGGCTCTGGGATGGTTCGTCAGTGCGCATCTGCTGAATCAGGCTCCAAGAAGCCATTTCCAAAGAGGCACCACTCTAATCGGGCTCCCCTGGACATTCAGATCCTGTTCATCATCGAGCGTAACAATAAGCCGTTCATTAACCTTTGCTGCAGAGCTGAACGCAACAAGTGCTTGAGTCTCGCGATCGAACGTCGCCGAACTCGAAAGCGACACGCTCGCCTGAACTGCCAGCCCGACCTCCGGCACAAAGAAATCCACTTCGACACCGTTGCGATAGAAGAAGACCGCCTCTCGTCCGAAACGCCGGATCAGCTCAAGTGCGACCAGATTCTCCAAGAGTTTTGAAAGCGGGTCCGACAGCATGCACCGGAGGATGCCCGTGTCTGCAAAGTAGTGCTTCCGGCTCATCATCCTTTGTGAGAGATTGTCCCGATAGTTGCTGATGCTTTCTATGAGAAAGGCGTCGCCCATCGCACCCAGCCACTTTGTAAGCGTATTGCGGGCAATCGTCATATGAGCGCTTTCCATAATGTGCATCAGCCTCTTGCCGGTAACAGGCTGCATGACGCTTTCAGCGAGTTTTCTCAGAAGAAACTCGAGCTCGGCCGTCGACCGAATGGCGTTCCGGGAAGCAATGTCGCGCAGAAGAACGTTCTCCCTCATGCTCTGCAGCCATTCGCGCTTTTCGGTAAGTGAAAAGACGGGAGCCAAACCTCCCCATTCCAGATATTCCCGGCAGAGCCTTTTCACGTCGGACGACCTCGGCCCGTACACAGTCGCAGGACTCACTGCAATACCACGGAATCGAAGAAATTCCTCGAAGGAAAACGGACGTATCTCCCTGGCGATATATCGGGCGCCAAGGGTCGTATGAATCTCGGCACTCAGCATCCTTGCATTGCTGCCAGTCAAAAACACTCGGTAGTCGCTGTCGGCAAGCCGTCGCGCGAACTTCTCCCAGCCGGCGATGTTCTGCATTTCGTCGAGAAAGATCCTCGGCCTGCGGTCGCTGCCGAAAAGCTCGTGATAGGCATGCAGAAGCCGATCGAAGTCCGTCACTTCGAAACCGTACATTCGGTCGTCTTCAAAATTAACGTACAGGATGTCCTGCGGCTTGGCTTCACCGGTTTTGATGAGGCGCTGAATATGCTCGAACAGAGTGTAGGACTTGCCGGCTCTTCTGAGCCCGATCAGAACATAGTTGGCTCGGGGTTCAAACTTCTCGCCTCGCTCAATCAGCTCCTTTCGCGGAACGGTCTCCTGATTTTCAAGGATAACTTCCTTCATTAAATTGAGATCAACGGACACGGCAAGACTCTCCCTTCATAACAAGGAACTTGTACTGATGTTAAATAGTAAGTTTAGTGTCAGTATATTGATACACATATCATAAAACAATGTCAGTATACTGATACTGTCACAAAAATTATCTTGTACTGAGCTGAGTTTTTTCTCGGGAGACGGCCAATCTTGATGCTCCCCTACCAATCCAAGGATTGGAAGGGGATTCTGGGGGTCGTAACCCCCATTCTAGCCACTACCCTATTCGGACAGTGACGGGCTGGATCAAACAGCCCTCATTGGTTTCGACTAGCTTTTTGAGCCACTCATCACCAAGTTCTTTTCTTCCAAGATTCAGACAGCCATTGACATCGGCATTGATTTTTTGACCGTTTGATCGAATGAACAGCCCTCGGATTCGCTTGCCGGAGCTCGACACTTGATTCGCATTTTTATCGCCGTAGTTAGGGAGCGGATCAAAGTCGAGCGCCGATTGGCGAGAGGTGTAGCTTTCCTCACGAACGATCACCTTGATGCCGTATTCCTCCGACTTGTAGCGAATCATTTGGATCAGGCGGTTGAAGGGAATACCAACGAAATGCTGATTGTTGACTTTGCCCAGGCAGATATTCTGCTTCCAACCCTCGTTATGACCAATGATGATGGTTCCCAGGTCGTTTTGAAGGCAGAACTGCACAACGAAACGAGAAACCTTATGCATCTTGTCATTGATGCGACAAGTGCGCTTCATGATCTTTGCTCGACGGTGAGCTTCCTTACCGTGAGACTGCAGACTGGCAACGTCCTTGTTGTACATGGCATTGATGCTTTTCAAAGCGCCCCCTTTGACAACCACAGGATGAATCCCGCTGGCCGTCGATGCAAGGGTGACGATATTGCGAAGTCCAATATCAACAAGGCATGCGCGGCTGCCGTCAAGCAGAATGGAAGCCGAACAGTTGACCTGATAGGTCAGTTCAATAAAAAAGGCATTCCCGTGCGGAACAATTCGCACGTCGCCGACAATCGTTTCCTTCTTTTTGGCGTTGAAAGGCTGATTGCTGCAAGATCGGATTTTCAGCGGCGGGAAACCTACACCGTTCTTGTCGGTCAAAATAAGATTGCTGTCAACAACCTTATAGCCATTGCGTCCGACCACAAATGTGCGGTACTTCTTGCTATATCCGGGCAATCTCGGCATAGCTTTGAACTTGTTTGGATCGGCCATGTAGGCCGTCTTCGCAGCATGCCACGAGACAAACTGCTCATGAACGATTTGTGTCTGACGTTGAGCAGATGCCGCCGACGGCATACTCCTGTACACCTCAGTACTTCCTAACCGAACAGCCTGATCCAGATCGACGCGATTAAGCCATGGCTCCTTGGCAAAAATTTTCTGACGCTGCATGTAGACAGCCTGATTGCCCAACTTTCGTGCAGCAGAACAAAGCCTGTGACACGCACCGTAATGCGGATGCCCTGGCTTGACAGCTATTCTTTCTACTCGCTGAGACATTTTATGACCGATCTACGAAGCGGCGCACATTGCGTCTACAACATCAACATCCATTTGGTACTGGTTGTGGCTTATCGAAGAAAAGCTATCACCGGTGCCATACTCAGCACTATACAGGAAGTTCTGCACCGCATTCCGGTTCGACTTGAGATCCGGATTCTTGACTTCTCCGGAGAGGCTGACCACATCCATCTATTGGTATCAATTCCCCCTCGCTATGCGATTTCTGATCTTGTCAACCGCATCAAAACGGCAACAAGCAGAGCCATTCGCCAAAAACATGCAAAAGTCATCGAGCCATTTCTTTGGGGTAATCGCTTCTGGTCCAATAGCTATTGTGCAGTGGGGGATGGACGTTCGATAGAGTCGGTAAAGCGGTATATTCAAGGGTAAAGATTGCCGAGCTGACGCTCGGCCCGCTATCCATCCCCACCCAATGCTTCGCATTGGATGGGGAATTCCGCGGAAGCTGTTAAAGAACTTCGAAAGGAAGAATTTCTCATCAGCCGCCTCTTCGAAAGCGTTGCGCGCAAAAAAAGGGTGCGGCAAAAATCTGACGATCCAGATCTTTGACGCACCCCCTAAGGTCTGATCAGGGAGACTCTCCCGGGATCAGCGGACTCTGTCCACCGTCACCGCGAGACCGTCGGAGCCGACCTTGACCGGCGTGGCGATTTCGCCTTCAAGATCGCCTTCCTGCGGCATGAAGTTGCCGGCACGCGAGATGCGGGCGCCGACAATCACTTCCTCGGCATCGGCAAGCGTCGAGCTGCCCATGGCGACCGTCATGTCGGACGTCAGCTTGAAGCTGTACGGCAGTTCGCTCGCCTTGATGCGGATGAAGGCCACCGGCATCTTCGACCCAGACACAGGACGGGCATAGATGAAGACGGCGTCATCGGGCTTCACCTTCGCCTTGACGGTATCGCCGAGCGCAACGGTGCCCGACACGTGAGCGGCAGGCGCCGCCTTCACGGTCGGCACTTCGCCGCCCTGGAAGCCTTCCACGCCGGGCGCGGCGTTGGGATCAGCCACGCCGGCGAGACGGCGGGCCTCGACAATGTTCTTCTTGATGGAATCCAGATCAGGATAGTCGGGCGGCACGACGGCAACCAGACGTTCCCAGTAGTCCGCCGCCTTGAGGAACTGCTGACCGTCCCAGGCGTTGATGGCGAGAAGCGCGAGCGCCTTCCACTGATTGGGATCGAGTTCGAGCGCGTGTTCGAGCATCTGAACCACTTCAGCCGTGATGACCTTGCCGCTCGCAGCCGCCAGCATGTCGGCCATGTCGGCCACGATGTTGGCATTGTCGGGCACCAGGCGGTTCACTTCCTGGAAGGCCTTGTAGGCGTCGTCCCAGTTGCCCATGGCGGCGTAGGAGTTCGCGAGCATGTACCAGCCGTTGGGATCATCGGCGTGTTCCTTCACGCGTTCCACCAGCTTTTCAATGCTCTTGGCCATGTCGGCCTGGCTGTGTCCGCCGGCGAGCTTCTGCTGCTGTTCGACCATGCGCAGGAACGCAGGATCCATGGCGTCGAAGCGTCCGAGCATCAGATAGCCGAAGGCGGCGACGCAGGGAATGATCACGGCACAGACCACGGCAAGAATCTTGCCGGTGCGGCTCTGACCGGCTTCGGCCGTGCCGGAATGACGCGTCGTTTCTTCGATCACGCGGCGCTCGAGTTCGGAGCGGGACTCTTCGTACTCGTCCACGTCGATGCGGCCGGCCTCGCGTTCCTTTTCCAAATCCGCAGCCTGCTGGCGCAGAATGGCAAGAATGGTTTCGCGGCGCTTTTCCTCGTCCTCACCCGCCGTACGGCCGCCGAACCAGAGCGGCAGAGCCGCCGCAGCCATGGCGATGAGGCAGAAGACCACGCTGATGATGATGAATGTCGTCTGCATGGCTTACTCCTTGCCGCCGGAGAGCATCTTGTCGGCGAGCGCCTTCTCTTCGGGCGTGAGCGGACGGACCGCCTTAGCCACCGTCTGCTTGCGGCGGCGCAGATTCACGTAGAAGGCGACGAGGCCGATCAGAAAGAGCGCGATCGGGCCGAGCCAGAGGATGTAGGTCGACGCCTTGAAGGGCGGCTTGTACAGAACGAAGTCACCGTAGCGTTCGACCATGTAGTCCACGATTTCCTTGTTGGTCTTGCCGGCCTTCACCTGTTCGATCACCTGATTGCGGAGGTCGACGGCGAGCTCCGCGTTCGAGTCGGCGATCGACTGGTTCTGGCAGACGAGACAGCGAAGCTGCTCGGAGACTTCCACGACGCGCTGATGCGCCACCGGGTCGAAGGCCGTCGGCGTCGCTTCGCGGGCAGCGTGCGCGCCGCCCGCCAGCATGACGCCGAGCGCAACGGCAACAGCAAAGGGCTTAATCAGTTTGAGCATCTTATTCGGCCTCCAGCTTGTCGAGAAGCGGCTTGATCTGTTCCTTCCAGAGCGTGGCTTCAAGGGGATAGCTCACCTTGGCGCGGATCACGCCCTTCTTGTCGATGACAAAGGTTTCAGGCACGCCCGTCACGCCGAGGTCGAGACCGACGCTGTTCTTCAGTTCGTAAACCACGTTGTCGTAGGGATTGCCGGACTGGCGAAGCATGTTGAGCGCGGCGCACGGCTGATCCTTGTAGACGAAGCCGATGATCGGCGTCTTGAGGCCCTGGCGCTTCAGACCGACCATGTACGGATGCTCCTGCTTGCAGGGACCGCACCAGGTCGACCAGACGTTGAGCATCCAGACCTTGCCGAGCATGTCCTTCGTCGACATCTGCTTGTTCGGATCAAACAGCGTGGGCAGCGACCATTCAGGCATCGGCTTGTTGATCAGCACCGACGGCAGCTGGCGCGGATCCATGTAGAGCCCCTTGAAGAGGAAGCCCGCCAGAACGAGGAAGATCGCAAAGGGAATTAGAAATTTCGCTTTCATGTTCACTCTCCTTTCTTGGCGTCCGCGGCCTTGGTCTTGCGGCGGCGGTAGCGGCGGTCGGATGCGGCCCAGACGCCGCCGATCGACATGATGATGCAGCCCCACCAGATCCAGGTCACGTAGGGCTTGGAATAGGCGCGGACGACCCAGCCGCCGTCATTGGTCGGCGTGCCGAGGCTAACGTACACGTCGCCCGTGATCGAGTGGCGGATGGCCGCTTCGGTCATCGGCATGCCGTTCGAGCTGAAGTACTTGCGCTTTTCCGGATAAAGCTTGCCGATTTCCTTGCCGTCGTAGCTGAGCGTGAACGTGCCTCGGTCGGCCGTGTAGTTCGGCCCGCGCATCGTGTCCACGCCGTGGAACGTGAAGGTATAACCGGCCACCGTCACCTGTTCTCCGACGAACATGCGCACGTCGCGTTCGGACTGGTAGCCCTTGACGAGCGCCACGCCGATGATGAAGACGGCCACGCCGAGGTGGGCGAGCTGCATGCCCCAGAAGGCGCGCGGCTGACGGAAGAGCTTCGCGAGAAGGCCGCCCTGAGCATGGCGGATCTGTTCGCGGAAGGCTTCGACGATGCCGAACATCACGAAGAGCGCGGCCGTGCAGCCGAGGAAGGCCCAGTGACCGAATTCGCCCATGAGAATCGGGATCGCGGCGCCGCCGGCGATGGCGGCGATCAGGCACCAGGCGAGCTTCTTCGCCAGTTCCTTCGGATCGGCATCCTTCCAGCGGGTCACCGGACCGACGGCCATCAGGAAGACGAGCGGAAGCATCAGCGGACCGAACACGGCGTCAAAGTACGGAGGTCCGACCGAGATCTTGCCGGCGTTGAGCGCGTCGAGGAAGAGCGGATAGAGCGTGCCGAGAAGCACGGCGCCCATCGCGACGACCAGAAGCACGTTGTTGACGAGCAGCATCGACTCGCGGGAAATGAGCGAGAAGTTGCCGCCCAGACCCACCGTCGGCGCACGCCATGCAAAGAGCAGGAACGAGAGACCGATCACGATGATCAGGAAGGCGAGAATGAAGAGGCCGCGTTCCGGATCGCTCGCAAACGCATGCACCGAAGTCAGCACGCCGGAGCGAACGAGGAAGGTGCCGAGGAGCGAGAGCGAGAACGTCAGAATCGCAAGCAGCACGGTCCAGATGCGGAAGCAGCCGCGCTTTTCCGTCACGGCGAGCGAGTGAATCAGCGCGGTACCGGTGAGCCAGGGCATGAACGAAGAGTTTTCAACCGGGTCCCAGAACCACCAGCCGCCCCAGCCGAGTTCGTAGTACGCCCAGTAGGAGCCGAGCGCGATGCCGAGCGTCAAAAGCACCCAGGCCGCCGTCGTCCAGGGGCGCATCCAGCGCGCCCAGGCGGCGTCGAGACGTCCGGAAATCAGTGCGGCGATGGCGAAGGCGAACGGCACGGCGAAGCCGACGTAGCCGAGGTACAGCAGCGGCGGATGGAACACCATGCCCGGGTCCTGAAGAAGCGGATTGAGGTCGCCGCCTTCAGCCGGCGCGGGGAAGAGGCGCAGGAACGGATTCGACGTAAAGAGCATGAAGAGGAGGAAGCCCATGCCGACCAGACCGAGCACGGCGGTGACGCGTGCCACCATTTCCGCAGGCAGGCGGCGGGCGCCGAAGGCAACGGCGGCGCCCCACCATCCGAGCGTCACGGTCCAGAAGAGGATCGAACCCTCG
>JAXEEN010000048.1:0-4193 GCA_034104065.1 Sutterella sp.
GTCTGCGGCCACATCTATGACGAAGAAAAGGAAGGCGTGAAGTTCGCCGACCTGCCCGACACCTGGGTGTGCCCGACCTGCAAGCAGCCCAAGGACAAGTTCGTTCCCGTCGCCGAAGAAGGCATGACCTGGGCCTCCGAACATGTGCTCGGCGTCGCCAAGGACGCCCCTGAAGAAATCAAGGAAGGCCTGCGCGCCAACTTCCACGGCGAATGCACGGAAGTGGGCATGTATCTCGCCATGGCCCGCGTCGCCTATCGCCAGGGCTATCCGGAAGTCGGCATGTACTACGAAAAGGCCGCCTTCGAAGAAGCCGAACACGCCGCGAAGTTCGCCGAACTCCTCGGCGAAGTCGTGACGCCCTGCACGAAGACGAACCTTGAAATGCGCGTCGAAGCCGAAAACGGCGCCACGCTCGGCAAGACCGAACTCGCCAAGATGGCCAAGCAGCTCAACCTCGACGCCATCCACGACACGGTTCACGAAATGGCCCGCGACGAAGCCCGTCACGGCCGTGCGTTCAAGGGTCTTCTTGACCGCTACTTCGCGAAGTAATCCGCGCCGTCTCTGACAAAAACGGGAAGCCTCCGGCTCGGAGCTTCCCGTTTTTCTTTTCCCGACGGCTTCGGCAGTCTTCGGCCCGTCTTTCGGCAGACCGAAGCACGCCGGCCGTCAGTGCTGATAGAGCTTCCAGTCGCCGCCCTTCTGGCGGAAATACTCCCGGCCCTTGTATTCAAGCACCTGCGCCTGACCGTTTTCCGACACGGGATTGGTCTGAGGCAGATCCTTCACGAGCTCTTCGAGCGGCACGGCGCCGCCCTTGCGGCCGTAGTAGTTGGCGCCGAGCGTCTTGCCGATGAGCGTCGTGAGTGCCAGATAGCTCGTATTGCCGGAGACGTGGATCGGCTCGGCGGGAAGTCCCTTGAGGCCGAAGAACTTCACGAGAACAGGCACTTCCGTGATGCGAAGCGACGGAATGTCGCGAAGGCGCGGCGCCTGAATGCGGTCGCCCCTCACAGCAGCGCCGTGTTCGGGCACGACGACCAGCATCACCCGGCGGCCCGAGCGCTCAAGCTCCGTCATGAAGCGTTCGAGGTCGTCGAGCAGCTGTTTGGCTCTCGGCTTGAAGGGTTCGGAACGGCCGTGACGCGGCAGACGGTTGCCGTCGTGAAGCGAAATGAAGTTCATCAGCGTCACCGTTCTCGGATCCTTCGAGCGGACCTGCGTGCGCTGCCACCAGCGAAGCACGGACAGGTCGTCCGAGATCGGCTCGTCGTCAAAGCCCATGTAGCGGACCGGGAAGGGTCTCGAGGCGCTTTCGAGCGGCGCCGTGAGGCCGGCCTTGTCGCGAAGCGACTGCAGGAAGCTGTCGTATTCGCCCGGATGGTCCATCAGCACGCGTTCCTTGTAGCCGAGCGTGCCGAGCCGCGTGAGAAGCTCGCACTCCGTGCGCCGTTCGCCGTAGAGATCGTTGTGCGAAGGCTGACCGCAGGCGCCGTTGAGGAGTCTCAGCACGGCCGGACCGGAATAGCCCGTCGCGGAATTGAAGCGGTCGAAGCGGATGTTGAAGCGCGAGAACACCGGATGCGCGTCAAGCTGCGACGCCGCGAGGTCGTCGTTCGAGAGCGAACAGATGCTCAGCAGCAGAATGTCAAACGGCGTGTCCTTTTCGGATAGTCCGTGCGGCAGTTCGGCGCGGCGTTCCTTTTCGTAGTTGAGAAAGGCCGCGTACCACTCGTCGACGGTCCTTGCGTCGGCCGCGCCTCTGGGCGCCGGACCGGACGCAGCCGTCTGCTTTTCGGCAGCGGTGTCTTCGGGGACGGCCGGCGTCTGCATGGCCTCCCACCAGGGCGTCGCCGCCGTCACGATGAACCAGGCGATCGTGAAGAACGACACGCGGACGTAGCTGCGAACGAGAAAATAGACTGCCGCGGCCAGGGCGGCCCATCCGATCATGCGGAAATTGAGGAAGTCCCAGGCAAGCTCCATCATGTAGCGGGTCGAAAACCCTGCGACGGCCTGCCGGTTGGCGAGCAGACTGTCGATGCCGGGAAGCCAGCTTTCCGAATAGAGAAGCGCCGCCGCCGCGGCGAAGGCCGCAAGATCGCGAAGCCCGTGAAGCACGCCTCTGAGCGGGCAGAGCAGCACGGCGATCAGAAGCGCGTTGCAGAGAATGTTGAGCTCCAGATAGCCGAAGGCGGCCAGCGCGAACTCAAAAATGAAAAAGAGGTTCCAATTGCCGAGACCGCGCCAGGGACGCAGGACGGCGGACTGCTGTTCGGCTGCACTCATCGTCCTTCTCCCTGCTGACCTTCGGACGGCAGCATCAGGCGGCCGTCGCGGTCGAACGCGAAGCGTCCCGAATCAAAGCCGAGCCCGAAGAGCGTCAGCACGTTGCCGTAATACCGGTCGCGTGTCACCGGCGTACCCGCCAGCACGGTGCGGATGAGAGACGCCGTCTTGCCTTTTTCAAGGAGCGGCAGCACGCAGGCGCCGAACGAGACCGGACCGGCGCCGTTCACTCTGAGGGTCACGCTGCTCACCTTTTCGGGCGGCATGTTGATCGCGCGCGTCGCTTCAAGCATCGGCTCGAAATGCCGGCGCAGCACGCGGCGGGCCGGATCCTCCGGCGACATCATGCCCGCCCACAGATAGGTGCGGATCGCGTTGTAAGAACCGATTTCGCAGTCTTCGTCGGCCGGCGGCACCAGACGGCCGTGCGCATCGAAGCGGGCCCAGTCGGGTGCGATGCCGCTCGGCGCCGAACGGATCAGCGCGCGAAGCGAGCCGTCGAAAACCGTTTCCCAGAACGGATCCTCCAGCGCGAAGCGCCGGAGAATGAAGAGCGGGTAGTAGCTCGGGTTGAGCTTCACGATGCCGTCCTTCTCGAACCCGGCGCGTCCCGGCAGAAGCACGCTGCCGAGACCGTCCACCGTGCGGACCTCGTGCTTGAGAAGCGCCATCATCGCTCTGCCCTTGGCCGCATACGTCTCGTTCTTCCAAAGACGGCCGGCTTCGAGAAAAGCGTAGGCAATCCACATGTCGGAGTCGACGGCGTTGTTGGTGTCGATGACGCCCCAGCGGTCGGCGCGGATCGAGCCCCAGAGCCACGAAGGCAGCGTCTTGGTGATGTCGCCTCCGGACAAATTCTTTTCCGTCCAGTCGGCCATCCCGGCGAAGG
Source organism: Sutterella sp. (assembly GCA_034104065.1). Lineage (GTDB taxonomy): Bacteria > Pseudomonadota > Gammaproteobacteria > Burkholderiales > Burkholderiaceae_F > Sutterella. The sequence continues at coordinate 3,182 of JAXEEN010000048.1, forward strand.
CCTCACGGTCCCCCGCGACCAGCGCGAAGAAGAGTCCGTAGGACTGACCTTCGCTCGTCGTAATGCGCCGGGCGTCGCTGTAGTCGACCACGCGGCCGTGTTCGGTGCCGACCGACTTGAAGTCGTCCCAGAGATCCCATGCGGCCGACGCCGGAAGCGCCGCCGCCATCGCCGCAAGCAGTGCGGCCAGAGTCCGTTTCATCATGAGGAACGCCTCCTCACCCAAAGACGCATGAAGAAGAAGATGCCGAGCCCGACGGTCAGCGCGCTCAGCAGCGCGCAGAGCACCAGAACGCCCGGACGGTCGATGATCTGCATCCAGACGCGGTAGTACCAGGGCAGATTGCCGACGGCATACCGGGCGGGAGACGCGAAGTCGGCCTCGCCCGATTCGCTCAGGACGGCAACGGCGCCGCGAATGCCGCCGAGACTGGCCGGATTGACGAGCCGGTCGTTGAGAATCCAGCTTCCCGAGGCGCCTTCGGTGAGAAGCGCCACGACGGTTCGGCCCTCGGCCAGCGGCGATTCGCCGGACACCACGGCGGCGATGCCGTTTTCCGAGAGCAGCGACGCTTCGGTACCGGCGAGAAGCGCCGCCTTGGACTTGCCGCCCACCGCGTCAAGCACGCTCTTCTGAAGCGTCATCGCATTGGCGGCATCGATGTCCGTCATCAGATGCGGCATGCGGCCGACGGCCAGAATGTCGCGCTCGCGAAGGAGCGGCGAAGCCGGATCGCCCGTGACGGCGACGCGGACCGCCGCCGCGCCGGTGACGGCGGACATGCGGGCGACGGCGTTGAGCATGGTGTTCACCTCACCCTCTGTCGCATCGTCGCGGATCAGCACGGCGGTCTGGGAGAGGTCGGCGTAGACGGTAAAGGGATAGCCGCTCTGGGCCCAGAGCGCCAGATCGGGCAGTTCGGCATGGTGAAAGAGCCCCTTGACGGTGACGGTCGACGCAGGCTCCACCTCCATCTGATGCGAAAGCAGCATTACCGAGCGGCAGTTGTCG
>JAXEEN010000049.1:0-15113 GCA_034104065.1 Sutterella sp.
ATCGTCCGTTCCTCGACAAGACCGCGTCCGGCGGCGGCCGAACCGTCGGCCACCAGCTTCATGCGCGGAAAATGCCGAGCGTGAGCGCCCGACGTCATGGCCTGAACGGACTGGCGCATGCGGCTCGCAGCCTTTCCGGTCGGCGCCGCCAGATAGATGCGGAGGTCGGGATTTTCAGCCAGCAGGCATTCGAGAATCAGCACCACCGTCGTGGTTTTGCCGGTGCCCGGTCCCCCGCAGATGACGCAGAAAGTCTGTTCCAGCGCCGAGAGCACGGCCTTCTTCTGCATGCGGTCGGCGCCGAGTTCCGCCGTCAGAGCGTCCGCCAGGCGTTTCGTCGCCGCCGGCAGCTTTCTCGGCGGCGTCGACGCCAGCGTCAGGAGGGCGCCGGCCAGCCCCTTTTCTTCTTCATAAGCCCGTGCGAAATATAGGCGGCTGTCCCGTTCGGCTTCGGCACCGTCAAGGAGAATCGGCGCGGCCTGATGCCGGGCGCCCGGACTGCCATCCTCGGGAGCTGCGCCCTCAGGCGATCCGACAAGGCCGTCTTCGCGCAGTTCGTCGAGACGGGCGCCGATGAACGAGGTCAGCTCCGCGACGTCACTGTCGTTGAGAAGCGACCCCTCTTCCTCATTCTCCCCGGCAAGCTCCCGCGCCAGGTCGAAGAGACTGATGCAGACGCTGCCCTTCCCGTCGGCGGCGGCAAAGGCTGCAAAAAGCGCCGACACGAAAAGACGAAGTTCATCCGAAGCCGGCGGCCGTCCTTCGGACGCACGGCGGCGGCCGCTCATGCGAAGCAGCGCCTCGCCCATGGCAGAGAGCGGACTGTCGGCAGGTTTCGTGATCAGGTTGTACATCGCTATTGGTCCTCACCGGCAAAAAAACGGTCCAGTCTGGCCACGACGGCAGGCGGCACGGGATCGAATACCGCGCCCTGAATGCCCTCGGCCGTGCGAACGGCCTTGGCGCGGACGCCGCGAAGGAAGACATAGACGGCCCCTCCGATCAGTTCGTCGCGGTAGCCGGGCCCGAGTCTGGCGCGCAGAAAGCGTCTGAGCGCCACCAGATAGATCAGATACTGAAGGCGGTAGTGATGCTTCGTCATTTCTTCGGCCATCACCACCTGAGTGAAATCCGCGGCCCGGCGAACGTGCTCGGGAATCGCGTTGCTCTTCCAGTCAAGAATCCAGAAGCGTCCCCCCGCGCCGAAAGCCAGGTCGATGAAGCCGGTCAGATAGCCGGCGAGCGACTCGTCGGTCAGTCCGGGCACGGCGTACTTCGGTCCGAGGGATTCGAGATGACGGCCCAGACGCGCCGCGGTCACCCCGGGCCCCAGGGAAATCAGAAACGGCATTTCCGCCGAGCGGGCGCCGGGGGGAACATCGCGAAGCCGGATGCCGGGAAGAATTTCGGCATTGAGCACGTCGTAAACCATGGCCGCCGCCCCTTCGACGGCCGAACGCCGGGCTTCGTCGGATTCGAAGGTGAGCCGCCGCTCGATCACCGAACGGGCGAGCTGCAGACGGGCCGCCTGCGCTTCGGGCGTATCGGGAGCGAGCGCCTGAAAATCCGCCTCCTCCAGAATGCGGTGAAGGCAGTCGCCGGGCTCGGTGCCCCGAGGGAAACTCAGAATGTCGTTCGTCAGCGAGGGTCTGCGGGCTCGGCCGAACCAGCGCTGCGGCTGGCAGGCATCGTCGTCCGCCATCATTCTCGTCAGACCGGTAAACGAACTGACGCGCCAGACGGGTTCGACGTCCGAGGCGGGATCCGTTCCGAACGCATCCCGAGCTTCATCCGCCGCAGCGGCCGGCAGGGCGCAGAAGCGGCCCGCAGGCTGCCGGACGTCCCGAACGAGCACGGCGTCGGAATGCTTGCCCAGCGCCGCCAGGGCCCGGCGGACGTCCGCCTCGCCCGCAGCGTACGATCCGGCCAATGCTCTGAAGTAGGCCGACTTGAGCACGGTGGCGTGCCAGCCGCTGTTTTTTGCCGACTTGACCGTCACCGGCAGCGAAATCACCGCTCTCGCCGCCGCTCTCGTTATGGCGACATAAGCAAGACGAACCAGCTCCTCCTCGGCTTCCCTTGTGCAGGAGGCGCTTTCCGTTTCCTCCCTGTGCGTGAGCGTGACGCACATCGAGCCGTCGGTCGGGTTCAGATCGCGGAAGACCGCTTTCTTTTCCTTCGTATGCGACAGCCCCTCGCCGAAGGGAATGTAGACCACCGGATACTGAAGTCCCTTGCTCGAGTGAATGGTCTCGAGCGTGACCAGGTTCGCGTCGCCGGCCAGCCTCAGCGTGCGGTTGTCCGCCTGACTCTGCACCGCGCAGGCTTTTTCAAACCAGGCGATGAGTCCCGTCGGCGTGTCGTAGCGCTTACCGGCCTCGTGAAGCAGTTCGATGAGGTGTTCGTAGTTGGTGAGGCGCTGCTCGCCGCCTTCGGCGGGAAGCACGCGTTCGGCCGTACGGCAGATTTCAGACAGACTGGCGAAGGCGGCCGCCACGCCCGATCTCTGCCAGCGGCGCCGGCCTTCTTCAAACAGCTCGCGATAGCGCGTACGCTCCTCCTCGCTGCTCTGAGCCGCGCCGGAGAGCGTATCGCCCATGAAGCGGGTGACGCGGGCGGCGCGCATGATGCGCTCGTCGGCGGGCGACGCAAAGGCCCGCAGAATGAGCATGATTTCCCCCGCCTCCTCGCTGAAGCACACGTCTTCGCTGCTCTTCATGCGGATGCGGATTCCGCGCTCGCCGAGCGCCCGGCGGATCTCGTCGGCACTGCTGCGCTTTCTGATCAGAATCGCGATGTCGCCCGGTCCGAGCGCCCGAAGCGCGATTCGGCGGCCTCCGGATTCAACCTCGGCGATCACTTCATCTTCTTCTCCGGCGGCCAGTGCGGCGCGTTTTTCCCGCCCCGCCAGAATCAGCTCGGCGATGTCGTTAGCGAGCGCCTCCCTGCCTGCGATCTTTCTTTCTTCGGCCTTGGCGAAGGGCGGATCCGACGTCCAGATTTCCATCGGCACGGTTTCCCGCCATTCGCCGTCGGCGAGACGCCAGAGACCGGTCTTTCCGGACGAGGCCTTGACCGGTGCATACGTCAGATCGGATCTTAGAAAAGCCCCGGGACCGCCCAGCGTCTGGACTTCGCTGAAGAAGGCATTGACTGCCTCGACGAGCTTCGGCGACGAACGGAAGTTGGTCGCCAGCCTGGCATGCCGGCCGATCAGCGAACGGGCCTTCATGTAGGTATTGAGGTCGGCCGAGCGAAAACGGTAGACCGCCTGCTTCGGATCCCCGACAAAAAAGAGCGCGCGTCCTCCCCGGACACTGCCTTCGGGCAGATCCAGAAACAGCTTTCGAAAGACGGCGAACTGCAACGGATCGGTATCCTGAAACTCGTCGATGAGCACGCCGCGGTAGGCATGGCGGATGGCTCCCGCCAGCCGGCCGGAGCGGTCTTCGCTCAGCTTTCGCCACATGTCGACGAGAAGATCGTCGAAGGTCAGCATGCCGCGCCGGGCCTTGCGCGCCCGCAGCATGCCGGGGGCCTCGTCGGCAAAGCGCCGCAGCACCGCGCCTTCCGGCGAGTCGGCCTCCTCCCGGATCACTCTCGGCGCGAGATCGGGCGTCGTCGCCGCCAGCACGGCGAGCTTTCCCTCCCAGTCTTCGCCCGCCATGAGCTTTCGTCTGAGGTCCGCATCCGGCGTGCGGTCGAGCTCGCGGCGCAGAAAGTCCTCCGCCGTTTCGCGGCGCAAATCGGCGTCATCTTCGTTCATTTCGCAGTCGAAGGCCCCCGATGCGCTGAACGCATGTCCGGTCAGCATCTTCTGACAGAAGCTGTGGATGGTATAGATCGCCGCATTGTCAAAGCCCGACAGCGCGGCCCGAAGCCGTCCGACGACGTCGCGGTCCTCGACGCGGCCTTCGGCACGCCATTTTTCAATCTGGCGCACGATCAGACCGTCGACCTCGTCCGCCTTCAGCATCCCCGCCGCGAATCCCGATGCTTCGGCCAGATGCGCCTGAATGCGCGAAGCCAGTTCGGCCGTTGCCGCACGGGTGAAGGTCACGACCAGAATGCGGTCGATCGGCGTGTCCTCCTCGACCACCAGACGAAGAACGAGATGCTTGATCGAAAAGGTTTTTCCCGTGCCGGCCGAAGCTTCGAGCAGCGTCGGCACGGTGAGCGGCGCCGTCAGAACGTCGAAGTCCCCCGCATCCTCAGGCCCGGAGGGTACGTCGGCGGAAGAGTCCGCGCCGTTATCGGACGATGTCTCCAACGGCGAAGCCGTCTCCCAAACGTCGTCGGCCGGCGCTTCGTCCGCCGCATCGGGCAGAGGCGCATCGTCATAAGGAATCGGTTGATCGGTCATCGTTCAAATCCTTTTCAGAAGGTCGCGGCCGCCGCTGTCTCAAAGTTCTGAAGCGCTTGGGCGAAGCGCTCGGGACTGTCGGCCGACATCATCCCGGCCAGCCCGTCTTCGAGCGCTTCCCGAGTTTTGCGGGCACGGGCGAGATCCCGTCCTCGCCAGAGCAGGGATTCGGCCCTGAAGTCCTTCTGCTCAATGACTTTGTATCCTTTTTTCGGTCCCGTCGTATCGGCAGCGCAGGCCGCGCAGCCCGCCGTTCGGACGTAGAGTCCCAGAACGGCCGCGAGCACGCGGGCGGCATCCGTTTTGCTGATCGTCGGAAGCCTCAGCACGGTGACGGGCTCGTCGTCCGATCCCCGGCATACCACGTCGGCCGTCAGATCCGTCCCGGCGGCGCGGGCGTGCACGTATTCGAAAAAGGCCCTCGCCGTTCCGCTCCCCTTGGGAGAGGAAGCCGTGGCGCGAACCATGATGAGACCTTCGGGACCGTTGTAGAGACCGGTCAGCCAGTGCGTCAGCACCGGCATCGCGGGATCCGGACGGACCTCGATCTGCCGGTCGTCCGCGGGGTCAAGCGCTGCCGTTGCGGTGAGGAAGGTCTCGGCCAGACCCGCTCCGAGGTTCAGATCCTTTTCGACCGCCCAGTCCCGGACGCCGGCGGCGCCGCAGCGGGGATCCGCCGACCAGCGCTCGCGAAGCGCTTCGAGACCCTCGTTCGACACGGCGGCCCTGAAGGCTTCCGTCGAGCGCTGCCAGGCGGCCAGCCTGCCGGTATCGGGCATCAGTCCCTGCGCCTTTTCCGTCAGCCGGTCGGGGAGCGTGATGCCGAGCGCCCGCAGGGCCCAGCCGCTCGGCGCCTTCCAGAAGGCGTAGAGAGCGGAAAGCGACACCGCCGTCTCTCCGAGGGGGATGCCGCAGTCCGCCAGCCGGGCTTCGGGGCCGCGGTAGCCCGAGCGGGCCGCCGCCCTGACGGCGCCGAGAAGCAGACCGTCATGGCTTCGCCAGCCGCGGGTGCCGGCTCGGAAATTGTCCGGCGAGAAGGCGTTGAGACTCAGCGTCACCGTCAGCTGCTTTTCGGCGGCGCGGCGTTCGCGCCGGCTTTCAGCATGGGAAAGAATCCAGTCAAGCAGTTCCCGTGCGACGATCGAAGGCTGCCTTTCGGCCGCTCCGGCACCGGTGCCGCAGACATAGGAAATGAGAAATCGCCGCCGGGCGGCAAGGAGCAGGTCAAGAAACACGTTGCGGTTGTCGATGCGGCTGTCGCGGTCGCCTCTTCTCGGCGCCGCGGCCATCAGATCGAATTCCTCGCGGCGCGTCGAGCCCGGGAAGGCGCAGTCGTCGTTGAGGCCGAAAACCGCAATGACCTTGTAGGGGATCGCCCTCAGCTGCGCCATGCCGGTGAACGTCACGGCGTTGGTGCCGGCGCCGCCGCCGGGCTGTCCCTCGAGCCGTTCGGACACGGCCCTGATGAAGAGTTCAAAGGAAATCCCGGTCTCTTCCCCGCCGGCTTCTCCGGCGAGTTCGATTTCGCGGCGCATGTCGGCCGCAGCCGAACGAAGCCGGGCGTAGCTGACCCCGCCGAGCTCGGGCGGGAAGAAGGCCCCGAAGGCGTCGGCCATCCAGTCAGTCCATACGCGCGCGGGCTGCAGTCCCGCCGTCCGCAGACGGAAGGCTTCCAGCAGGGCGCTCACCCGAGCCAGAACGGCAAGAAGGGCCGGCTGATCGGCCGTGCCGACCCAGCCGTCCTCCTCGCTGCCGCGGACAGGCACCGTATCGCCGTAAGGTCTTTTCTCCGCATCGGGAAGCATGAAGCCGAGCGTCAGACGCTCAACGGCGCGCTCGAGCGTCATTTCATGGACATGGGCGAAGGTCCGGGGATCGAATGACGTCAGATGACCGTCCGAGAGGCCGAAGCGGTAGCCGGCGCTCCGAAGCCAGGTCGATACGACCGAGAGGTCCGACACCGAGAGACCGAAGCACTGCGACACTAGCGGCATCGAAAGCCAGGCCTCGAATTCCTCCCGCCGGGCCCGGCCCGTCATCAGCGAAGCCAGCGCAAACATCGACTGAGCAGCCGTATCGGTATCAAGCGCGCGCAGCCCGGTAAAGCGCCAGGCGATTTTCCGTCCTTCCGGCAGACTTCCGAACACCTTGTCGACCAGCGGCGCCGCAGCGGAAATATCGGGCGTCACGACCAGAACGTCGTCGGGCTTCAGGTCGGGATCCGTCTGAAAAGCGTGCTGAAGCCAGTCCGCGAGTCCCTCGAGCTCCCGGGTCGCGGTCGGCGCCCTCATAAAGAAGAGCGAGCGGTCACTTTCATCAAAAAGCCCGGCACCCTCGGCCGTTTCATTGAGCGGCGTCAGCGTCAGCACGGAATCCTGAATGCGGCGAAGCAGCGCCGGTTCACGGCTTTCCAGATAAAAGCTCTGGAACTCCGCCGCCAGATCCGCCGTCAGTTCCTGGGGACGGCCGGCGAAGGCCTGCAGAAACCGGCGTTCCCGCGCTGCCGCGGGTTCGGCGGGCTGCGGCAGATCGATTTCCGTCAGCCGCAGTTCAGGGTCGGACACCGCCGTAAAGCGCCAGAGACGGTCGAGATTGGCCCGGGTGCTCAGACCGTTGTCGGCAAGAATCGGATGGCCGACGGCAGCCTCGCCGCCGTCGTCGCTTCGCCAGTCGAAGAGCCTTCTCGGAACCAGATCGAACCAGTATTCGGAACACGGATTGATCAGGTAGAACCAGACGTCCCTGCCCGACTGCGCGAACGCCTTCAGAATCGGGAGCATGAGAGGGGGCACGACGAAAGGCGCGAAGATGTGCAGAGCCGGCGGCAGCGGCACGCGCCGTCCGCCGTCTAGCGTCAGCATTCGCCGTCCGGCGCTGCCCGCGAGGCGACGCAGCGTTTCGGGAAAATCGCTGAGAAATCCCCTGCCCTGCCAGTTCGGACATTCGGCGAGCCGGCGCCAGAGATCGCGCTGCCAGACGAAGTCCTGATGCGCTTCCAGTCTTCGCTGCTCCTCTCTGCGGTCGGGCCCGTCGGGCACCAGTTCGGGATGGATGCCGAGCCAGCCGAGCACCCAGTCGACGCGGTAGGTGGCATAGACCACGAAGACGGCGGAAATGTGCCGGGAAAGCGTATAGATCTCCGCATCGGTCTTGCCGTCCAGATAGTGCGAAAGGCGCTCATGCCCGGGCTCGCGGCGAAAGCTTCCTGGACCGTCCTCGCGCAGAATGCGCCAGATCATCCAGTCGGCTTCGTTGCCCACGACGTTGGCAAGCGGCTCCTTGGAAAAAAAGCCCATCCATGCTGAGAGCGGCATGAAGTCCATGCCGGCGCATACACCGTCGCGCCGGGCGATCGCCTGACGAAGATCCTCCTCGACGGCCCGGCTGGGAATAATCACCGGCACTTTTTCAAACGCGCGCTCAAATACCGCCGTCTCCGGAGCCATACCGTCCGGCTCGTCAAAGCCGAGGGCCGTCACATTGCTCAGAAGCACCGCTCTGAGAACTTCGTAGCTGTTGCTGTAAATCGTATGAATCATGGGAGTCCGTACCGATCCGTTTCCGATGCGGCGTCATGCCGAATGCCGACTCCGGCTGCGCTCGTGCGCCCGATGCTGTGAGCATAGCAGGCCGTGCGTCGGAATATGACGGACTCGGACAAGCCGTCTGCGGGTTTGACTGCGTCGTCTCTTAAAAGATGCAAACCATCCATTCACGCACCAGGCTCAAAATACAAAAGGCTGCAGACGGAACACCTGCAGCCTTTTCGAATGCCCCCGGATCCGACGGTCAGGGCTTCGTGATGTCGCCGCCGAAGAAGCGCTTCGAGAGTTCGGACAGTTCGCCCGAATCGCGAAGGCTCTTCAGTGCATCGTTGACGGCCGTTCTCATCGCGTCGGAATCGCCGCCCTTCTTGAGCGGAATCGCCACGGCGGTCACGTCGGGAGCCAGCGCGGCGATGCGGACCTTGGCTTCGGGATGCACGCGCTTGTAGTCGAAGAACGCCACTTCGGCATTGAGCGTCGCGTCGATGCGGCCGCTCATCAGCAGCTCGAAGGTCTGCTGCAGATCGTCCACGCCCAAGACCTTGGCGCCGTTGGCTTCGGCCAGCTGGGCATAGGTGCTCGAAATCGTATTGGCGGTCGTCCTGCCTCGAAGATCGGCGAGCGACGCGATCGAACGGTTGTCCTCGCGGACAATGACGGCCGTGCGGTTGAAGACGTACGGATCGGAAAAGTCGAACGCTTTTTCACGTTCAGGCGTGCGGTCGACGCCGTTGATCATCAGATCAAATCGGCCGGCGTCGAGACCGGCAAGCAGGCCGTCCCACTTTCCTTCCTTGAAGACAGCCTTGACGCCGATCTTTTTGGCGATCAGTCTGCCGAGTTCCACGTCGAAGCCCGTCAGAGCGCCGGAGGCGTCGTGATAGCACCAGGGCGCCCAGGTACCTTCGGTGCCGATCAGCATTTCGCCCTTGGCGCGCACGCGCTCAAGAAGAGAAGCCGATGCGGCGGGAGCCTTTTTGTCGCAGCCCGTCATGATCAGCGCCGCGGAGAACGAGGCGGCGGCGAGGAGCCGGCGGCGGCCGGCGCAAATGGACTTATGCATGTTGAATTCCTCAGGATTGGTGGTAGCTCGCGAGATAGGCAGACGTACGGGGATCCGCGGGCCTGAAGTCAGATGAAAAGACCTCTGCCGTCGGGCCTGCCTCGACAAGGCTGCCGTCGATCAGCAGGGCGGTTTTGTTCGAAATACGGGACGCGAACATCAGATCGTGGGTCACGATGATCATGGTGCGGCCTTCGGCGGCGATCCCGGAAAGCAGCCGGATGAGTTCTCCGCGGTGACCGGGATCGAGCGCCGACGTCGGCTCGTCGAGAAACATCAGCTTCGGGTCGGGCGCCAGCGCCCGGGCGATCGCCACGCGCTGCTGCTGTCCGCCCGAGAGTTCGCTCGGATACTTGTCCTCATGCCCGGCCAGTCCCACCCGCTCGAGCAGGCCTCGGGCAAGACGCTCGGCGTCGGCCTTCTTCATGCCGTGCACGCAGATCAGACCTTCGGTGACGTTTTCAAGCGCCGTGCGGTTGAGAAAGAGGTTGTAGTTCTGAAAGACGAAGGCCGTCCGACGGCGAAAGCTTCGGATCCGGGCGCCGTCCGCCTCGGGCATGCGGATGACCCCGCCCTCGAAATGCATGACGCCGGCATCGGCTTTTTCGAGAAAATCGAGAGAGCGCAGCAGCGTCGTCTTGCCCGAACCGCTCGGTCCGATCAGAGCGAGCACGTCACCGCGCTCGAGCTCGAGATCGACGCCGTGAAGCACTTCTGCGGCGCCGAAACGCTTTCTGAGACCGCAAACACTGAAAAAAGGCTCTGCCATGCCGTCTCCTTATCGTCCGTAGACCCGAAAGCGCGCTTCGCCGCGGCGCTGCAGGGCCGTGAGCACCGTGCAGAAAAGCAGGTAGACGACGCCGACCTCGATATAGAGCACCAGCGGCTCGTAGGTGCGGGCCACGATGCGCTGCGTCGTCATGAACATTTCGGTCACGGTGATGTTGGCGGCGAGGCTCGTGTCCTTCACCATGCTGATGACCGAATTGCCGAGCGTCGGAAAGGCCGTTCGGAGCGCCTGCGGGAGCATGATGCGGCGCATGACCTGCGCATAGGACATGCCGGTCGTGAGGCCCGCCTCAAGCTGTCCTCGGGGCACGCTTTCGAGCGCCGCGCGAATCGTTTCGGCGCAGTAGGCGCCTTCGTTGACGGCGAAGACCGCAATCGCCGCCGTCCAGGGCGAGACCAGGACGCCGGCATGCGGAAGACCGTAGAAAACAATGAAGAGCTGAACCAGCAGCGGCGTGCCGCGGATCACCCAGATGTAGAAGCGGGTGAGCGGCGTCAGCAGCGGAATGCCGCGGTACTGGATGACGGCGACGACGACCGCGATCACCAGCGCAAGCGCGAAGCTGACGACCGTGAGCGGGATCGTGACGGTCAGACCGGGAAGAAGAATCTTCCAAAAGGAGTCAACGACAAGGTCGATCAGATGTGTCGGCATGAACGGATGGTCGCTTTGAAGAAACCCGCAGCCGCGAAAGGCTGCCCGGAAAGTCTAATTTTAGGCGTGAATGCCGGTTTCGGTCAGTACCATCCGCTCCTGCGACTGCCTGATTCTACCGAGTCGGATCACCGCAGAGAAAAGTCCCGGTCCGACGGCCGGGACTTCAGAAGCGCATCTGCCGGATTATTTGGCCGTTTTGGCAGCAGGCGCGGCGTACTTCGCCGCCAGCTTTTCAATATACGGTTCGACCGTCGGGTCGCTGAGGTCGATGAATCCGCGGACGAAGCCCACCATATGGCCGTTGGCATCAAGCACGAAGAAGGCCGGCAGCACGTCGAGCGGCACCTTGTCCGAGAGCTGATCCTTCAGATCGTAATAGGTGTCGAGCGCCTCGAAATGATGTTTTTCGATGAATTTGTCCACGCGCTTTTTCTTCAGATCCACGGACAGCGCCACTACCTTCACCTTGCTGCCCGGCTTGTTCCAGCGTTCCTGCAGACGAATGATGTGGGGAATTTCACGCAGACTGTGTTCGCTCCAGGTCGCCCAGGCATCGAGCAGCACGAGACTGCCCTTCCAGTCGGACGGACGCACCGGACGGCCTTCCCTGTCCGTAAATTCAATATCGGGGAAACCGCGGGCGGTACGGAATTCGATGAAGTCCTTCAGCACGGAGGGCTTTTCGGCAATCGGCTTGCCGTTGCGGTTGTATTTCTGGCTGAAGACGGAATCCTGAGGACCCGCGGCGGAGACCGTGCCGGCAAGGCCGACGGCCAGAGCGAGCGCGATCACGACATGTTTGAGCATGATGGTTTTCCTTTTTTCAATCAGTATTCTTGTCGGTTCGGGAAGCTGCCGGACGGCGCTTTCTCATGCGCAGGAAAACGAGTACCGCGCCCGCGGCCACGGCAGCCCAGGGAGCTGCCCACAGCGCGGCCGTCCCCGCGTTCTTGTCGGGCTCGTAGCGGATCTGCTCCCCGTAGCGCTTCACCATGAAGTCGAAGATCTGTTCGCGCGTTTCACCCGCACGAAGCTTTTCGTAGATGACGCCCTTCAGTTCGCTCGCGATGGCGCTTTCGGATTCATAGAGCGTCAGGTTGGGCGACACCGGACAGCGGAGCACCTTGGCAATGCTCACCGCCTCATCCCTCAGGGCCTTGCCGGTGAGCGGCTCGGCCGCCGCGCCGGTCACGGCCGAGGCAGCCAGCACAAGCCCGGCCGCCAATGCATGTCTTCTCTTCATCGTATTTCCTTTTTTCTGCGGCGAAAAAGCGCAGCGAAGGCGCCGAGAATCATCAGAACGCCGCCCGCCCAGATCCAGCTCGCCAGCGGCTTGATGCTCAGACGAACCAGCCATTCTTCGTCGGAGAGTTTGTTGCCCATCGACACATACAGGTCGCGCATCACGCCGTGGCGGATGCCGGCCGCCGACATCTGCATGCCGTTGGCATTGAAGGTCTGGCGTTCCGGACGAAGAACGGCGATCAGCTTTTCGTCGTCGGCATTGAGGACCTCGATGACGCCCTGCTGACCGTAATAGGAATGGTTGCTGACGAAACGGGTTTCGGTATAGACGAACACCACGTCGCCGACGGGCTTGCCGAGTCCCGGCCCCATGCGCACGAGCGCCTCGCTTTCGTACTGCTGAACGCCGACGGCCCCGATGATCGACACGGCGATGCCGACGTGCGAAAGAACGGCCGCAGGCGAAAAGCGCTTCTGTCCCGGAAGGAAGCCCGAAACGACGGCACTCAGAATCCAGGCGGCGGCAAACACGGCGGCGCCCGTCATCAGGACGTCTCGGGGAGACGTGAAGGCGAGCACGATGCCCGCCGCCGCGGCGGACACGACGGCCGAGACCGCCCAGCGAAGGCGCGAGGCGCCCAGATGCGCAGCGCCGGCAAGGAGGGCGGCGACAATCGCCATCGGCGCAAAGAAGCTGTTGAAGTACGGCGCGCCGACCGTCAGCGTCGTGCCGGCGAAGATCTCGTAGATGAGCGGATAGATCGTGCCGAAGAGTACGCAGAAGGCGGCGATGACGAGCAGATAAATCCCCGAAATCATCAGGCCGTCGAACAGCACGGCCGGCTTTTCCGGTTCCGTGCAGACGCGCTCGATCCGCATGACGTAGAGAACGGCCGCCGGCACCAAAAGCACGATCGCCAGCAGCTGGAGCGCGATGCCTCGGGTCGGATCCGACGCAAAGGCGTGCACCGACTGCATGGCGCCGGAACGCACGAGCCAGGTGCCGAAGAGGCAGAGACCGAAGCCGACCATCGTGAGGAAGATCGACAGACGGCGCAGCTGGCTGCGGCGGCGCGTCTGAATGAGGGCGTGGATCAGCGCCGTGGTGGTGAGCCACGGAATGAAGGACGCGTTTTCAACCGGGTCCCAGAACCACCACCCGCCCCAGCCGAGTTCGTTGTAGGCCCACCAGGAACCGAGCATATTGCCGGCCGTAAGCAAACCCCAGGTCACGTAGGACACCTTCGTCACCAGACGCACGGCGGCGTCGGTCCATTTGCCCGACATGAGAAGCGCCGACATGGCGGCGAACATCACCGCAAGACCCGAGTAGCCCATAAAGAGGACCGGCGGGTGAAGAATCATGCCGATGTCCTGCAGGACGGGATTGAGGTCGCGCCCTTCGGGCGGCACCATCGGGAGGTTGCGCAGGAACGGGTTCGACGTCAGCAGCAGGAAGATCGAAAAGCCCGCGATCACCGCGAGCATCAGACCCTGCAGACGCGCCATGTAGACGCCGTCGTCACACTTCATCAACGCCGTCCAGGCCGTTCCCACCGTCATCAGGAGAACCCAGAGGAGCATCGAGCCTTCGTGACTTCCCCAGAGCGCGGCGATCTTATAGACCGTATCGAGCTTCGTGTTCGAGTGATTGGCCACGTACTGCACGGAAAAGTCGCTGGTGATGAAACACCAGACGAGCATCGCCGTTGCGCCGAGGAAAGCGGCCGTTGAAATAAAGAGCGACGGACGCCAGACGTCACGGTAGAAGACCGAGCCGGTCTTGAGCCCGGCGAAGACGGCGGCAGGCGCAAGAAGCGCTGCGGCCGCGCCGAGGATAAGCAGAAAATGTCCTAGTTCGGGAATCACGGTGCAAAGGCCTGTTGTGTCGTGTGATGTCGTGGCTTTGGTGCCGATACTCTACCTGTTTTACATTCGGTCAGTCTGAAGAAACGCGCTCTCAGAGACGGCGCGCACGCAAAAGCGACGCACAGATGCCGAAGAGTACGCCTGCCCAGACGATGAGAAGACCGACAAGCATCCACGGGGACGGCATGTCAAAGCTCAGAATGCCCAGCGCCGCCTGATTGATGAGACGAAAAACACTCGCCGGATTGGCCAGCATCAGCGCGGTCAGCGCACTGCGGCCGAGCGTATCGGCACCCGCAACCGAAATCACGAGAAGCGCCAGGTCGTAGAGCAGCACGGCCGTAAACCAGACCACGAGAAGGAGCGCAAGCGCCTGCGCCTTATGACGAACCGTGAGACTCACGAGGTAGGCGACCAGCATGAAAATCAGGCCGAGAAGCCACCCGGTTAGAATCAGGACGGCCATGGCGGCAAGGAGTTCGCCCATGCTGTAGGGCACCGGCAGGAAGGCCTGAATCACGGGAAGCACGGCAAAGCCGGCGGTGAGCACGAGCAAAATGGCGCCGCCCTGCCCGATCGCCTTTCCGGTCAGCCACTCTAGGCGCGTGAGCGGATAGGTGAGCATCAGAAGCAGCGTCCCCGACTCGGCTTCGCCCACGAAGGCATCGTAGGAAAGAAGGAGCGCAAGGAGCGGCAGCAGAAAAACCGTGAGGCTCAGGAGCGAATTCATCACGCTTGCGAGCGGCTGATACTGCAGCGTCCCGCCGATGGCGGCCGTGCCGAAAAAGACGGCGACGGAGAGAATGGCAAAGAGCGCGCTTCCGAAGAGTAGCCAGCGGCTTCGCAGACAGTCACGGAATTCCTTTCCGGCCACCAACTTCACGGCAACAGCGGGTGAAGGCTGACGAAGAAAAATCGTGTCATCCTGCATCTCAGAGCTTCTCCAGAGGAACGTTAAGCACATAGTGGGCAAAGATCATGCCGAGGTCAGCCTTGCGAAGCTGGAAGTCGTAGCAGGCATAGTCCGTCGTCAGAATGCGAACGACGTCGCTCACCTCGCCTTCCGGCACGACCAGACGGCGGCCGCGAACCATCGGCGCAATGCGCGGATCGTTAAACGCGCGGGCAATGCCTTCGCCACTGAAAAGCGCGGGGAGCGCCGCCTTTTCGCGAAGCTGCTTGAGCGTGCCGCTGCCGCGGCATTCGCCTTCGGCCATCAGGAGCACACGGTCGAGATAGGGTTCAACGAGCGCGAGTTCGTGCGTGCAGACCACGACGCTGCAGCCCGAATCACGCAGCTCAGAGAGTTCGCGGTACATCAGGGCCGACGCTGCCGGGTCAAGACCCACGGTCGGTTCGTCAAGCATCAGAAGGCGGGGTTTAGAGAGCAGCGCCTGCGCGAGACCCAGACGCTGACGCTGGCCCTTCGAGCACTGACCGAGGCGCTGCCTGAGCACGACGCCCAGACCCAGTTCTTCGGCAAGCGCCTTGACACGGCCGGCGCTCACGCCCTTCAATCCCGCAAAGTAGTCGAGGTGCTCCTCAACCGTCATGGCGTCGTAAAAGCTCACGTTTTCGGGC
>JAXEEN010000050.1:0-2261 GCA_034104065.1 Sutterella sp.
TGCGCCGACAGCGAATTCGCCCGCATCGAATGCCCGAAGGATACGGGCCTCTTTGCGAAGACGACCTTCAACGTCGATGAGGACGTCGCCGCGCCGATGATCGCGACTGGCGCCCGTCCGAAGCTCGCCGTTCTGCGCGAACAGGGCGTCAACAGCCAGACCGAAATGGCCGCGGCCTTCACGCGCGCCGGCTTCGACGCCTACGACGTCCACATGACCGACCTGCTGACGGGCCGCGCCGATCTCGCCGAATTCGTCGGCCTTGCCTGCGCCGGCGGCTTCTCCTACGGCGACGTGCTCGGCGCCGGCGGCGGCTGGGCCAAGACCATCCTTCACAACGAACGCATGGTCGAGATGTTCCGCACGTTCTTCGAACGCGGCGACACCTTCGGTCTCGGCATCTGCAACGGCTGCCAGATGATGAGCCATCTGCGCGACCTCATCCCGGGCGCCAAGCACTGGCCGGCCTTCGTGCGCAACCGCTCCGAACAGTTCGAAGCGCGTCTCGTCAACGTCGAAGTGCTCGAAAGCCCCTCGATCTTCTTCGCCGGCATGGCGGGCAGCGTGATGCCGATCGTCAACTCCCACGGCGAAGGCCGCGTCGAGTTCCTGCGTCCTGAAGACGCCGCACTCGTCAAGGCCGCCGCCCGCTACGTCGATCCGACCGGCGCCGCGACCGAAACCTATCCGTTCAACCCGAACGGCTCCAAGGGCGGTCTCACCTCCGTGACGACCGACGACGGCCGCTTCACGATCATGATGCCGCATCCGGAACGCTCGCACCGCGCGATGCAGCTCTCCTGGCATCCGGCCGAATGGACGGACGCCTCCGGCTGGCTGCGCATGTTCCGCAACGCCCGCCGCTGGGTCGGCTGATCCCCGGCTCGGTCGTTCTGATCTGAACTGAAAGCCCCCGGATGCCTTGACGGCGTCCGGGGGCTTTCGTTTGTTCGATCGGCGTCGGTCGATGCGGACCCTACTTCGCCGGTGCGGGCGAGGGCGCGCGGACCTCCCAGGCGGCCGTGCCCCAGAGCGGCACCGTGGAGAGACTGTGCTTGAAGCTTCCGGTGATTTCCTTCGTCGAATAGGAAAGGTAGAGCAGCGTCTGGGTCTGGGCGTCGTAGATGCGGCGGATCTTCATCGTCTTGAAGAAAACGCTCTTCGACTTGTGGAAGACCACTTCGCCCGACTTCGACTTGTCGATCGAAGCAATCATGTCGGCCGTGATTTCGCCCGTCTGACGGCACGAGACCGAACTGTCGGACGGATCGGCGAGCGAAAGGTTGTCTTCAATGCTCGCGACGTGGCAGGTGACGCCGGGTACCTTCGGATCGACGAAGGTGTTGACCTTGATGTCCTTGAAGGTGAGAACGCCGAGCGACACGTCGGCGACGTCCTCCCTGCCGCAGCCGGCGAGCAGCAGCGGAAGAAGGAGTGCGGGAATCAGCAGTTTTTTCACGGGAATCCATTTTCCGTACAGGCTCAGCGTCTGGCGAAGCCCATCTTGCGGATGTAGTCGAGAATGAAGGGGCGGCGCTCCTTAAGCAGCACGGGCTTCAGGGTGGCGACCCAGTCGGTGTCCTTGGCGGCCGAGGAGCGAGAACCGTAGTACTCGCGCATCTCCTCGTTGTAGGCGGCGAGAAGCTCGGGATCGGGCTCCCGGTAGACCTCTTCCATGAAGGTGATCTCCGCGGGAAGGCGGGGCTTGAGTTCGTTTCTGACGGCCGGATGACCGAAGGCGAGGCCGAGCAGCGGAATCGTGTCTTCGGGAAGCTGCAGCAGTTCGCCGACCTTTTCAATGTTGTTGCGAAGACCGCCCACGAAGACGCCGCCCAGACCGAGCGACTCGAGCGAGGCCATCGTGCTCTGGGCCATGATGCCGGTATCAAGGCACCCGACGAGGAACTGCTCCGTCCAGCCGAGATCGGCGTCCGGGCAGAGCACGCGGTCGCGGTGATAGTCGGCGCAGAAAATCCAGAATTCGGGCGCCGTGACGACGTGCTTCTGATTGCCGGCGTATTCGGCCAAAAGACGGCGCTTTTCCGGGTCGCTCACGCGGATGACCGAAGTGATCTGCAGACCGCAGGACGTCGAAGCCATGCGGGCGGCGGCAAAGATGGCCCTGCGGTCGGCTTCGGAGACGGGTTCGTCGGTATAGCTTCGCACGGAGGTGTGCGACTTCAGAAGGTCGATGGTGGCGGACATGATGTTGATCCGATGAGTGGTCGATTCTCAGAGTCTAACGCCGGCCGGCCGAAAAC
>JAXEEN010000051.1:0-6881 GCA_034104065.1 Sutterella sp.
AAGGCCGACGGGGAGAATCCGCGCACTTCGATCGGCAGCTCTCTGCAGTACCCTCTGCGGAAGAGGATTTGAGCGAACAGGGTTACATCTTTTCACAGGTCTCAACAGGACTGAACGTTTGTTCACCCTTCAAGGTGAGAAGATAACTACAGCAAAAAACAACAGCGCCGCCGGCAGCTCCGGCAGCCGCAACACCGAGGTTTCAAGATGACGACCAGAAGAACACTCCTTACCGCCGGCTTCGCTGCCGCACTCTGCACCGGCTTTTCGGTCCCCGCATTTGCGTCCGACCGGCTTCTTGAAGACATCCTCTACGGCATCAGCGATGCGCTGGTGCGTGAATACGTCCGCAAGCACTACCGCGAGGGTGAATGGGACGGCCGCTACTGGTACCGCGACGGACGGCGCTTCACGCCGGAAGAATACGGCCGCTATTTCCGCGACGAATATGAACGCGAACACCGCCAGCCGCCGAAGCCGAGACCTCAGCCTCAGCCGCAGCCCCGTCCGGCCCAGCCGCCGAGACCGGCTCAGCAGCATCCGGCTCAGCACGGGCCTTCCGGCGGTCCCCGCCCGAACGGCGGCCAGGGGCCGGCCAAACGCGCCGAACCGGGAAAAAATGATCAGCACCGCGGTCCGGGCCAGGGAGAAGGACCCCGCCGCTGAGACTCGGAATCCGCCGACGAAGGGAGACGCCGATGCGTCTCCCTTTGACGTTTGCACAGGTCGCCGTCCGTGGTCAGATCCGTCTGCGCCTATAATTTTCTGCGACCCGCCCGGCAGACGCCTCCATCGTCGGCATCTGCCGGTTTCCTAATATTCAGCACCGAAAAGGAACTTTATGCCTCTGGCTCGAGCACTCCGGCTTCATCCGTCGGACAATGTCGCCGTCTGCACCACGGCGGTTCATGCCGGCGATACGGTCGACGTCATGGCCGCGGACGGCGGTCATACGACCGCGGCCGCCGTATCCGACATCACCTTCTGCAACAAGATCGCGCTCACGGATATTCCGAAGGGCGCCGACGTGATCAAATACGGCGAAGTCATCGGAACGGCTTCCGAGGACATCGCCCGTGGCAGCCTCGCCAACGACCGCAACATCGCCAGCCGGCCCCGCGCCTATGCCGACGAATATCTGCTCGGGAAGAAGGAGTGATCATGCAGTTCATGGGTTACAGACGAGCCGACGGTTCCGTCGGCGTACGCAATCACGTGCTCATTCTTCCGGCATGCGCCTGCGCATCGGAAACCTGCCGCATCGTCGCGGCCCAGGTCAGAGGCGCCGTCAACGTCATCATCAATGTCGGCTGCTCGGACGTCGCCGCCAATACGGAGCTCACCCAGCGCATTCTGACGGGCTTCGCCCTCAACGCCAACGTCTACGGCGTCGTCATCATCGGGCTCGGATGCGAAACCGTCGGTCACCGTGCGCTTCGGGAAAAGCTCGAGAAGCTCACGACCAAGCCGATCGTCTCCTTCGGCATTCAGGAAGAGGGCGGCACGGTCAATACGGCGGCGCTCGCCGTCAAGGCCGCCCGCGCCATGGCTGAGGAGGCGAGCCGCATGGAACGCACGCCCTGCACGCTGGCCGATCTTTTCGTTGCCATCGAATGCGGCGGTTCCGACGCCACGAGCGGCATTGCCTCCAATCCCGCCGTGGGTGAAATGGCCGACCTGATCGGCGAAGCCGGCGGCACGACCATGATGAGCGAAACCGTCGAATTCATCGGAGCCGAACACGTGCTCGCCCGACGCGGCGCAACGCCCGAAATCCACGATCAGATCATCCGCATCTGCGAGGACTACGAAAAGCATCTCGCCCTCGCGGGTCAGGACTGCCGTGCCGGCCAGCCGACGCCGGGCAACAAGCTGGGCGGCCTTTCGACCATCGAGGAGAAGAGCCTCGGCTGCATCAAGAAGGGCGGCACGCGTCCCGTCGTCGAAGTCCTGCCCGAAGGCGTTCGTCCGACCAAGAAGGGCGCCCTCATCATGGACACCCCCGGGTACGACATCAGTTCCGTCACCAGCATGGTGGCGGGCGGCGCGACCGTCGTCGTCTTCACGACCGGAAGAGGCACCCCGACCGGCCATGCGCTCGCCCCCGTGCTCAAGGTCACGGGCAACCGCGAAACCGCCGAGCGCATGAAGGACAACATGGACGTGGACGTCTCCGGCATCGTCGACGGCACGCTGACCATCGCCGAAGCCGGCCGCCGCATTCTGAACGACGTTCTCGCCGTAGCGAACGGCCGCACGACCAAGGCCGAAGCCTTCGGTTTCTCGGACATCGCCGTCGATCACGTCTGTCGCTACATCTGACCCCGATCGGATGCTAAACAAAAAGCCGGCCCCACATCGCGCAGGGCCGGCTTTGCCGTCTCTTCAGGGCGTGACCGCTCAGGCCGCCTGATCCTCTTCGAAGAGGTGGACGCCGAGCGCGGTCAGCGTCGTCAGCTGGAGCAGAACGAACGATTCGTCGAATTCGCGGTAGGTCTGAACCAGAATGTCACGCTTCTGGCGCCGGGAAATGAAGACGAAGAGCTTCAGAAGCATGCCGAAGGCGTGAAGCACGCGGGCAAGCCAGGCATGGTCCGCATCGTCGATCGCATTGACGGCCGCCGTAATGCGGGAGATGCTGTCGCTGCGAAGCTTGAGAAGGGACTCGCGGACGTCGTCCTCCTCGAACGCCTCGTCCGGGAAGGCTTCGTCGAGACGCTGTGCGGCGGGACTGATGCGGTAGGCGTCGATCATGTGGGAAATGCGGACCAGCGAACCGAACAAATGTTCAAAAAGCGCTTCGTCCTCCAAACCCGCACGACGGCGTGCCTTCTGCAGCAGAGTCGGATTGTCAAGCAGCGTGGAGAGCATCGCCAGCCCCGTCGTCATGGCAATGCCGAGACGGTTGACGGTCACGACGTCGGCATGCTTCTCGAAATCGGCCCAGGCAGCCTGAGCTTCGGCCTTGACGGCTTCGGCTGCGGCAATGTCTTCCGGCGTATCGTCGGGCAGCGGCTCGCCGTCGACGGGCTCTTCGACGTAGCAGACGAGTTCCATCAGAAGGTCCAGATCGTCGTAGGCCTGGATCAGACGGATCGCCGTCTTTTCGTCCTCGCTGGCGCGGCGCAGGTGCGTCAGCATCAGCTCCGGCATTTCATGAACGAGAGCAAGCGCGGCCTCCTCGAGCACCAGAAGAACCTGCTTCACCACGGCGCCCGACTGCGGGCCCTTCAGGAAGAATTCGTAGCACTGACGGTCCAGATCGCCCATTCTGCGCTCGGTCGCCTGATGACGACTGAAGGCGCGGGCATCGTTTTCCAACAGGGCGCGGGCGGCCTCGCAGGCCTTCAGCTGCTCCATGACGTCTGCGACGGGCAGGGCGGCCGTCTCTTCGGCAGACTTTCCGTACGCATCCGGTCCGAGAAGCAGGGACACGAGCTCCGCGTTCGTATTGTGCAGGTAGGCGCAGTACGGACGGATGGCTTCGGGAAGATTCTGGAAATGACGGGCAATGGCCTCGGCGGACACGACGGCCGCAGTATTTTCCTGAGACATGGGAGAGACTTCCGGTATGAGTGACAATGAGACTCTAAGTATGACAGATGAATGCGCCGGAAACGCCTCCGAATCAGTAAATTCCCTTGGTTGCTCTCTGTAATTCCCCGCCGCGGGTTCCGTCCCTTCGAATTATCGGCATAATGGGGCGTCGTCTGTCTCTTTCGGGACAGTATTCAAATCATCCAAAAGAGGGAGAGCCCATTCATGCAGCAGCAGACCATCAAGGAAGCCCGTGCGCTTCTCGACAGGCACGCAGCCCAGATGATTTCTTTGAACGAGGATCTTCGGCTCTGCCGCGGCATGGAACCCCGTCTCTGCTTCCCGCTTCACGACAAGCTCGACAAGATTTTCGAACCCTGGATCCAGTCCTACACGGCGGAAGGCGCCGGTCTCAGCGCCGAGGAAGCCGTCGGCCGTCTTGAACAGCTGGCCCAAGAAGTTCATGAAGTCGTTTCCGACCATCTCGCCATGCTCCATCTCAATCTGCCGTACCAGCGCGTCTACACGCCTGAAGCCGTTGAGATCAACAAGGAAGCCTGGCGCATCTTCATGAACGAATGCTGGACGAACTTCATCCGCCAGTTCAAGGTCGACGACGTGCTCGTCGCCAATCAGGTTCTGGAAAGCCGCCATTTCGCGGAAGCCCTGTCTTTGGCCATTACCGCCTTCCCGCATCTTCCCGAAGAAGCCCGGGCCGAACTCGACGGCATGATCGGCAGCGCCATCGAAGAAATGAACACCTCCTGGGAGACGAAGCCCATTCTGGCCTTCATCGAGCTGAAGCGCGACTATGCCGACCGCATCACGGCTTTCGTTCGTGCAAACGTCACGGAAGAAAGCCGCAAAACCACGGAAACCGACGTTCTTTCCATTGAAAATCTGACCGCCGTCCGCGACGGCTTTGAAACCGGCCTCGAGGAAACGCTTGCCGAGCGCGCGGAAAAGAAACTTGCCGGGGAAGCCCCCGAACGCTATTCCCTGACCTTCCGCGTCGGTCAGGAAGTGCTTCAGGACGAAATCCTGTACCGCATGACCGTCGGCCCTGCAGAATCCGTCACCGCCTGCGAAGCACTTCTCGCCCGAATCCGTGAGGCGGCCGCCGAATAATCCGGTACCGTTCGGGATCTTTTTCAAGCCGCCCGTCCTCAGGGACCGGCGGCTTTTTATCGTCCCGACGGTCTGCCGGACCATCGTCTTCCCGGTTCGCGGTACGAAAGGCGCGGCCGGCGTCGGGCGTGTTTCCAGAACGAAGACCACGTCGCAGACTTCACAAGTCTGAGAAAATAGGGCATTCAACCCGTTCCCGCGAACCCGGACCTCCAAAGCCATCATGCGAAAATGCTCCTACCTGACCGCTGTTTGTCTGGCGTGCGCTCTGCTGATCCCGACGGCGCATACGCATGCCGAAACGTCGGACCATCCGCAGATTCAGGCGGCCGAAACTCGTGAAAACCCGGTGCAGGCGGCTCAGTCGCAGTCCGCGGCCGAAGACAAACGACCCCGAAAGGTGCATGCCGTTTCAGGCGCATCCATGGCCAAGCGCAGGGCGGCAAAAAAGAAAAAGAAGCAGCAGGCGAAAAACTGAGCGGTTTGCGGCGGATCTAGACCTTTGGGTCATATCGCCGAGCACCGTTCCATGCTTACAATCCCGTCCTCACCGGACGTACTGTCCGTCTTTTTTCAACACTTTCGCTCTCTGCGCCTTCGCCGCATCCGCACTTGCTTCCTCAGCCTTCGCCGCTGAAGTTCCCCAGGGCCGGATCAAAGGTTCCGCCGTCGTCCACACGGCCGAAACCATGTCCGCTGCTCTGCAGAATGCCTGGACCGTCCTTCCGGCATCGATTACCAGCGGGCGATCTATGAAGGCATTTATTCCAACGCACCCAAGACCGTCGCCAAGGCGTCTGCGCTGATCTTCGTCCACGGTTCGGGCGGTCTCAACCCGAACATCAAGCAGTTCCAGTCTCGTCTGGCCGCGGAGCAGGGGATTGCCAGCATCTGCGCCGACTCCTTCCGGCTTCCCGACCGCATGACGTATTCTTCGCCGATTCCCCGCGAAGACTATGAAAAGATTCATTCGCTGCGCTCTTCCGAACTGACGGCCGCCGTTGCCTTCCTTCAGATGCAGCCCTGGTTTGACGGCCGCTTCGTGATTGCCGGTACCAGCGAAGGCGCCGTTGCCGTCGCCCGCTACGTGCCCGCTCCGGATGCCGTCAGGGAGAAGGGCAGAATCATCTTCTCCTGGTCCTGTGAAGACAACTACCACGTAACGGCCCACAGAACCGCCGTGCCGAATGATCTGCCGGTGCTCAACATCATGAGCGCCACCGACAAATACTTCTCGACGGCCAACAGCTACATCGGAAACGAGCAGGCCGCCGGCCACTGCGCCAAGGCGCTCGCCGACAATCCCAATGCGAGCATCGTCCTGATCCCGAAGGCGCCGCACACGCTTATGAACGTGCCGCAGGCCCGTGAAGCCGTGGAAGGCTTCCTCAAGGACAGACTGCTCAAATAATTGCCGAGCACGACAACATCAGGGAGCCCCGAACGACTTCAGCCGTCGATCGGGGCTTTTTATGATGAATTCGGCATTGATATTCATGGAAGGCAGCTACATCCGCCATTTCTTGTGAATTCCGAATTGTTCAACATAACGTCTATTATGTTGAATTTTATTTAGGGTAAAAATCAAGGCTGAACGGCGTTTCTGACGATTCCATTCATTACGAATTTTTGCGAATGAATCCGTCGTACCTACCACCCATTTGATATTAAGAAGGCGCTGCTTCACCGATGAACGATGACTGCAGCGCCTCTTGTCATCTGCTGCCGACCGACTGAGACAGCCTGCTTCGGCACGAACACGCTCAGGTTTTACTTCTGAGCCGGTTCCCACTTGCAGCGGACCGGAGAAACGATGTCACCGGTCTTCTTCATGGCGGCCATGGCCTTGTCGACCACCTTGCGGTCGAGTCCGGTCAGCTCGGCAATCTTGCCGGCGTTGAGCGGTTCGCCGGCCTTGCGCATGGCTTCGAGAATGACGGCCTTTTCTTCCATTGTTTAACTCCTAAAAAGAATGGATTTGAGAATGATACTCAGAAGCAGGAACTTCTGCCAAACCGCCTGATTGTGCGCCATCGAGACACTGATCCGATCAGAACGAACTGCCCTTTCAGCCCTTCCTTAAGAATCTGTACACTGTGATGAAGGGATTTCCGTCTGACAAGGTTTCATTCATGCGCCTCATTCTCGCCCTCGCCGCAGCGCTGACTCTCAGCGGCTGCATGACCGTCGAAGACTTCCTCGACATGCCCGACGCC
>JAXEEN010000052.1:0-3780 GCA_034104065.1 Sutterella sp.
TATAGAGGAAGGTGTAGCCGCAGGCCTGCACCGCGAGCTGCAGGAGCGGCATGAGCCAGCCGAGAATGCCGGGATCCAGGCCTTCGGCCGCATAACGGACCGCCTGGCCGGACACCGTCAGCGAAAACGCGATCGAGATCGGTCCGAGCGTGATCAGGGCCCAGTACAGCAGCGCGCGCTGCGCCCAGGGCCGCATGCGCCGCACCATGAAGATGCGGTTGACCGTGACGAAGAACTTGTCGATCAGCAGAAGCGCGGTCACGGCCAAACCGGCCACGCCGGCGATGCCGAGCCCCGACGCGTGCTTGGAGAAGTCGCGCAGATAATTCACCAGCGTTTCGGTGTACTGCTCGGGAAGAAAGCTCTGGAAAAGCATTTCCTCGAGCGACTGGCGGGCGCTCGCAAAACTCGGGAACAGCGCGAAGGCGGCCAGAGACACGGCGATGAGCGGCACGAGCGACAGCAGCGTCGTCAGCGTCATGGAGGACGCCACTTCCTGCAGATGCGTTTCCTTCATGCGTTCGACCGCAAAGCGGCCGAGCGTGCTCACGCTGTCGAACCAGCGGTGACTTTTAAGCTGATCGGCCCAGGAGGCCGCGCGAAGCTGTTTCATATTGCAAAATCCTGAAAAGACCGATCATCCGGCGTGTCAGCGGATTTTAGCCGCAGTTCCCGGACTTTCGCCGAAAGCGCAGGCCGACGCACGTCGGTCGGGCCGTTCGGCCAAACTGTCGACAATATGGTTCCGCTTCCTTTTCCATGAGATTCAGTCGTTTATCCGACTCAGGAAGCAATATTTTGATCATCATCACGATTATTGCCGACAAATTTACAATTTTCTTCGACAAAAAGATCCGGGATTGTGTATGATGTCTCCCATGCAGCGAACCGACTCTAAGCGGGCCGCTGCTTCGGGCATTTGCCCGGCACCATTGTCTGGTGCTGAGAATGCCGGCAGTAAGGCGCCGGTTTTCTCAAGAGGGGGATAGAGGGCCGGTTTCTTCGACGAGAAGCCGGCCTCTCTTGTTTTTCGGCCCCGGAAAAGGAAAGGACGCCGGCTCTGGGCGTCCTTCGGTGTTTTTACAACGGCCGGATCAGCGAAGCGACTCGATCTCGGCGGACATTCTGGCCAGCGTCACTGCCACCTCCTCCGCCTTGAGGAGAGACGGCACCGGCAGGCATTCATGCACGCCGTGGAAATAGAGGCCGCCCGTGAAGAGATTCGGACACGGCAGACCTGCCTCGCTCAGCTTGGCGCCGTCGGTTCCGCCGCGCACGGGATTCTTCACCGGCGTGACGCCGCAGGCGCGGATGGCGGCCTTGGCGGCGGAGAGCACCTTCGGCGTGCGCTTCAGATACTTCTTCATGTTGTAGTACTGGTCGCGCATCACGATGCGGCACGTGCCTTCGCCGTAACGGTCGTAGTCGTAGGCGCGGGCGGCAAGACGGGATTTTCTCACTTCAAACGCGTCCTCGTCGTGGTCGCGGATCAGAATGATGACCGAGGCCTGCTCCACGCCGCCTTCGATCCGGATCGGGTGGTAGAAGCCCTCGCGCTTGTCCGTGCGTTCAGGCGTTTCGTCCTTGGGAAGCGTCTCCACAAAACGCGTGACAAGTCTGAGCGCGTTCACCATTTTGCCCTTGGCGATGCCCGGATGAACCGCCGTGCCGTGCATGGTCACCTTGGCGATGGCCGCATTGAAGGTTTCGACGTCGATCTCGCCGAGCTCACCGCCGTCGACCGTGTAGGCATAGTCGGCGCCGAAGGCCTGCAGGTCGAAATGCTCGGTGCCGCGGCTGATTTCTTCGTCGGGCGTAAAGGCGATGCTGATGCCGGCGTGCGGAATCTCGGGATGGCTGAGCAGCGCTTCGGCGACGCCCATGACGACGGCGATGCCGGCCTTGTCGTCGGCGCCGAGAAGCGTATGGCCGTCGGTGACGACGATGTCCTGACCGGCGTAGCGCTTCAGCTCGGGAAAGCGCGAGACCTTGGTTACGATCTCTTCGCCCGCGTCGAGCACGATGTCGCCGCCCTGATAGGCCGCGATGCGCCAGTTGACCGGCCCGCCCTTGGCTTCGGGCGACGTGTCCATATGGGCGATGAAGCCCATGACGGGATGGTTTTCGCAGCCCGGCGTTGCCGGAATCGAAGCCATCACGATGCCGTGTTCGGTCACGTGCGCATTGTCGGCACCGAGCGCCTTCAGTTCTCTGCAGAGTTCTTCGGCTAGCAGCTTCTGCCCTTCGCTGGTCGGCGTCGAGGAAGAACTGTCGTCGGCCGTGGTGTCAAAGGAAATGTAGTGAAGGAAGCGCTGAAGAACGCGCGGAAGCCTGCTGATGTCGGTGTCGCTTTTAATCATAGAAACGGCCCTTGATTTGTTCTGTCCGAACGTCCGCTCACCTCCCCGGCGGACGCAAACAAAAAGGGACCGGCGGCCCTAGGCGTCCGATCCCTTCGAGGGATGCTTTCATTGTATCGGCAGGCCCCGGCGCCGGCATCGGCGCTTGTGCCTAAGAGGAATGACGCAGTCCGTCAGTTGCCGCCGCCCGGCGCCGAGAGCGCGTGCCGTGCGGCAGACAGATAGACGTACATCGAATAGATGGTCAGCACGGCCGCCACGATGAGAAGCATGCCGCCGATCCACGCGATGTTGATCTCGCCCGTCACCATCTGGGTATTGATGGCGACCGGATCCCACCAGAGGAGCATCGGAATGGCGCTCATCTGGGCGATGGTCTTGATCTTGCCGAACCAGTTCACCTTGACCGCGCCCGATTCGCCCATCTTGGCCATCCATTCGCGAAGCGCCGACACCGTGATTTCGCGGCCGATGATGATCATGGCGATCAGCATGTCGCAGCGGTCCAGCCCGACGAGCGCCACGAGCGCGGCCGACACCAGGAGCTTGTCGGCCACCGGATCGAGAAAGGCGCCCATTCGGGTGGCCCAGCCCTGGTAGCGGCGGGCGAGAAAACCGTCGAGCGCATCGGTCACGGCGGCGATGATGAACATGAGGCAGGCCGTCATGTTCTTGCCGTGAGGACTCAGCCAGGCATCCGGCAGATAGAAAATGCCGATGACGAGCGGAATCATGGCGATGCGCATCCAGGTGAGCAGCATCGGCACGTTGAGCTTGAAGGGCGGCTTCAGTTTGGGCATAGGCGTCCTGACAAAGGAAAAAATCAGACGGGTTCACCGGCATGGTGGAGCTGAGCGTAGATTTTAGCCGCGAGCGCCGCCGAAATCCCGTCTACGCGGGCAATATCTTCTTCGGACGCATTGGAGAGCTGCTTCATGCCGCCGAAATGCGACAAGAGCCTCGCCCGCCGTTTCGGTCCGATGCCTTCGAGGTCCTCGAGCCGGCTCGACTGCCGGGTTCTGGCGCGCTTGGCGCGCATGCCGGTGATGGCGAACCGGTGCGCCTCGTCGCGGACTTCCGCAATCAGCATCAGCGCCCGGCTCATGGTGCCGAGCACCAAAGGTTCGCGCCTGCCGCCGTCGATTTCGGGAAAGATCAGCGTCTCCAGACCCGTCTTGCGGCCTTCGCCCTTGGCGACGCCGACGATCACGCCGAGATCGAGACCGAGTTCCTCAAAGACCCGCCTCGCCATTTCCACCTGTCCTTTGCCGCCGTCCACAAGCACGACGTCCGGGAGTCTCGCTTCGCCCCGGGTTACGGGCCGGTAACGGCGCTCGAGCACCTGACGCATGGCGGCATAGTCGTCCCCGGGCTCGATGCCCGTGATGTTGAAGCGCCGGTAGAGGGCCGACTGCATCCG
>JAXEEN010000053.1:0-6938 GCA_034104065.1 Sutterella sp.
CATCAACGACGAATCCCGCGCCGCCATGCGCGAAGCTCTCAAGCTCATCAAGAACGGCCAGTATGCCAAGAGCTTCCTCGCCGAATGCCAGCTCGGCTATCCGTCCCTTCGCAGCGAACGCCGTCTGACGGCCGAACATCCGATCGAAAAGACCGGTGCCAAGCTGCGCGCCATGATGCCCTGGATTGCCGCCAACAAGCTCGTCGACAAGTCGAAGAACTGATGACGGTCTTCCTCTGAAGCCCCGCGGCTGAAGAGGGGAGTGCCGAACCGAACGGGCCGCGTTCTCGATGCAGAACGCGGCCCGTTTTCTTCGATTCGCCTCACCGGCGCCCAAAAGTATTAAGCCCCCTTTCGGGGGCTTAATATCGGGTCGGATGCCGTTCTTCAGCGCTGCCCGGCCTCGAGCGCCAGCCTCGCCGCGAGCATCTTCGCGAAATGGGTGGCGACGCGGGCGCTGCGTCCGCCGCGTTCGATGGCGAACTGCAGGGCTTCAAGACGCACCTCTTCGGGCAGGGGTTCGGCGCCCTGTGCGAAGTCCACGCCGAGATCCTCGAGCACGGAACGCACCACGGCGAGGTATTCGTTCTGCGTGAAGGGATAGAACGACAGCCAGAGACCGAAGCGTTCTGCGAGCGAGAGCTTTTCCTCGAGCACTTCGCCCGGATGCAGGTCGCCGTTGTCGTCGAGGGTCGAATCGAGATTGTCGCCCGCCGGTTCGGGCATCAGATGGCGGCGGTTGCTCGTCGCGTAGATGAGCAGATTGTCTCCGCCCGCGGCGATGGAGCCGTCGAGCGCGGCCTTGAGCGCCTTGTAGCCGCCTTCGGCGAGTTCGAAAGAAAGGTCGTCGCAGTAGACGATGAAGCGTTCGGGACGGCCCGCGATGGCTGCCGTGATCGAGGAAAGATCCCGCAGGTCCTCCTTGTCGACTTCGATGAGGCGAAGACCGTCGGCGTAAAACCGCGCCAGGCAGCCGCGGATGAGCGAACTCTTGCCCGTGCCGCGCGCGCCCGTGAGCAGCACGTTGTTGGCGGGCAGGCCCTTCACGAAGGCTTCGGTGTTCTGAAGCAGGAGCTTTTTCTGACGCTCGATGTGCAGGAGCTGATCAAGATCGATCGAGGCCACGTGGGTGACGGGCTCCAGACTGCCGAGATCCGTGCCGAGGACGCGGCGGCGGACCCAGCGGTAGGCCGGACGCGACCAGTCGAAGGCTTCGGGAGGCGGGGGCAGCATGGCCTCGAGCCGAAGCAGGATGTCTGTCAAAAGCTTTTCGTTCTGCGGTTCCATTTCTTTCATCCGTTGCGTCAGCCCCGTGCCCGGGCCGAACCCGGGAGCAGGGGACTCAGAATCCGGCGTGCGGGCAGTCGTCAGGAAAGAACAGGGGGACCCGGGAGCCGGCCATTCAGTAAAGATAGCGTTTCGGCGGCACCGCCAAACGGCGCAAACGCCCGCGGGGCGGGAAAAAGCGCACTTCTTTGATGCAATCGCCCTGTTTTAGGGTGGACCGCCTAGGCAAAGGCGCACTTCCGGCAAGCCCGAGCGCGCCGCTCTTCAATACAATCAGAAAACGCTCTCTTCAACACTCTTTTGACAGCAGTGACATTTATGCGTAGCGATACTCTCACGAAAGGCATCAATGCGGCGCCCCAGCGCGCGCTTCTCAAGGCACTCGGTCTTTGCGACGACGAAATCGGGCGTCCTCTCATCGGCATCGTCAACAGCCAGAACGACATCGTTCCCGGCCACATGGTCCTCGACAAGATTACGGAAGCCGTCAAGCAGGGTGTGGCCCTCGGCGGCGGCGTGCCGATCGTCTTTCCTGCGATCGCGGTCTGCGACGGCCTCGCCATGGGCCATGCGGGCATGAAGTACTCCCTCGTTTCCCGCGAACTGATCGCCGACAGCGTGGAAGCGATGGCCACTGCGCACCCGTTCGACGGCCTCGTGCTCGTGGCCGCCTGCGACAAGAACGTGCCGGGTCTTCTGATGGCGGCCGCCCGCCTCAACATTCCGTCCATCGTGATTTCGGGCGGCGCCATGCTCGCCGGCCGCGTGCACGGACGCAAGGTGTCCTATTCCGACATTTCCGAAGGCGTGAGCCAGTTCCGCACGGGCAAGATCAGCCAGGCGGTCTTCATGGAACTTGAAAACAAGTCCTGCCCGTCCTGCGGCTCCTGCTCGGGCATGTTCACCGCCAACTCGATGAACTGCCTCTCCGAAGTCCTCGGCATGGCGCTCCCCGGCAACGGCACGATCCCGGCCGTCATGTCCGCCCGCCTGCGTCTGGCCAAGGAATCCGGCCTCGCCGTCATGGACCTCGTCAAGCGCGACCTCAAGCCGCGCGACATCATGACGGAAGCCGCCTTCCGCAACGCGCTCACCGTCGACATGGCGCTCGGCTGCTCCACGAACTCGATGCTGCATCTGCCGGCCATCGCCCACGAATGCGGCTTCGAACTCGATCTCGCCGTCGCCAATCAGATCAGCTCCGGCACGCCGAACCTCTGCCACCTCGCACCGGCCGGCCGCCACTACATTGAAGAGCTCGACGAGGCGGGCGGCATTCCCGCCGTCATGGCCGAACTCTCGAAGCTCGACCTGCTCGATCTGAAGCCCATGACGGTGACGGGCCGCACGGTTGCCGAAAACATCGCCGGCGCCGCCATCCGCAACGAGGAAGTCATCCGTCCGGTCTCCGCGCCCTATGCGAAGGAAGGCGGCATCGCCGTTCTGAAGGGCAGCCTCGCCCCCGACGGCTGCGTCGTGAAGCGTTCCGCCGTGGCGCCCGAAATGCTGCGCCATTCCGGTCCCGCCCGCGTGTTCGACTCCGAAGAGGAAGCGCTCGACGCGATCTACGGCGGCCGCATCAATCCGGGCGACGTCGTGGTGATCCGCTACGAAGGCCCGAAGGGCGGTCCGGGCATGCGCGAAATGCTCAACCCGACCTCGGCCATCATGGGCTCGGGTCTCGGCAGCTCCGTCGCTCTCATTACCGACGGCCGCTTCTCCGGCGCCACCCGCGGCGCCGCCATCGGCCACGTCTCGCCCGAAGCCGCCGTGGGCGGTCCGGTCGCCCTGGTGAAGGAAGGCGACATCATCACGATCGACATCCCCGCGAACACGATCGACGTGGCGGTGAGCGAGGAAGAAATGGCCGAGCGCCGCGCCGCCTGGCGTCCGCGCCAGCCGCGCATCACGCACGGCTATCTCGCCCGCTACGCCAAACTCGTGAGCTCGGGCATGAGCGGCGCCACGCTCAGCTGAGACTGAGGGAAGGGGTCCGCCCTCTGGCGGACGCCGTCCGCTCTGACTGAAGAGAGCCTGCCGGCATCGTCTCCGGCAGGCTTTTTTACGCGCCGCACCGCCGGCCGTCCTCCCGAAATGCCCGTGCCGGAGAAGACTTGGCGGCAAAACTAATTCTTAATGCCTACTTTCGGCTGACTGTTTCCGGCGGAGCATTTGAGGCATAATGGCTTTCACCCTTTCGCAAGGACACTTTTCATGACGCACGCAAAAACCGCCGAGCTTCTCAGGAAGCCCGAACTCAGCGACGAGGACATCGTCTTTCTTCTCGGTCTGCGCGACCCGGAATCCTGCCGTCTTCTGCAGGAGGCCGCCTTTGCCAGAACGACCGAGCTGATGGGAAACTGCGTCTACTACCGCGGCCTGATCGAACTCTCGAACATCTGTACGGCGAGCTGCCGCTACTGCGGCATCCGCCGCGAGAATCACGACGTCAGGCGCTACACGATGTCCAAGGAGGAAATCGTGGCCGCCGCCGTCTGGGCCGCGCGTTCGGGCTACGGCTCCGTCTGCCTGCAGGCGGGCGAACGCCGCGATGAAAAGTTCATCGCCTTCATCGAAGAGTGCCTGATCGAGATTCACAAGGCCACCGTGTCGTCCGTCCTCCCGCAGGGCGTCGGCGTCACGCTCTCGCTCGGCGAACAGACGCCCGAAACCTACCGGCGCTGGGCCGAAGCCGCCGGCTGCCCCGAATCGCTGCGCTATCTCGCGCGCTTCGAGACCTCCAATCCGGAACTCTTCAAAGTCCTTCACGGCGCGCGCGGCGACCATGAAAAGCAGCTCGAGCACCGCTTCCGTCTCCTCGCCGACCTTCGTGAAGCGGGCTATCAGACGGGCACCGGCGTCATGATCGGCATTCCCGGTCAGACGCTCGAAGACCTCTGCCGCGACATCCGCACATTCCAGAAGCTTGATGTCGACATGATCGGCATGGGTCCCTATCTGATGAGCGAAGGCGGCGAACTGCAGGACTTCGGCCAGATGGAGCCCGAAGCCCTGATGCAGCTTTCCCTCAACATGATCGCCGTGACGCGCCTCGTCATGGGCCCCGTCAACATCGCCGCCGCCACGGCGCTTCAGGCCATCCGCGACGACGGCCGCGAAATCGGCATCGAATACGGCGCCAACGTCGTGATGCCCAATCTCTCGCCGCAGCAGTACCGCGCCGGCTATCAGCTCTACGACAACAAGCCGTGCCTGGACGACGAACCGACGCAGTGCGCCTCGTGCCTCGAAAAGCGCATCGCCTCGCGCGGACGCCGCGTCGGCTGGAACATGACCGGCTCGTCGCGGCGCTGGCTGCGCCGCCACGGCCGTCCCGACGAAGCCGAACCGGCGGGCGGACTGCGGGTGGGGCAGAGCGACAGCGGCCTAAAGACCATCTGGATCCGCGCCGGCTGACGGCGCCTGCAGTTGCAGAAATACGACACCCCGACCATCCGGGCTATTTTCCGACCGGATGGACGCCGCCGGGAAAATCGGCTGACAGAACTCCCGATCGGGAATGTTTCCTGTCAGCCTTTTTGTTTTTGAATCAGGCGTTTTCCCGACCGTCGTCTTATTGACGCCTCCTGCGGCGAACAGCGTGATTCCCGTGCCGAATCCCTTTGGATATCAGATACAACCTTCGAAACTGCCGATAAAATGGCCCTTCATTCGCAAGGTTTCGAAAGATGTCCGACGACTACAAAATCATTCTGCGCGGCGTACTGCAGTTTCTCTTCGGCGCACTGCTGAGCGTCGCCGCCTTCAGGTTCTACGTCTGGAGCGGCAGACACCCGCTCGCCGTGGAGTCCTGGATCGAAGTCGCCCAGGAAGCGGTGCTCTTCCTCTCGGCGCTGCTTTTTGCCGCCGCAGCCCGGCGCACTCCCGATCGGCGGGGCGGACTCGTCCTGGTCTCGGGCTTTCTCTTCTCGATGCTGATCCGGGAGTTCGACGGCATGTTCGACCTCATCGTGCACGGCTTCTGGAAATACGTCCTGATGGTGTTCCTCTGCGGCGTTGCCCGGCAGGTTGCCGCGGCGGGAAGAGCCACGGTCGTGCCGGGACTGGCGCACTTCATCGCGAGCCGCAGCTTCGTCTTCATGCTGACGGGCTGCGTGATCGTCCTCGTCTACTCGCGGCTCTTCGGCATGAAGGGCCTTTGGGAGTTCTTCAGCTCGGCCTGCACCGGCTGGGAGCACGCCAAGACCTTTTCGGAAGAGTCGACCGAACTTCTCGGCTACGCCTTCATGTTCATCTCGGGCATTTCCTATCTTTGCGAACTCGCTGCGGAAAAACGGCAGCGCCCGGACTGAACGGCGTCGGCCGGGCCGCAAGGCGCACCGGAATTGAAAAACGGACGCCGCCCCCCCGGGGCCGGCGTCCGTTTTTCATTGAGCGCTCAGAGTCCGAGCATCAGCCGATCTTCTTCAGCGCCATGGCGACGAGCACCTTCACGCCCATATTGAGCTGTTCGGGATCGAACGTCATCGAGCGGGCATGCAGACCCGGCGTGCAGGCGGCACCCACGCCGAAATAGGCCGCCTTGATGTCCGGACGGGTCTTCTTGAAGAAGTGGAAGTCTTCGCCGCCGCCACCGCAGTCACGGGCAAGACGGTCGGCGCCGAGGGTTTCGCGGATCGTGTCGGCCACTTCCTCGACGAGATCCTCGTCGTAGACGGCAGCCGGAATCACGACGCCCGGAAGCACGAGCTTGGCCGTTGCGCCGACGCTCATCGCGCCGCCCTCAGCCGCCAGACGGACCTTTTCAAGCAGTTCGTCCATCAGTTCGTTCGTCTGGGCGCGGATGTCGAGCTTGAGCAGCGCCGTGTCCGGAATGATGTTCGTCGCCGCAGCGCTCGCCTGAATGCTCGTCACCTTGCAGGACCAGACCTTGGCCGGATCGCCCTTGACGGCGCAGACGGCGTTCGTCACGATCGCAGCCGCCTCGGCGCAGTTGACGCCGAGATGCGGGCGGGAGGCGTGGGAGGAACGGCCGGAAATCTCAATGTTGGCAAAGGTGCTGGCGGTATGGCGCACGGCGGCGCAGCACGTGCCGGCGGGAATGTCCTGAATCGGACGGACATGACAGCCGAGCGCGATGTCGACGTCGTCGAGCACGCCGTCCTTGATCGATTCCAGAGCGCCGTGAAGCGTTTCCTCCGCAGGCTGGAAGAAGATCTTGAGCGTGCCCTTCCTCACCCGGCCGGCGAGTTCGGCGGCCGCGGTAAGCAGCATGGCGCTGTGGCCGTCGTGACCGCAGGCGTGAACGCGGGCGATCGTGCCGTCTTCGTTCTTGAAGGGAAGGGCGTCCATGTCGGCGCGCAGCATCAGAACCGGACCCGGTTCGGCACCCTTCATGATGCCGACCACACCCGTGCGGCCGATGCCGCGGGTCACTTCATAGCCGAGCTTTTCAAGTTCGGCCGCCAAATACGCGCTCGTTTTTTCTTCTTCGAATCCGAGTTCGGGCGTCTTGTGGAGATCCTTCCAGACTTCAACAACGTTGAGTTCCGCCATGTCGATTCCTTTACGGTGGGGGTAAACGGGAAAAATGCCCCAAAACGGGGCAGAATTCCAAGATGATACGCTTGGCTCGTTTAAACAACCTACCGAGAACTGCTTAGACGGATACCCGCGTCTGCCGAGGATCA
>JAXEEN010000054.1:0-3706 GCA_034104065.1 Sutterella sp.
GTCTGAAGCGGCCCTGTCCGATCATTCTCCATACCGACAGTTCCTACGTGAAGGACGGCATTACCAAATGGATTCACGGTTGGAAGAAAAACGGTTGGAGAACCGCCGCCAAGCAGCCCGTCAAAAATGCCGAGCTCTGGAAGCGGCTCGACGAACTGGTCGGACAGTATGAAATCGAATGGCGCTGGGTCAAGGGTCACGCCGGAGATCCCGGCAACGAGAAGGCCGACGAGCTGGCCAATCTCGGCTGCGAAGTCGGCGCTGGGCGTCTGCCCGCCCCGGTGTATTCCTAATACCGCATTTACGGTATTTTCTCAGCAGTACCTTGCCAGGATCGGTTTCATCAGTAGAATACGTCTTCTCACAGATTGCGCGGTTAGCTCAGCGGTAGAGCACTGCCTTCACACGGCAGGGGTCACTGGTTCGAAACCAGTATCGCGCACCAGAATTCCAAAAAGCAGCCCATAAGGCTGCTTTTTTTTTCGTCCTCTAAGTCTGCATCTTCTAAATTGAAGAAAAAAGCCGTGTTGTCCCGCCGGCTGCAGATTCGTCTCCAAGCACTCAGACAATAACTTCGCTATTCTGTCAGAGGGAGCGGTTCAGTCTCCTGAGCGTTTATGACTCGGGCCAGAGGGAGTCCATACAGGCGTTAGAGGCAGGTTTCGCCTTCTGCCGGTCCCGAACTGATCCGTTCCTTTTACCTGTTAAGATTACTGGCATCTCCTGCGAAGGCGTTAATGCGCCGCCTTCTTATTACGCCGGTTGCGGCCGCATTGAATCGGCGGCAGGAGACTTTGTTTTTCAACCCCCCGTCTTTAACGAACTGCCTGCTGCCGGTCCGGGACGTCGTTTTAAAATGCACGTTTTCTGCCTTTCGCCGTCATCACGGCGAACCGGATCCGGCAGCGTTTTTGCCCACGGAAGAAGCGCTTAACTTTAAGAGCGGTCCTACCTGCACATCGTTCAGAGCCGTCAGGGTACTGCTGCCGGCAGAACGGCGCTGAAACATGACCGCAACGCCTTTCCCGCGCCCAACAAAAAAGCGGACGCCGCAGAGCGCCCGCCGGATGTTCAACGGATTCGGCCGGATTTACCTGACCGCCTTGCGGCAGCTTTCGCACAGACCGTAGAGAACCATCGTATGCTCGCAGAGTTCGTAGCCGTACCGTTCGGCCACGACCGCCTGAGCCTTTTCAATATCGGGATCGACGAACTCGACCACTTTTCCGCACTTCAGACAGACGATATGATCGTGATGCTCGCCTTCGCCCAGCTCATAGGTGGCCCGATCCGTGTCAAAATGGTGTCTGACAATCAGGCCTGCACGCTCGAACTGTGCGAGAACGCGGTAGACGGTCGCGAGACCGATGTCGACGCCGTCGGACACCAGTTCCTTGAAGATTTCTTCCGCGGAAATATGACGG
This sequence comes from Sutterella sp., assembly GCA_034104065.1. Classification (GTDB taxonomy): domain Bacteria; phylum Pseudomonadota; class Gammaproteobacteria; order Burkholderiales; family Burkholderiaceae_F; genus Sutterella. Next base: position 1,425 of record JAXEEN010000054.1, read on the forward strand.
CGCTCTCCGTTATTTTCTTCCGCCCGCTTTTGAAAGAGTTCAAGGATCCGCAGTCGCGGCGCAGTCGCCTTGAGACCGGCGTTCTTTAATTCCGCGGTATGGTTTCCAGACGTATCGTTCACGTTAGTCCGCCTTTCAAAAGTTTATTTAACCGTTATCATACGAGGTTGGTGTGATTTCTGCACACACAACAGACAACCGAATCAATATGATCGCCACACGAATCACTTTTGCCGCCGCCGGCATCGCCGCGCTGATGACGCTGACCGGCTGCAGCACGATCTCCGATGCCTGGGACAAGACGGGCAGCTTCATGTCCGACACCCTGGACGCCGCCGGCAACTACGTTCCCGACTTCATCAAGCCCTACCGCGCCGACGTCCATCAGGGCAATCTGGTGACGAGCGAAATGGTCACGCAGCTCGAAAAGGGCATGACCCAGGCTCAGACCCAGTTCCTGCTCGGCATTCCTCTCGTTCGCGACCAGTTTCATCCCAACCGCTGGGACTACGTCTACTACCTTCTCCGCGGCAACAACGAGCGTCAGCTTCGCCGTCTGACCGTGTTCTTCGACGACGAAGGCCGCGTCGATCACTGGAATTCGGATCCGATGCCCGACGAGGAACAGGCCGACCAGATGATTCTCGGCACCATCAAGTCGTTCGAGCCCCGTGCTCCCAAGATGGATCCCGCTGTCATCGGCAAACCCTGACCCTCCGACCGAGGAACTCATCATGAATCCCCAGATTGAACGTCTCAAGGCGCTCGTTGCCCAGCTGATCGCACGCCTTGAGCATGAAAAGGCCGAAAACCGACGTCTGACTTCTCAGCTCGCCTCCCGCGAAGCCGAGCTCGCCCAGACCAAGCGCCGTCTGGACGAAATGCGCCGCAAGGCCGAAGCCATGATCAGCTCGCTCACCCGCAACAGCGGCGACACGCTGCTTTGAGAGGAGATCCGTCATGCCTGAAGTGACCGTGAACATCTACAGCAGAGCGTATCGTCTCGCCGTGAGCACCGGAGAGGAAGCTCTCCTGCAGCGCTGCGCGGAGATCGTCGACCGTCAGATGAGGAACATCCGCGAAGGCGGCAAAGTCATCAATCAGGATCAGATCGCCGTGCTGGCCGCGCTTGAGGTGGCGTACGAAGCCAGCAAGGCCGCTTCCGCCAGAGACGGGGAGCTCGCCCGCCTGACCGAGGCAAAGGATGCGGAAATCGCCGCGCTCAAGGCGCGCATCGCCGAACTCGAAGCGATGCCGGCGCCCGCTGCCGCGCCCGAACGCGATCCGGACAAGGCGCTGCTGAAGGAAATCGAAGCCCTGACCAAGCTGTGCGAGAACGCCATCTTCAGCGACATCCGCAAGAACACGCTTCTGTAGCCGAGGTGCATCCCCTGAAGATGTAACAGCCGTAGCACATCCGATTCTGCATCCGCTACAATAATCTCAACCCTGTAGCGGTGAGCTCCCGGGCTCCAAAGTTCCTAGAACCAATGCTAAACCCATTAGGTTGGTGTACTCGCGAGCCGATAGAGTGCCGAACACGCGAATGTCCGGCCCGTTCCGCTCCGGAGCCGACCGCCCTGAACTCCCGGTTCAGGCAACGTAGCCCCGCCCCGCTGCAGGATCTCTTTTCGGGCAATCCCAAACGGATTGCCCGTTTTCATTTGGAGGCCGTCATGGATCATCGGATCATTCTGGATCAGCTTCTGCAGTCCGCCAACCGGTTCTGGCTGATGAAAACGGAACCCGGCGAGTGTTCCATCGACGATGCGCTCAATGCGCCCGATCACCGCGTCTCCTGGTTCGGCATCCGCAACTATCAGGCCCGAAACTTCATGCGCGACGACATGAAGATCGGCGACGGCGTGCTCTTCTACCATTCGAGCTGCCCGAATCCCGGCATTGCCGGCATCGCCCGCATCGCCTCCGGCGTTTATCCGGACGCCCTGCAGTTTGATCCGCAGAGCGAGTACTACGACGCCAAAAGCACGGCGGAGAAGCCCCGCTGGCTGACCCTCGACGTCGAAGCGCTGTTCAAGTGTCCGATCATTCCCATCGGCACCCTCCGGCAGGCTCCCGAACTCTCCGGCATGCGCGTGCTCCAGAAGGGAAACCGTCTCTCGATCACGCCGGTCGCTCCCGAAGAGTTCCGGTTCATCACCGCCAACTTCCTCTGACGCCGGCGCGAAGGTGCCCCGATGGACTGGACGATCGTTCCTGCGCTGGCGCTTCTCGGCTCGTGCACGGGGTTTCTCGCCGGCCTGCTCGGCATCGGCGGCGGC
>JAXEEN010000055.1:0-5519 GCA_034104065.1 Sutterella sp.
ACTCCGCCGTCCGGCTTTTTTTCTTCAGAAGGGGCGTTGAATGAAATATCTGGACTATCTCAACAAGGCCGTGACGGTCTTCACGGGTATGATGCTCGGCTTCATGACCGTGCTCGTGCTGCTGCAGATCTTCTACCGCTACGTGCTGGTGTCGCCTTTTCCCCAGGGCCAGGAACTGGCGGTCTACGCCATGGTCTACGTCGTGATGTTCGGCAGCACGATCGCCGTGCACAACAAGTCGCACATCGCCGTCACCTTCATCGTGGACCGGTTCCCCGCGCCCATGAAGTTCGCGCTGCGCATGGCGGCCTATGCCGCCATGATCGTCTTCTTCGCGCTGATCATCTATCACGGCTGGGGCCTCATGATGCGCTCCATGCGTCAGATGTCGCCGACCACCGGCATTCCGGTGGGCTACATCGTGGCCTCGCTGCCGATCTCCTCGGGCATTTCGATCATCTACATCCTGCAGCTGATGTGGAATGAATTCACGGCGTTCCGCTTTGCCGGACAGCCCGGACACGATCAGTATTAACGGAGGCTCATCATGGTCACGATCCTCTTCATCGCCTTCGTCATTCTGCTTCTGATCGGCGTGCCCATCGCCGTTTCGCTCGGCATCGCTTCGGTGCTCGCCATCTTCTTCGGCAGCCACATGCCGCTTCTGCTCCTGCCGCAGAAGATCTTCAACGGCGTGAACTCCTTCCCCTTCATGGCGATTCCGCTCTTTCTGCTCGCGGGCAACATCATGGCCGAGGCCAAGATCTCCGACCGTCTCGTCGGTCTGGCTTCGCTGATGGTGGGCCGCTATCCCGGCGGTCTCGCCCACGTGAGCACCGGCGCCTCGGCCTTCTTCGGCGCCATTTCGGGCTCCGCGCCCGCCACGACCGCGGCCATCGGCTCGATCATGATTCCGTCGATGAAGAAGCGCGGCTACAGCGGCACGTTCTCCGCGGCCGTCGTCGCCGCATCGGGTGCGCTCGGTCTGATCATTCCGCCGAGCCTCACGATGGTGGTCTACGGCGTGCTTTCCGGTGCGTCGATCGGCGCCATGTTCCTCTGCGGCATCGTGCCGGGCATTCTGATCAGCGCCGTGCTGATCTTCACGAACTACCTTATCGCCAAGAAGAACGGCTACGGCGCCGAGCCCGCCGTGCCCCGCGATCAGATCGCCGGCATCTTGCGCGAGAGCATTCTCGCTCTGATGATGCCCTTCATCATTCTGGGCGGGATCTATGCGGGTGTCTTCACGGCGACCGAATCCGCGGCCGTCGCCTGCCTCTACGGTCTGCTGATCGGCTTCTTCGTCTACCGCACGCTGACGCTCAAGACCCTCATGAAGATTCTGATGAACACGGCGGAAAACGCGGCGCTCATCATGTTCCTGATGGGCACGGCGAACCTCTTCGGCTTCATCATCACGGCCGAGCAGCTTCCGCAGACGCTCGCCAAGATGATGATCGGCATGAGTTCGAGCCAGACCGTGATCATGTTCGTCATTCTGGCGGTGCTGCTGATTCTCGGCACCTTCCTCGACAACGTGGCGGCCCTGGTGCTCTTCGTCCCGACGATGATGGGCGTTGTGAAGGCGCTGCACATCGATCCGATCTTCTTCGGCGTCTTTACGATCATTGCGCTCGCCGTCGGTCAGTTCACGCCGCCGGTCGGCCTCAATCTCTTCATTGCATCGAACATCGCCGAGGAGAAGTTCGAGGGCGTGGTGACGCAGGTGCTCCCGTATCTGCTCGTCTACATCATCCTGCTGGTGCTCTTCATCCTCTGCCCGTGGATGCTGACGCTCTTTGCCTGACGATGAAGCACTGACCTGAAAAGCCAAAGCCTGCCGGACGGCCTCGTGCCGTGGCAGGCTTTGCTCTATCCGCTCAAGACAGGCTTCCGGAATAATCCCGAAGGCCGCAGGAGAAGACCGACCGGATTACTTGGCCGGGAAGCGGTCGCGGATCACCTTGGCGCACTGGCCGGCAAGCGCCGGACCGGAATAGATGAAGCCGCTGTAGATCTGAACCAGGCTGGCGCCGGCTTCCATTTTTTCGGCGGCGATTTCAGGCGACATCACGCCGCCCGAGGCGATGATGGGCAGTTCGCCCTTCAGATGCTCCGACAGCGTGCGGATCACCTTGGTCGAAAGCGCGTTGAGGGGAAGGCCGGAGAGACCGCCGCACATTTCGGGCTTGAGCAGGTGTTCGACGCCCGGGCGCTGCGTCGTGGTGTTCGTGGCCGTAATGGCGTCCATGCCGCATTCGACGAACGCGTCGGCGGCGGCGCGCAGGGCGTCGTCGGACAGATCGGGACCGATCTTCACGGTGATGGGCACGCGGCGGCCGTGCTTGTCGGAGAGACGCATGCGCTCGTCTTCGATGCCCCGCACGAGTTCGACGAGACTGTCGCCTTCCTGCAGCTTGGTGAGGCCCGGCGTGTTCGGGCAGGAAATGTCGATGGCGAGATAGTCGGCCTTCTGATAGACCGTGTCCATGCAGACGCGGTAGTCGGGCAGGGCGTCTTCGACGGCCGTGGAATTCTGCTTGCCGATGTTGATGCCGAGAATGCCGCCCGCGGCGCGGAAGGCGTCGGCGCTCTTCAGGTTTTCAACGCCGGCGCGCACGCCGCAGTTGTTGAAGCCCATGTGGTTGACGATGCCCTGCGCCGGAATGAGGCGCCAGAGGCGCGGTGCGGGGTTGCCGGGTTGGGGACGCGGCGTGAACGTGCCCACTTCGATGTGGCCGAAACCCGTCTTTCCGAGCGCGCTCACGTGCGAGCCCGACTTGTCGAGGCCGGCGGCCAGACCGACGGCGTTCGGGAAGGTAAGGCCCATCACTGTGCGCGGGTCGCGCACGCTGTCGGCGCCGACGAGCTTGAAGAGGTTGAGCGCGGCGGCCGGGTCGAGGGCGTTCATGACCACGGCCTGGGCGGTGTCAGGGTCGAGCTTGAAAAAGAGGGAACGGGCGAACTCGTAGAGCATGATCGGTTAGAGAGGTTGTCGTCCGCCGTGCCGTCGGGGGTCGGCGCCTGGCCGGCGCCGGACAGGGCGGATCGGATTCGTAGGGTCGGATGGCATTATGGCACTTCGCGGGCTCGGATTCATCCTCGGCGCGGAAAAACACGCCGCGCCGTCCCGGGACGGCGTCCCGCAGCTTATCGGAGCATCTCGGAGAGCGGCAGCAGAACGATGGCGATCCAGAAGGGAATCGTCGCCATGGCGGCCAGCGTCTGTGCGGTCGTGACGCCGGCGACGGCCGGCGCATTGCCTTTCATGGCGGCCGTCATGACGTAGCACGACTGGGCGGTCGGCAGCACGGCGAAGAGAACGGCGACGCCGGTCTCGAGCGGCGGGAGCGAAAAGAGACGGCAGACGGCGAGCGCGATGACGGGCACGACAAGGAGCCGGTTCGCGGCCGAGGCGGCGATCAGCCGGCGGTGCGCCCGGATTTCTCCGAACTGAAGACCCGCGCCGATGCAGAGAAGGCCCATCGAGAGCGAGGCGTTGCCGAGGTGTCTCAGAAAGCGCACGCCGGTATCGGGAAGCGTAAGACCGCTCATGTTGACCGCGAGCCCGGCGAGCGTCGCGATGATGAGCGGGTTCGTGAGCACGGTTCGAAGCACGGACGGCTGCTTCGAGGTGCGGCTGCCGGTCTCTTCCTTTTTCGCCACGGCGCGCGCCAGCGCACTCACAGCGATGGTATTGCTGATCGGCACCCAGAAGGCGATGAGAAGCGCGAGGAGCGCAAAGCCGCTTTCACCGAAAAGCCGGCCGCAGACGGCAAAGCCGATGTAGGTGTTGAAGCGAAAGCCGCACTGAAAGACCGAAGCGTGCGTAACGTCGTCGTCGCGGACAAGCAGCCGGAGGGTCAGGGCCGCTGCGACGGCGAGCAGCATGGCGCCGATGCCGGCCGTGAGAAACTGCACGGCCGCCGAAGGCCTGAGAGAGCTCGTCGCGATCGAGAGGAAAAGGAGCGGCGGGAAAAGCACGTAGAAGACCAGCTTTTCGGCGCTGCTCCAGAACGAGCGTGAAAAGGCGCTTTTTCGGGCGAGCAGTGCGCCCAGAAGGATGATCAGAAAATCCGGAAGAATGAGAAGAACGCTCTGCATGGCTCGCTTCGGTCGGCTTCAAAAGGAAGACGCCGGTGTCCCGCCGAACGCCTTCTTCAGAGCCATTCTAGTGCCTGAGGCGCGGCGCCGACGTCAGCCGGACGGCGTTCGGACGAGCATGCCGCCGTCTTTTCAGAGACTGATGCGTCCGATGGCTTCGATCACCTGGCGGTGGCATTCGCCGAGCGAAGGGACGAAGCCCGATCCCGTAATGAGCGCCGGAATGGAGACGTCTTCGGTTTCAGCCATCGTCGTGCCGGCGCCGGCGGCATGAACAAAAGCGCTCAGCATGTCGCGAAGACCGTTGAGCACGTGAAGCGGCGTGCCGGGCGGCGCAGTGACGCGCACGAAGTCGATGCCGCCCCGGCGCATCGTGAAGCCGATGCCGTTTGGCAGAAGCGCGACGACGGAGTCGGCGCTCCAGAAGACGCTGCCCGCCGATTCGGTGTCGTGCAGCGAGGCATGGATGCGGCCGAAGTCGTCGTAGGCGGTGCGCAGCGCGCCGGCGCCCGCGCGGAAGGCATCGTAGGGAAGTCTGGAAATGCCCGTGACGAGGAAGGTCTTCCCGATCAGAATCCCGAAGTCGCTTTCAACGTCCGAACGGGCGTCGGCGAACTGCTTGGGCGTGATGCGCACGTGAACGAGCTCGGGCTGGTGCTTGAGCCACATGATGACGTCGTCCATCGTCTTGCAGACGCGGTTTTCGGCCTTGAGGCGGCCTTTGACGAAAAGCCGCACGAACCATTCGAAGGAGTTGTGCCAGGCGTTGTATTTGTTGACGAAGTCTTCGAGAATGTCTTCGGGAACGCGCGACGTGCCGAACGTTTCGGCGATCTGCTTGAGATCCATCACGGCGACGGCGGCGACGGTGAGGCCCGTCGTCATATGCTCTTCGAGCGCATCGCGAAACGGAACGATGCGAAGCTCCCGGCGCAGATTGACCACGCCAAAAAGCACGGCGTAAAGCCGGTAGCGGCTGTCGCGGCTCATGGTTCTGACGCGCGTCGAAATGTCGTCGACCATGACCGTGTTCCAGAGAAGGCCGTAGGACTTGTCGTTCCAGATGAGGACCTGCGAGATCAGCGACTCGAACCAGGCGCGCATCACGCTGTAGACGATCTCATTGTGAAAGCTCATGACCGAGACGCGAAGTCCGGGGTCGGTCAGCAGAAGGGTCTTCATAAGTCGAGTCAGTTCGGAAATCGGGAAGGCGGTGTCGGCCTAACCAAACGATACCCGCTTTCGGGACCCTGCGCCAAATCCCCTGCTGAAAAACGGGCAAAAGTTGGAGAAGCCGTTTTCAATCCGCCAGGCCGAGCTTTCCCGCCGCCCGCCGGACCGCCTTCTGCCACCACTGCACGAAGACGTCGGGCACTTCGCCGCGGCGCGTCAGCAGCACGAGACGCTCGGGC
>JAXEEN010000056.1:0-3880 GCA_034104065.1 Sutterella sp.
ATCGCCGATTCGACCGTCAAATCCAAGCTCGAGCATTTGCTGTCCGACGGTGCCATTGTTGCCTCGCTCGAAGAATCTCTGACCTATGAATCCTTGTATTCGACGGCGGGAAATCTTTGGTCAATGCTGTTTTATACCGGCGTAAGTACCCTATGCGTGGAGGAACGGTAGAAAAAAGGCGTTGCGACAGCAACGCCTTTTGATTTGGAACAGGGGGCAGACTCAGTCGATCGACTCGACGACAGCATCCATCATGGCTTCCGTCTTGACATAGTTCCAGGGCAGCCAGGGCGTTATATCGAATCCGTCTTCCGAACCGGGTAGGAAAACCATCTGCTTGCTGTCGAGTTTCTTACCCTGTTCAGTGATCTCTGTTTCCATCGAGCGCCTGCTGCGATAGTCGTGCAGTGCCGTACCAAAGGATACGAGCCAGCCGATCGGATCTTTGATGCCGTTTCGGGAGGCCGTTTCCGTCAGGGTCAGCCATGTGCACAGTGATTCAGCATATTCGATGGACTGCTTATGATTGATAGCTTTGCGCACGCAGCACACCGGTCGTGCTCCCTGTTCGACAAGATTGCTGTCCGGATCCACCTTCGGATCTGTCAGAAACACTCGGAGAGATTCACGGTGGTTCAGCCAGTAAACAATTGCCGCATCCAGCATCGAATCAGCCTTCCCGGAAACATACCGTCCTTTTTCAAGGCGGGCATGCCCCTTCTCGGCAAGATTAAAGACGATTTCATCAATGCTGTCCATAATCGGCAGGGAATAGATCGTACGGGTGTCAGCGATCCTCCGGAGATGGGCTTCCTCGGATTCGTCTTCCAGTCGATTCAGACTGCGTTCGGTGATGTAGATTTTTTGCAGACCGACGAGCACCATGCAAACCGCATAGACATCGGCGTCTGACTTCGTGATCGGATTATCCAGAGAAGCCTTCACCTTCTCGACTGCATCGACCTGTTTCTTTGATTCGATCAGCTTGACTATGGACGGGATGTTCAAAGCATCGATGTACATTCGTCGGGCATGAACCAGACATGACTGGTGCTTCACTTCAGCGTACTTCGGATCATTTTTAAGGATCGAATCGTACGCCGCGTAGGCGTCTGAAATCCAGACCTTCGACTTTACGTCTGCAAGGGCCGGTCTGATCTTGTCGGCAGAGCGTCCTCCGAGGTGACGGTAGGTCACACAAGGCTGTTCGGCATTCTTCGTGCTGGACATCACCATCACATAGTCAGCCGTGTTCAGATCCTCGGATTTGGGAGCCTCGCATATCCCAAGTCCTTCGACCTGCAGCACCCGAATGGGTGTTTCATCCAGTTCAATGGCGTATTGTTCGACAAGTGTGCTTCGGACTGCGTCGGCAAGAAGACGTCCGTAGTCATTTGCCCAGCGATGGACATTCTTCTCCAGTGTCTCATTGCCGAGCTGATCCTCAGGCTTGCTTCCCAAAATGACATTCTTGGTTTTGTTGAGAGCCACGCCTTCCGCCATCAATACGCCGGCGGAAACGGCAGTCGACTGACCTATCGTGCCGTTCGGAGAAACCGGGCGTTCGGAATCCGAAGCCCACTGAGCTTCAGTGTGTCCGCAGGAACAGCATCGTGCGAATCGGTACTGGACCTGCATGTGCCTGATCAGATTCCCGATGGAAGCCTGACAGGTTCTAAGCTTGGAAACGTACTCTTTTGAGTATTCAATGTCCGTCCCGCCGCAAACCGGGCAGCGATCCATGAGTGTTTCCACTTCCTTAATCGGAGCCTGACCTGTCTTCTGCACTGCCTGTCGGCCCGGACTGACACCGACTGCGCGTTCTTTAACCTCCGGACAAGGGGCGGTGGCAATTTTCTGCCCGGCAGCAACCGATGCATCATTCGAGGGATTGTCCGTATTGGCATAGGCTTTCGTGACAGTACCGAAAACAGTTTGCTGTCGATCGGCCCTGCGCTTGATGCTCTGGTCCCCTTTATTTCGGGCTGAACGATATGCAGTTGCCGCCTTTTTGGCCCCAAGAGTATTCAGGCACTCGGAACCTTTGACCAAAAAGCGCCTGATCCAGCGATTTTTGGTGAGGTTGGTCAGATGATCGGCATTACGTGCGACAACAGCATCCCATACCGCTTTGTCCTTTTCCGATAGATCGGGATTTGAAGTCAGGTAGTCGCTGACGACCTGCAGCAGTTCGGAATAAGGTCCGTGAAGCAGGCCGGCAATGACTGCGATGTCGGCGAGCTCCTTGTTCCGTTTCTTTAAGTCAGCAACTTGCTTGTTCTTCTTTTCAAGCTGTTCTTTAAGCTTGTCGTTCTTTGCCTGAGCTTGTTTAAGCATTCGGGTAAGAGCGGCAATTTGTTCGGATTCGGTAGGCATTGGAAACTGTCCGGGTTGTGGAATTTAGTATCGAATTATACTTCGTTAGGCGATATTCTTCCTTTAAAAATCAATCTGATAGAGTGCCTCCTGAGGGCGGTTTTAAGGCTCTTTGAGGAGGGTTCCTCCGGCGTGTTCGGGGGGAGTTACAGTCCCCCTTAAAGCGTCACAGAGAGTTCCAAAATGCGTCTGACACCTCTAATTTAAGACCTTATTAGGAACTAAATTAGGCAGGATTCACCGGCGGAATCCTGCCTTGCCAACAGCTTGTTTCAGATCAAAACTTGCTGAAAATATCGGTCCGCTGAACGAACAAAGGTTCTCCGTCAAGCAGAGCGTTGAACTCTTTGACAGACACTGACAGCCCTTCCGAATCATCAATTCGAGCCAGAAATTTTGAAAAGCGTCCCTGATGCAGTCTGCGGGTCAGCATTGCCGGCCCTTTCGAATCGGACCAGACCACTTTGCAGATTGATCGCCGGGTCGAGATGAATACGACCATGTCCTGCCCGTTGTCAACATTGATGCCGAGACAGATGGCAGCAATAGAAGACAGACGGGAGTAGCCCGAACGCATATCCACCGGCGCGAGAACCACGGTGATTCTGTAGGCCGCGGGATCGAGATTCATGACATTGCTCCCATTGCGAGCTTGAGAGCCAGAAGTTCGGGGTACGGCGTACTGAATTCAAGGACAGCGCCGCCGGGAAGAGTGAGTTTCACAGACTGAGGGGTTGCCTGAATCTGCTCCGGCTGCTGTGTTTCCTTACCGGAAGCGTGATCCAGATCCGCCTTTGTGAGTGCCGTGAGATGCACGGTCTGTTCCGGAGTGCTCAGAATGGATCTGATCTGTTTCGGGGATCGCTCGATTTCTCGGAGACGACGATAGAACAGGTTCCTGGACGGCAGAAGTCCGCGATGCACTAAGTGAGGAATCTCGTTGTCGTAGAAATCGGGCTTGGTGAGCCCGGATGCTTTGTAGGCCTTGTAAATGGCAGGCCAATCGATGGAATCAGGAGTCATGGAAGTGCTCGAATGGTTGGCAGTTCTGGACACCTGATTTTTGCAAACTTTAGTTTTTGGCCTCGCCACCTATAGGGGAGTTACGGAGGACGTGCATGGGCTCGCCCTACGGAGAGTAGGCTTACCCGAAAAATTCACCTTGTACTAGCGAACAGGGAGCTGACCACGTACCTTCTTTGTTATGCGTCTCTCTGGCACTGAAGAACCAAGTTCTCCAAAATATCAACGTGTTCAGCAATGCTTGTCGGGCTTAGAATCTCTGCCGTTTCGCACCGATGAACAGGGGAGCTGAGTACAGTTCTGATTGCTTGATCCAGGCTCTGCAAGACCCCTGAAGCAAACGTGGTTTTCGCTGCGTCTTTAATGGCATCGCAGCACCCGATGTTTTCTGCCAGCACGACCGGGGTGCCGCAGAGCACGCTTTCAACACCCGCCAAACCGAACGGTTCGTAAGTCGAAGCCAATATCGTGAAATCGACAG
>JAXEEN010000057.1:0-2281 GCA_034104065.1 Sutterella sp.
GTCCGACGCCGAAATGCGAGACCGTATGATCGGCCTTGGCAAATGCCTCCCTGACGGACACCGGTCTGACGTCCGACTTCTTCTTGGCATACTGCCTCACGCGCTCGACGATTTCGCTCGCTCTGGCGGCATCCGCCGTCATGCTGTGAAGAATGTCGAGCATCTCCTCGCGACTGATGGCATCGTTCTTCACCATGTCCTCCAAGCCTTCGGCGTACAGACTGATGGCGGAGAGCGGCTGGCGGAGTTCATGCGCGACCAGGCCGGAGATCTGACCGACGACGCCCGCCTTCTGAAGACGGTCCATCTTTTCCCGCTGAGCCAGCTGTTCGCTGATGGCCGTCCGAAGCTCGTTCTCCCGGCGCCGCACGAGGACCTGCGACCGGATACCGTGAGCAATGAGTGCGAGAAACAGCATGACGCTCAGCAGAATTTCCGTCCGGTAGTCTCGCCAGACACGGCGGAAGCCGGTCTGCTTCAGATACTCGTAGGGACCGATCTGCAGATCCTTCAGCAGGTCGTTGGCATTCTGAAAGTCGCTCGCGACCGACCACATGAAGCCGCTTTCGCCCTTGGGCAGCATCAGAAGATCCATCGTCACGGCCTTGCTCATCGACGCACTGATTCTCGGCGTCACGGAGAGCGTGAGGGCGGGATAGAGCGGCGTGGAATGCCGACAGTCCGTGACGGCGTCGGTGAAGCGCTCCTCGATCACGCGGATCCGGGAGTGTACGGACGGATCGGTCTTGGCGAGCTGCTCGAGCGCGCAAAGAGGAAGAAACCCGACGTCCGCCCTGCCCGAGACGACGGCATCGAAGACCGCGGCATTGCCGTCCTCCTGATCCTGACGGGCGATGAAGTCCTGAGAGGCGAAGAAGTCGGCGGGTTCGCCCAGCCTGCGTCTGACGAGCTCGCGAACCGCATAGAGATAGCCGCTGAAGGATTCGGGCGACGCGGCGGCAAGGCGCGTCTTTCTGAGGTCGGCGAATTCCCGGTACGGCGAACCGCTCTTCACGATGACGGCGGTGCCGTCGTTCTGATTGGGATCGGGCTGCACGTCGCAGACGATGGTCGTCACGCTGCGAAGCCCCGCCTCGATCATGGCCTGATAAAAAGGCGACTCGGAAAAGACGATGTCGACGCTGCCCGACTCAATGGCCTGCTTCAGATCAGGCGCGCTGTATTCGCGAAAGATCACGGGATGGCCGAGCTTTTCCGCCGTCAGGGTGCTGCGAAGCGACTTCAGCATCAGCCGCTCGTCGGCCATCAGTCCGAAGGGCGTATAGCCGACGCGGATCACGCTGTCGGGCGCCCGGTTGACGACAGCGGGCGGTTCGCACTGAAGCGCGTCGGGCGGCGGATCGGCCGCCAACGCCGTTCCGAAAGCCGACAGGATCAGTGCCGCCGCAGTCCGGGAAAGCGTCTTCTTCATCTTGATCCTCCGAGCGAATTCAGATCAGCCGACAAAACGCGGAGCCCCTTTTCGCCGCCCTCCAAAAAGAGCAGACGTCCGTCCCTGACCGTCATCGACCGGACGTCCGTCAGGCCGCCGACGCCCCGGACCAACGTCACTTCCGCACGATCTGGATCGATCGTCAGGAGCGACGAGAAACGGGGACACCAGGCCAGCAGTCCGGCGTCGGTCAGGACCGCCGCGGTGATGCGGCATTCGCCGAGATGCCGTCCTTCGAGAACCGTCAGGGTCGGCGCCGCACGCAGCGGCCTTTCGGCGAGCGGCATCAGATCGGTTCCGTCGATCGTGACGAGCACCGTGTCTTTCTGCTGGGCGCCCGGCACGGTCAGCATGAAGAGCCGTCCGCCCTTTTCATCGGCGGCAAAGGACTGCACGTAGGCGTCCCGCGCGCGCACCGTTCGGACGGCGGGACGCGCCCTGCCCCAGGACAAGCGGACGTTGCCGGTCGTCTCGGCAAGCCCGGCGGCGGATCCGGCCTCCGTGCCGTAGCCGGATTCCAGCGCCCAGAGCGTTTTGTTGCGGGAGGCCGTGATGAAGCGGCCCCGGAACCAGACCGCACCGGCGGTGCCGTCAAGCGTCTGTCCGTTGGCGGCATCGGCCGCCGCTCTCGCGGTCACGCGGTGCATCGTCCCGTCCGTCCAGACAGCCTGTGCACCGTCCGCCGCCCAGCCGAATCGACGGCCTTCCGGATCCCAGGCAAAGGCGCGGGGCAACACACCGTCTTCAAACGGAGTCGGCACCTCGGCAAGGAGAGCTGCCCGAACGGCAGGCTCCGTCGGCTGCACCGGTCCCTCGTCCGCCGTCAGA
>JAXEEN010000058.1:0-12384 GCA_034104065.1 Sutterella sp.
CGGGTCAGCAGCGTGGCGCCGAAAAGGCTCGCCATACAGGCTGCGAGCGCCCACCAGAGCCAGGCCGTGCCGAGCGGCGGATCAAGAAGGTCGCTCGAGGTCTGCATCCAGTATTCGTCGCCGTCGATTTCCACCGACACCCACAGGCCGGGGACGTTGTTCACTCGTGAGGCAAGCACGGTTTCCTGACCGAGCGAATTCTTGACGAGCTGCTCGATAAGCGCGTTGAAGCCGTCCGAAGGGAGCGGCTTCACGCGGTCCGAGATGTCGCGGGGCGAAATCAGAAGACCTTCGCGGGCGGCCAGAATGCGCAGCAGGTCGATGCGGTAAAGCGGGTCGGCCGTCACGAGCGCGTACTTCGTCAGATTGGCGGTCGAGACGATGTGTTGGGCGACGCCCTGCGAGTACGGCAGTTCGGACAGCACGCGAAAACTCTGCAGCCAGCCGATGGCGCTGAAGAAGATCAGACCGCAGAGAAGCAGGAAGGTGCGCCAGAAAAGACTCGGACGGTGCTTGGGTCGGCGATTCAGCATGAGTGGATTCCGCATAGTAGATGTCGTCGGAGACAGTCTAGCCGCTCGGACGAAAAAAGGCTTCGGCACCGGGTGCCGAAGCCTCTCAGAGCGTCAGATCGGCGCCGATCAGTTGTGGCCGTCTGGAATGAAGACGTAGCCGAGTCCCCAGACCGTCTGCAGATAGCGGGGTTTGGAGGGATCCGGCTCGATCAGCTTGCGAAGACGTGAAACCTGAACGTCGAGCGAGCGGTCGAAGGCCTCGTATTCGCGGCCTCGGGCCATTTCCATCAGCTTGTCGCGCGAGAGCGGCTGACGCGGATGGCGGGCGAAGGCCTTCAGAACGGCGAATTCGCCGGTGGTGAGCGACTGAGGCTCGCCGTTCTTCTTGAGAACGCGGGTGCCGAGGTCGAGCTCGAATTCGCCGAAGCGGACGATTTCGTTGTCGAGCGACGGCGCGCCGGGGGCGTCGGGCGCCGGACGGCGGCGAAGGACGGCGTGGATGCGGGCGAGCAGTTCGCGCGGATTGAAGGGCTTGGCGATGTAGTCGTCGGCGCCCAGTTCAAGACCGACGATGCGGTCGACGTCTTCGCCGCGCGCCGTCAGCATGATGACGGGCGTCTGGTCTTTCGCCGCACGCAGACGGCGAAGAATCTGAAGGCCGTCTTCGCCCGGCATCATCAGGTCGAGAATGAGGGCGTCGAAGTGCTCTCTCACCCAGAGCCTGTTCATGGCCTGACCGTTTTCCGAGACGAAGACCTGGAAGCCGTTTTCGCCGAGATAGCGGCGCAGCAGGTCGCGAAGGCGGGGATCGTCGTCGACGACGAGAATCTTGGGAATGCGTTCTCCGGTCACGGTGTACTCCTGATGTCGGTGCGGCGCCGGACGATGATCCGGAACCGCTCACACGGTATTCGAAAGGGCGGCCGGTACGGCCGTCTGTTGTTGAAACGTATTGTCGCCTGTTACAAATGACCGTGCCTACGAAAACAAAATGCTGTTACAAAATCCGAACACTTGTGCAACAAAGTGAATCTTTCCTAATCCTTTGTTTATCAGTAAAATGCAGAACTCGAGGCGCCCGTTTTTCAAGAGAGGCGCGGTATGGGGCGGAATCCTGAATACGGGATGACCGTCAGGGTTAACGAGTAGCGCAATACCTTCTGTAACGGTTTTTTCCTCCGGCTCGTCGGAGCGTGCGGAAGAAATGCTGTTATAGTGCAAGCAGTTCACGACGATGTCTGGAAATCCGATTATGCGAAACAGTGCATTCATCATGCTGTTCTGCCTCGGCTGCGGATCCGCCTCTGCCTGGGACGGCACTGTCGTCACTCAGGGGAGAATCCCCGACGGCTGCCGGGATACGCCCGAGGTGCCCTGCGTTCAGATGTGGAGCACGATGACGGCGGCGGAGCGCGCCAAGCTCTGGCCTTATCTCGACGAGGTCGCCCGCGCCATGCACTGGCGCAGCATGACGTCTTCAGAACGCAAGGCCATGCGCTCGCTGCTCTCCGAAGCGGACCGGGACCGTCTGCGCCGCCGCTACAGCAGCGTGAAGACGGACGAGCACGGTTCTGACGCCAAGGCGCGCGTGAAGCTCGGCAATCTCTGCAACGAGGATCGCTCCCTCATGCGCCGGCAGATTACGGAATTCCACGTCGAACTCGTCGGCAGCCGCGGACGCGGCAGATCCCATTTCGCAGGGGGTCAGGAAGACGCTGAAAGAACGGCGCCCTGACGGCCTGAATCGTTTCTTCAAAAGGCGGTCATCCCGACGGATGGCCGCCTTTTATGCATGTATCCGCCGAAGCCTCGGGGATCCTTCCGACGCGTGGCTATAATGACGGGAATTCAATGTCCCGAGGGATGCCCGCCGCCATGACTTCCGCTTATGTTCTTGCTCTCGACACGGCTCATCAGCAGTGTTCCGCCTCGCTGCTTTCGCGAGACGGCAGCGTGTCTGTCCTGCGTTCGGAAACGGTCGGCAACAAGCATGCGGAGCGGATTCTTTCTTTGATCGACGAGCTCCTTGACGAAGCCGGTCTGACGAAGGCCGACATCGGACTTGTCGCCTTCGGCGCGGGCCCCGGCAGCTTTACCGGTCTTCGCGTGGCCTGCGGCGTTGCTCAGGGCATCGCCTGGGCGCTTCGCACCAACGTCGCCGCCGTCTGCAATCTGGAAGCCGATGCGCAGGCGGCCGCCGATGCGGCCGATCTTCCCGCGGGCACCCGCATTGCCGTCATGAACGACGCCCGCATGCAGGAAGCCTACTGCGGTCTGTACGAAACGGCGGGCCGAGGCGTGCGCGTGAAGGCGCTCTGCGAGCCGCTTCTCGTGAAGCCTGAGGCGATCGGCGGATGGCTCGCCGACTGCCGTGCCGATGCCGTCTGCGGGTCGGCCCTTTCCGTCTATGCGGCGGAGATTTCGCTGCCCGAAGGACTTCGTACGGCGGACATCCCCGCCGACATGATCGTGACGCTCGCCCGGCTGGCGTTCGACGACGAGGATGCCGGCAGAACGATGCTGCCTGCTCTTGCTTCGCCGCTTTATGTGCGCAACCGCGTGGCCCTGACGATGGCCGAGCGTGCGCGGGGAGAGCGTCTGTGACCTCGGCGGCCGTCCGACCCCTCCGTGCCGAAGATGCGGGCGAACTCGCCCGCCTCGAAGCGCTTGTCGAACCGACGCCGTGGACGGCAAAGGATTTCCTAGACGTGCTGAAGAACGACTGGCGGGGAAGGGTGCTTGAAGCCGAAGACGGTTCCGTCGCCGCATGGGCGGTCGTCATGCCGAATCTGGACGAAGCGGAGCTTCTGACGATCGGCGTGCGTCCGGATCTTCAGGGCCGGGGACTCGGCCGGGCGATGCTCGACGACGTGCTTCGTCTCATCGACGCAGAAAACCGCGTCTGCTGCCATCTTGAAGTCCGGGAGTCGAATCTGAGGGCGATCCGTCTTTATGAATCCAGCGGCTTCGTGCGGGTGGGACTTCGCAAAAACTACTATCGGACGTCGGACGGCCGGGAGAATGCCGTGCTGATGCGCCGTGAAAACGGAGGCGCCCCATGCTGAGCGCTGACGACAGCCGCCTCTGGGAGGCGCTCGAAATCGGACCGCAGTGGCTGCTTCGGGAAACGCCCGATCCGCTCCTGCCGGAAACATCGCTCGTTCGCCCCGCGCCGGCCGGACAGAGGCCCGTGCAGCCTGCTTCCGAATCTGCGGTTCGCCGTCCGGCTCCGCCGGCGCCGGTCCGAAGGACCGTTCCCGTGCGCGCGCAGACGTCGGAAACGATGACTGCGCCCGTTGCTTCGGCGCCCGCACCGCAGATTTCCCAAACCGCGCTCGACGCCGATACCCTGGCAAAGATCCCGACAGCGGACTGGGAAACGCTGAGAACGCTGGCGGAAAAGTGCGCCTGCTGCCGCATGGCCAAAAGCCGTCAGCACATGGTGTATGCCGAAGGCGGTCCGGGCGTGCGCATTGCCATCGTGGGGGAAGCCCCCGGCAGCGAGGAAGATCTTCAGGGCATTCCCTTCGTCGGCAAGTCCGGCCAGCTCCTGACGCAGATGCTTGAAAGCCTCGGCATCACGAGAAAGAAGGACACGGTGATTCTCAACGTGCTCAAGTGCCGTCCGCCCGGAAACCGTAATCCGATGCCCGAGGAAGTGGCCTGCTGCGAACACTATCTCAGGCGTCAGCTCGAACTTGTCGCGCCCGACGTTCTGCTGATCATGGGCCGCTTTGCCGTGCAGACGCTGCTTCGCACGACGCCCGATCAGAGCATCGGCTCGCAGCGCGGACGCGTTCATACCGTCGAATGCGGCGGCCGTTCGGTACGGGCCGTCGTGACCTACCATCCCTCCTATCTGCTTCGCTCGCCCGATCAGAAGGCCAAGGCCTGGGAGGATCTCCTGCTCTTCAGGCGCACGCTTCATGAAGCGGGCATCGACATGCCCGCCAGGACAAAACAATGGCTGTAACTTCGTCACGCTCCGGCGGACGCGACGCCTACGACCGTGCACGGGCGGCCTCCCATCGGGAGGCCGCTCTCACAATCGGCGCCGCCGCCGTCACCATGCTTTACTTCTGGGGGGCCCTGCTTCTTCTTGAGGATTCGTCTGAGACCTTCTGCAGTCTGCCGCTCTGGTTTGCCGCGGCCTGCCTGGGCGGCTACGTGCTGTCCGTCGTTCTCGTCTGGCTGCTGGTAAGGTGTTTTTTCGAAGACATCGATCTGGATCAGGCGGCAGAGGGCTGCGACGGAGAAGAACGATGACGCAGCTCCTGATCCTTGCGCCGATCGCGCTCTTTCTGGCCGGACTGATCTTCCTGTCGCTGCGAACCGAAAAAAGCACCGGCCGGTCGCATTTTGCGGGCGAGTATTTTCTCGGCGACCGCAGCCTCAGGGGCTTCGTGCTCGCCATGACGCTCGTTGCCACCTACGGCTCCGTGAGCTCCTTTGTTTCAGGGCCGGGCGTCGCCTGGCAGCTGGGCCTCGGCTGGGTCGTGTTCGCTGCGCCCCAGATTATTGCGGGCTTTCTCATCCTCGGCGTCGCCGGAAAGAAGATGGCCGTGGTTTCGCGGGCCGTCGGCGCCGTCACGGTGATCGATCTGATCCGCGCCCGTTTCGGCGAAGGCCGTGCCTCCTGGATTTTGGCCGATCTGCTGGCGGTGCTGATGCTGGTTTTCTTCACGACCATGATGGTCGGACAGTTCATCGGCGGAGCGCAGATTTTTTCCAAGGCGGCGGACGTGAGTTATGCCGCAGGACTGCTGATGTTCGGTCTGGTGACCGTGGTCTATACGGCGTTCGGCGGCTTTCGGACCGTGGCCGTCACCGATACGGTCTGCGCGGTGCTGATGCTGGTCGGCATGGGGGCACTGGCGTCGTCGCTTCTCGGAGCCGGCGGCGGACTTGACGCCGTGATGACTCAGGTGGCCGCCGCAGCGCCCCGCGGTCCCGGAAGCGAAGGGACGCTTCTGACGCCGACTTCGGGCGGTGCGCTCGGCATTCCGCTGCTGCTTTCCGCCTGGATTCTGGTGGGCTTCGGCACGCTCGGTCTGCCGCAGTCGGCCGTTCGCTGCATGAGTTATCGGACCTCCTCGGACATGCATCTTGCGATGATCGTGTCGACGGTCGTCTGCGGCGCGCTCATGATCGGCATGACGACGCTCGGCGTGTTTGCGAGAGGCGTGCTGACGCTGCCGCTCTCCGACATCGGCGGCAGCACGGATGCGGTCATGCCCTATCTGATCGCCAACTACATGGATCCGCTCACGGCGGGCGTCACGCTGATCGGACCGCTGGCCGCCACGATGTCGACGGTGAGTTCCCTGCTTCTGGCGGCATCCTCGGCCATCGTGAAGGATCTGATTCTCCGACGGTTTCCGGAAGCGGCGAGGGACGAAGCGCGTCTTCGCCGCCGTACGAAGCTTCTCACCGCGCTGCTCGGCGCAGCCGCCCTGGTGCTTGCCGTCAGACCTCTGGACGTCATCGCCTGGATCAACATGTTCGCGTTCGGCGGACTTGAGCTCGCTTTCCTCCTGCCTCTCATCGGCGGACTCTTTTGGCGCGGAGCGACGGCCGGGGGCGCGCTCGCTTCGGTGCTGGGCGGCATTGCCGTCTATCTCGCAGTGAGCATTTTCAAAATCCCGGCGGCCGGATTTCACGCCATTGTTCCCGGGATGACGGCGGCGCTGGTGCTCTTCTGGGGCGTGTCGAAGCTGACGCCGTCCTCGCCCGGACGCGCACTGGACCTTTTCTTTCCGAGAAGACGGCCGAACTGAAGCCCGCCGGTCGCGCCCGATCGCACTGCGTTCCAAAGCCCGCCCCGGAGGGCTTTTTTGAAGCAGTTGTTGGTAATGAGTCTCATTATTGTTTGATGATCGTCAAGATCTATGATGATCATAGTTCAGGACGGAATTGATGAGAATGGGAAGCATTTCCAAGCGGGAGTAGGGCTTGATAGGACGAGAAAAGGAAAAAGCGCTCGGATCACGCTAATTGCAAATGAGAATTACTCTCGATATAGTGCGAACAAACGCAGGGCAGAAACGCTTTGCCCCTGCCGGACACGATATGCCGTGCCGGCCGTCCCTCACTCAAACATCAAGGAATCGGAGTTCTCATCATGCAATTCAAGGCCAAACTCGGCATGCTCGCCGCCGCCGTGGCACTCTCTTTCGGCGCTCAGGCCGCCAATGTCACGCTTTACGGTTCGGTGTCCACCGGCGTCGTTCTCTCCGGATCGGCGAAGCTGACGGAGGCCGGCGAAACGACCGACAAGCGTTCCACGAATCTCGCCATGGAAAGCGCCTGGGCCGGCGATTCAATTTTCGGTCTGACCGGCGAGGAAGCACTCGGCAACGACTGGACGGTGGGCTTTACGCTCGAAAACGAATTCTCATCGGATTCCGGCGAGCTTGCCTCCGAAGGCACGATTTTCGACAGCCAGGCCTATCTTCGCATCGGCAATGACTTCGTCAACATCGCGGCCGGCAATCTCGGCGGCCTGGCTTCGGCGGGCGGAGACTTCGATCTCGTCGGCGGCTTTGATCCGCTCGAAGCGGCCTACGGCGTGGGCGGCATGGGCGTGTTTGCCTCCCGAGATTATGCAAGCGCCAATAGCGCCGTCGTCGAACTCACCCCGGCCGACGGTCTCAAGATCTCGGCCATGGGTTCCTTCGGTGAAACAGACAGTAATGCCAGCTGGGCGGCCCGCACTCATTACTACGGTGTCGGCGTGAGTTACGAGGCCGGTCCGCTTGCCGTCGCCGCGGTGGCTGAAATGATGAACTACGACAGCAGCAATACCGACAGGAAGATCGACGACGGCTTTACCTATACCGTCGGCGTGTCCTATGACTTCGAGATCGTCAAGCCGATGTTCATGTACCAGCATGCCGACAAGGTTCTCGGATTCCAGGACTACGAAGAGATCAACGGCGCGTTCAAGGCGGACAGCTTCCTGATCGGCGCGACGGCCCCGGTCGGCAGCGGCACGCTGGCAGTCAGCGTCCAGTACATGAAGGCCAAGGAGGTCGAAAGCGGTGTCAAGGGCGAAGCAACGGTCTTCGGCGCGGCCTATACCTATGAAATGAGCAAGCGCACGTCGCTTTATGCCGGCGCAACCTATGCGTTCGGCGGCAAGGGACTGGACAAGGATCTGAGCGGGACCTCCGTCTTCGCCGGCAGCGATCTGCGCAGCAGCCTCAACGGCTGGCAGGCCGGCATCGGTATCAATCACGCCTTCTGACGGCCGTGAGGATTCTGCCGGCGGGCCGATCATCCGACTCTGCCGGCATCCCGAAAGAGCGCGGTGCCATGCGTGCGGCATCCGCTCCTCTGCTCGGCGGGCGGTCTGTCCTTATCGGCGGGCCGCCCGTCGTTTTTTCGCCTCTTCTGACCTGATTCTCTCAGAGTACGGCCGGAACGGCGACTCAGAGCGTGGACCCCGCTAGAATGATCCGAATCATTTCCTTAAACCGAGGATTATTTCGATGAATCAGAATGACATTGTTCCCGTCGCCCCCGACAAGATTTACCGTCTCCTCAACATCGGGGCGACGACGCTGGTGTCGGCGAGTTCGGAAGGCACCGACGACGTGATGGCCGCCGCTTGGGCAACCGCGCTGGACGTGGTTCCGGCGAAGGCGACCGTGGTCATCGACCGCACGCATTTCACGCGTCCGCTGATGGAAAAGAGCGGGTACTTCGCGCTTCAGCTTCCGACGGCCGCCATTGCCGACGTCGTCATGAAGCTCGGTTCCGTGAGCAAGAACGATGATCCCGAGAAGCTTGAAAAGAGCGGCGTGAAGCTTTTCCGCATGCAGGGGTTCGAGCTTCCGCTGGTCGAAGGCTGCGCGGCCTGGATCGTGTTCCGCATTCTTCCCGAAGCTCATGTTGAAAAGACGTACGACCTCTTCATCGGCGAAGCGGTAGCCGCCTGGGCCGACGAACGGGTGTTCCGGGACGGTCACTGGCAGTTCGAAAAGGCGCCCGACGATCTGCGCACGCTGCACTATGTGGCGGGAGGTCACTTCTATGCCATCGGCGACGCCGTGGAAGTGCCGGGCTACGACGGCTGACGCCTGACTTTCATCGTATTCGCGCGGAGCCGCTGCAGATCTCGTTCCCGCAAAAGGCTTCTTTTCGGCGCTTTTTCCCGCAGAATTTTTCCAAGGCCCGCAGAATTCGTTGAAGACGCCGTTTTTTCCGCATTTCTTGTCGGATTCCCAGGCCGGCGGCAGGCAGAAGGAAGGCTGCCTGCCTGCCGCCGTTTTTGCTGATGGGACGCATCAGCATGTCTGATGCATCGAACGGCGTTTTGACACTTTTTTGCCGTTGTTCGGTCAATAATGTCAGAAAATTCCCAGTGCCATTCCGGAGTTCTGCCATGACCGCACCGAAACCCGCCGATTCCGCATCCGTTGTACGCCCTCCGATTCCCCGGACGGTGTGGGTGCTCGGGTTCGTGAGTCTTCTGATGGACATTTCTTCGGAAATGATTCATGCGGTTCTTCCGCTTTTCATGGCCGGCACGCTCGGAGCGAGCGCCGTCTGGATCGGCATCACCGAGGGGGCGGGCGAAGGAGCGGCGCTTCTCTCCAAAGTCTTTTCCGGCGTCGTCGCCGATCGTTTTGGGCACAAAAAGTGGCTCGTTTTTGCGGGTTACGGTCTCGGCGTGGTGTCGAAGCCCTTCTTCGCCCTGGCGGGCGCCATGCCCGTCGTTTTCGGAGCCAGGCTGTTCGACCGCATCGGCAAGGGGCTGCGCGGTGCGCCTCGCGATGCCATCGTCGCCGAGGTGACGCCGAAGGAAATTCTCGGAGCGGCCTACGGACTGCGTCAGTCTCTGGACGCCGCAGGGGCCTTCGTCGGACCGGCGCTCGCCTCGCTGCTCCTCTTTCTCTGGGCGGCGGACTTCCGAACCATTTTCTGGGCGGCTCTGATTCCCGGCATCTGCTGCCTGATTCTCATTCTTGTCGGTGTGGAGGAAAAGGCCGCTTCCTCATCGGACGCCCGCCCCGTACCGCGTCCCTGGCGCGACTTCTTCACGATGGACTCGCCCGCCTTCCGCTGCCTGGTGCTGCTCGGCGTCCTCTTTTCCCTGGCCCGGTTCTCGAATGCCTTCATCGTGCTGCGTGCGGCTGACGCCGGGATCGCCGTTGCCCTCATTCCGCTCATCATGGTGGGCATGAATCTCGTGTTTTCGCTGGCTTCCTATCCCTTCGGACGGCTGGCCGACAAACTGTCGCCGGTGAAGCTTCTCGGCCTCGGACTGCTTCTGCTGATGACGTCCGACGCGGTGTTTGCGCTTTGGGCGACGCCGGCCGGCATCGGGCTCGGCGTGGTTCTCTGGGGGCTTCATCTCGGCGCCACCCAGGGAATTTTCTCGGTGATGATTGCGAGGACCGCGCCGGCCGACCGCAAGGCCACCGCCTTCGGCATCTTCAACTTCTTCTCCGGCGTCGCCATGCTCGCGGCGGGTTTCATCGCCGGCATTCTGTGGGAAAGCGTCGGTCCGGCCGCATCCTTCGGCGGCGGCGCGCTCTTTGCCGCCGTTTCTCTGGCGCTTCTGGCTTCGAGCCGCTTCTCGTCGCTTCGCTGAATGAGGCGATCTGAAACCAAAAGAGGACGCTTCGGCGTCCTCTTTCGCTGCGGCTTCGCGGATCAGAGATCTTCGACCCGGGTCGGTTCGAAGTCTTCGATCTCGGCGTTCCACACGTTGAGACTGCCCGTCACCATGTCGTAGTAGAGCGCATGGAGGGCAAGCGAACCTGCGTCGACGCGCTCCTTCACCCAGTCGTAGGAGAGCAGGTTGTCGATCGACATCAGAACGGCGCCTTCTTCGCACCGGCGGCACCGGACGGGAGCGGGTTCATTCGGATCTTCGTGCTCCAGCTCTTCCAGAACGGGCGATGCCAGCGATACCCAGCCGGAAATGAACCGCTCGCTGCGGATTTTTTCCGGATGCAGCAGACCGTAGATGCCGCCGCAGTTGGAATGCCCCATGACGATGATGTTGTGGACGTCGAGATGCTTAACGCCGTATTCCACGGCCGCGATGACGGCATCGTGCTCGCCGGCTTTTTCAACGGGAGGGACGATGGAGGCGATGCTTCGGACGACGAACAGATCGCCCGGACGGCCGCCGAGAAGAATGGCAGGATCGACGCGCGAGTCGCAGCAGGCGATGACGAGCGTCTTTGGGCTTTGTCCGTGGACAAGACGGCTGAAGAATTCCTTTTCCTTGAGGAGGTATTCCTCCTTGAAGTTGTGGAATCCGAGAATGAGTTCGTGGAAATTGGCCATGGCGGCGTGACTGCTGAAAAATGATGCCGGACACTATAGCTCAGTGAGGGGAAAACGGGCTTGATCCCCCTCAGAGAGGCGTTCGCGCTAGACTGTGAAACCTCTTCGCTGAGGTGAACAAGATTGAGAAACGAGGGTTTGATCGGCGCGCTGGCGGTTGCCGCCGCATCGGTTTTATGGGGAACGACGGGGACGGCGGCTGCGCTTGCCCCCGAGGTCGGCGCCGCCGCCATCGGCGCCTGCGCCATGGGCACGGGAGGCCTTCTTCAGGCGGCCGTGGCCCTGAAGAGTCTGCGGCGAGCCCGACCGGCGCTTCTGGCTCAATGGCGTCTTGCCCTCTTCGGCGGCCTCTGCGTCTTTATCTATCCGCTCGCCTTTTATGCTTCCATGCGCTGTGCCGGCGTGACGGTCGGCACGGTGGTTTCCATCGGCGCTTCCCCGCTGATGGCGGCTTTGGTGGAAATCATTGTCGACAGGGAACGGGTCTCCGGCCGATGGCTGGCAGGTGCGGCGCTCGGAATCGCCGGCATGGTGCTGCTGGCCGCTGCGCCCGGTGTTTCAAGCGCCGGCGAAGACATGGTGCTCGGACTCCTTCTGAGTCTGGTCGCCGCGCTCACCTACGCGCTTTATACCTGGGCGGCCGGGCGGCTCATGCGTCGTTCCGTGCCGTCGCGGGCGGCCATGGGTGCGGTATTCGGGATCGGCGGCCTGTTTCTCATGCCGGTGCTCGCCGTGACGGGAGGGCCGTTTCTGGCGTCGGTGCAGAACGCGGCCGTCGGCGTCTATATGGCGCTGGTGCCGATGCTGCTCGGCTATCTCTTTTTCGGCTACGGCCTCGCGCGCGTCAGGGCCAGCACGGCAACGGCCGTTTCACTGCTGGAGCCCGCCGTTGCCGCGCTGCTGGCGGCCGCCGTTCTTGGCGAACGGCTCAGCCTTCTGGGCTGGTGCGGCATTCTCCTCATCTTTCTGTCGCTGGCGGCGGTCATGACGGCATCGGCAAAGCACCGCGGAGCGTAGCGGATCGAATCTCCGAAGAACCCGTGGTGCAAAAAGGAAAAGCCGTAAACACAACGGCTTACGGCTTCAAAGGGTTCCTTAGGAACCAGAAGAGTCTTTGGGAATTATTCCCATTCGATCGTGGCGGGCGGCTTGCCGCTCACGTCGTAGACCACGCGGTTGATGCCACGGACTTCATTGATGATGCGGTTGGAGACCTTGCCGAGCAGTTCGTACGGGAGGTGGCTCCAGACGGCCGTCATGAAGTCGGACGTTTCGACGCAGCGCAGGCTGACCACCCATTCGTAGGTGCGGCCGTCGCCCATCACGCCGACGGACTTGACAGGGAGGAAGACCACGAAGGCCTGGCTCACCTTGTCGTAGAGACCGAAGTTGCGGAGTTCTTCGATGAAGATCGCATCGGCCTCGCGGAGAAGGTCCGCATATTCGCGCTTCACTTCGCCGAGAATGCGAACGCCGAGGCCCGGACCCGGGAACGGGTGACGGTAGACCATTTCTGCCGGCAGACCGAGTTCGACGCCGAGTTCGCGGACTTCGTCCTTGAAGAGGG
>JAXEEN010000059.1:0-9658 GCA_034104065.1 Sutterella sp.
CGAAAAACGTCATCCGACGCTTGAGCGCGATGTGATCGTGGGCGCCGGCGCGCAGGTGCTCGGCGCCTTCACGGTCGGCGAAGGCGCCCGCATCGGGTCGAATGCCGTCGTGGTGAAGCCCGTCCCGCCCGGTGCGACCATCGTGGGCGTGCCCGGCCGTCAGGCGGGCGAACGCAAGCCCGAGGAAAAGAAGGCCTTCGAGGCCTACGCCGTCGAAAAGGCCGGCGAAGACCCGTATTCCGTCGCCATCCGCCGTCTGGTCAGCGTTTCCGAAGAGCAGCAGCGGACGATCGAAAAGTTGACGGCTGAAGTCGAACGGCTGAGCGAAGCCGCCGAAGCGCAGGCGAAGAGCCGCGGCCGCCGTCAGCGGCCCCACGCCGGACGGACTCAGGCCGACGAGGCCGAGACGAAGTAGCCGGCGCATGCGTTGAAGATCAAAACGGGGAGCGGAAATCCGCTCCCCGTTGTGTTCGGGACGATGCCGTTTCTCAGTCCGGATCGCGTTCGGTGCCCGGCACCGGCGTGATCAGCGGCCGTTTTTCCGCCCAGGCCTTCACGTTGTCGGCGACGAGATGGGCCATGGCCGTGCGGGTTTCGACCGTGGCGCTGCCGACGTGCGGCGTCAGCACGGCGTTCGGCAGCCGGCGAAGCTGGTCTTCGACGTAGGGTTCGTGCTCGAAGACGTCCAGACCGGCGCCGGCGATGGTACCCGATTCAAGCGCCCGGATGAGCGCCGTCGTATCGACCAGAGAACCGCGGGCGACGTTGATGAGGAAGCCCTTGGGACCGAGCGCCGCGAGCACCTCGGCATTGACCAGATGGTGCGTTTCCGGGGACCCCGGAATGACGACAACGAGGAAGTCGGACCATTCGGCGAGCGCACGCATGTCGGGGAAGCGCTGCCAGGGCACGTTCTTATCCGTCCGGGCCGTATAGCCGACGGTCATTTTGAAGCCTTCCGCACGCCGTGCGATTTCCATGCCGATGCGCCCGAGTCCGGCAATGCCGATGCGCTTGCCGGAGACTTTGACGCCGAGCGGCATGCCGCCCTGCGGCCAGCGGCCTTCGTGGACCAGACGGTCCGATGCCGGCATCAGACGCGCGGCGTCGAGCATGAGCGCAAACGCCAGATCCGCCACGTCGCCCGAGAGCACGCCCGGCGTGTGCGAGAGATGAATCCCGCGGCGGGCGATTTCCGCCGTGTCGTAGCCGTCGAAGCCGACGCCGAAGTCGCCGATCATGCGCACGTTGGGGAAGGTGTCGAGCACGGCCTTGTCGACCCGGCTCGAGGACGTGGCGATGAGGACCTGCGCCCGTTCGGCCGCCTCGGTCCGGCGGGCCGGATCCAGCGACGGCCAGAAGACGACGTCGCCGATCTCGGCGAGACGGTCGTAGATGACGGGAGGAAGACTGCGCGGGATAAGACTGACGATCAGCGGACGCATGGCGGTGTCGGACTCCTTCAAAAAACGGCGGGAGGGGTTATTTGGCGGCGGCAGGGCCGAAAGCTTCGGTGCGGTAGGCCTCGGCGGGCATGCCGAGCGACGCGCACCAGTCGCGGCTCATGGCGACGAAGCCGGGCGAGGCGCAGACGTAGGCTTCGCGTTCAGCCACGTCGGGCACCAGTTCAAGGAGCCGTTCGGCGTTGAGGCGTCCGGAAAGGAAGGGTGCGCCGGCATTCTTGGCAAAGCACAGGAACTTCAGTTCGGGACGGTACTTGACGAGCGCGTCCCAGAGGGCTTTCTGCACCACGTGTTCGGACGACTTCACGGTGTAGATGACGACGAGATCGGCGTCGGGACGGTTGACGAGGAGCCAGCGCGTCATCGAGAGCACCGGCGTGATGCCGGACCCGGTCGCCATCAGCAGGAACTTCTTCGACCGACTGGCGTTGCACGTGAATTCGCCCATCGGATCGGACACCTCGATCGTGCTGCCGACGGGGACGGTCTGCGTAAGCCAGTTGGAGCCGAGACCGTGCTCGTGGCGCATGACGGAGATGGTCGGATAGCGGTTGACGCCGTAGGTGGACGAGACCGAGTAGCAGCGGCTCTCTCCCGTGTCGCCGATCTTCACGCACATGAACTGGCCGGGACGCCAGACGTAGGGACGGCCGTCCAAAGGCTCAAAGGAGAGCGTCCACGTGTCGGGCGTTTCCTGCTCTCGGGAAACCAACCGCATCGGGCGCGAAAAGAAGTTCTGGGTCACGGTCGCCTCCGTATGAAAAAAACGAAAACGGATGCAGGCCGCGGAGAGCGCATCCGCACAGATGAGGAAAATGCTAGCAGTCCGCCGTCAAAACGGCAATCCGACGTTCGTCGGGGGCTTCGACGAAAAGCTGCTCCGCTCAGCTTTTCGGCGGCGAGACGGCTTCGACGAGATCGGCTTCGAGCGCCAGGAGCTGCTCGTCGCTCGCGAGCGCCGGTCCGTCGATGAGGAAGACGTCTTCCGCCCGTTCGCCCAGCGTGGCGATTTTGGCCGTCTGCAGATTGACGCCGTAGCGCGCCAGCACTTCCGAGATGCTGTAGAGCAGACCGAGTCGGTCCGTGCAGACGATGCTGAGAATCCAGGCCCGTCCGCTCTCGTCGGGCAGGGTCGAGACGATGGGTCGCGTCGGGAAGTGGCGGGAGCGCCGGGAGAGTTTGCCCTTGGGAGCGGGAGGCAGCGGTCCGTCGCTCGTCAGAATGGCCGTCATGTCGCGCCGGATCTTAGCGTCGAGCGAGGCGGGATCCATCCGTTCGAAGCGGTCCGTCACGAGGAAGGTGTCGAGCGCCCAGCCGTGACGGGTCGTATGAATGCGGGCGTCGACGACGCTGAGGCCGTTTCTGCCGAGGGCCGCGACGGCGCGCAGGAAGAGGTCCCTGCGGTCCGGGAGGTAGAGAAGAATGAGAATGCCGCCCAGTTTTTCGCTGCGCTTGAGCTCCACCACGGGCACGGGCGTATCGCTGCGTTCGGCGAGCACCTCGGTATGCCAGGCGATCTCTTCGGGCGTGTGCCGCATGAAGTAGACCACGTTGAGTTCGCGCCAGAGCTTTTCTCGGGCGGCATCGGATACGCGGCAGCCGAGCAGTTCGAGCGCCTTCTGCTTGCGTTCGGCCATGGCGTGCTCGTGCGAACAGTCCGAAGACGTGCCGGCGAGCATGTCGCGAGCCGAGCGGTAGAGCGTTTCGAGGAGCTGCGCCTTCCAGGGCGTCCAAACCTTGGGACTGGTCGCGCGGATGTCGGAGACGGTCAGAAGATAGAGGGCGTCGAGCCGCTCCTTGGTGCCGACGATGTCGACGAAGCGCTTCACGACGTCGGGGTCGGAGATGTCCATCTTCTGCGCGGTCCGGCTCATCGTCAGATGCTCGCGAACGAGAAACGAGAGAAAGTCCGCCGTCTCTTCCCCGAGACGGAAGGATTCGCAGAATTCGCGGACCTTCTGCGCGCCGATCAGGGAATGCCGGCCGCCGAGGCCCTTGCCGATGTCGTGGTAGAGACCGGCTACCGCGATGCGCCAGGGTTCGGGACATTCGGCCATGATCTGCGAGCAGAAGGGATATTCGTGTGCGAATTCGCTTCGCGCGAAGCGCCGGATGTTGCGCACCACCCGCAGCGTATGCTGGTCCACCGTGAAGATGTGGTAGAGGTCGTGCTGCATCTGGCCCACGATGTGCCGGAAGGCCGGCAGCACCCGTCCGAGCACGCCCCACATGTTCATGAGCTTGAGGGAGTGGTAGGACCCTTTCGGCATTTTGAGAATGCTCAGGAAGGTGGCCTGATTCTCGGGATTGAGCCGGAAGGCCTCGTCGATGCCGGGTGCGGCGTGCCAGAGGGCGCGCAGAAGCCGGGTGGAAAGACGCGTGAGTTCGGGATGCGAATGGAAGACGTAGAACGTGCGCAGAATGGCGTTCGGATCGCGTTTGAAGACGTCGTTCGCCGTAATGTCCATTTCGTCGCCGCGGGCGACGAAGGCCTTCTCAAGCTGAACGGGCGTGGCTTTTTCATTGCTGCCGAAAAGCCGGTCGG
Source organism: Sutterella sp. (assembly GCA_034104065.1). Lineage (GTDB taxonomy): Bacteria > Pseudomonadota > Gammaproteobacteria > Burkholderiales > Burkholderiaceae_F > Sutterella. The sequence continues at coordinate 4,009 of JAXEEN010000059.1, forward strand.
CGATGGCCTGAAGCTGAATCACCGACATCTGCACCACGGCCTTCGCGTTGAGGTAGTAGCGCTTCATGAAGGCTTCGGAGGGCCGGAGCTGCGGCGTCGAGCTGTAGCCGAACTTTTTGGCCAGATCCTCCTGAACGTCGAAGAGAAGCCGGTCCTCGTGACGGCGGGTGAGAAGATGGAGCGTAATGCGGATCGCCGCCAGATGCTCGCTGCACTTGATGAGCGTATGCATCTCGCGTTCGGTGATGAGCCCGGCCGTCTTCATGGCCGGCACCGAATCGGCAAGACCGGCCGCCTGGGCGCACCAGAGGAAAACCTGCAGGTCGCGCAGTCCGCCCGGGCTCTCCTTGATGTTGGGCTCCAGCGAATAGGGCGTGTCGGCGAACTTCTGATGACGGCGGGCGAGCTCCAGCATCTTGTCGCGGAAGAAGCGGCCGGCGTCGAGGTCGGCGGCGAAGGCTTCGCGGGATCGGCCGTACAGGTCGGCCGATCCCCAGATCAGCCGGCTTTCAAGATAGGTGGTGGCGACCGAGACGTCCTTGGCGGCTTCTGAGAGAAATTCGCTTTCTGTGCGTACCGAGGCGCCGACGGTCAGACCGAGCTCCCAGAGACTGGTGACGAATTCGCCGATCCGGGCCCGGAGCGCTTCATCCGCGCCGGACTCTTCCCGGATCAGCACCAGCACGTCGATGTCGGAATAGGGATAGAGCTCGGAACGGCCGTAGCCCCCGACGGCGGCGACAGCCAGCCGGTCCTTGGGCAGGGCGGCGCGGAGGATCAGCATGACGACCGCGCGGTCGAGCACGCGGGCGTGCGCCTTCAGATAGAGCGTCGGTTCCCGCGTTTCCTCCCAGGCCGCGGCCAGGCGCTGCCGCTCAAAATCAAAATACTTGCGGGGCGTGATGACGGCCGTGCCGTCCGTCGCCTGTTCGTTCATAGAGCTCTCCGACAGAATGGAAACGGTCAGTGTCTGACGACGTCGATGAGTTCAAGTTCGGTGACGTCTCCCGAGGCGGAGACGATGAGAATCTTCTCCACGGAGCGGCGTCCTGTGATTTCAATGCGCGAAATGCTGTCGATGCCGCCGGCTTTCGGCAGCGCCGTCACCGTGACGGGATCGCTTCCCGAGACGCTGAGATCGAACACGCCGGCAAGCATCTTCAGGTCGCCGGCGAAGACGCCCTGCATGAAGTCGCCGAGCCGTCCGACGGCGGGCACGCTGCCGGAACTGACTTCCGACGAGGAGGATGCGCTTTCATAGTGCATTCCGGCTGCATCAAGAACGAGCGTCGACGGGAACGGCTTTTCGGTGATCCAACGTGCGCCCTGTTGCCTCACGACGGAAAAACGGCCTTCGGAGACGAGGGGCTTCGGAAAACCGGCAATGCGGCGCTTTTCGATGAAGCGGCCCTCCGTGCACTCTCCGCCCCAGCGTTCGGCCAGCTCGGCGATGCCGGGGACGGTGTCGGCGGCGGGCGCCGTGAGCGGAAAAACGGGCGCAAGAAGCGCAAGGGCAAGAAGGCTGCGTCTCGTGGACATGGGATCGACCTCAGTTCTGGTGAAGCGCGTTGCTGAGCTTTTCACGCAGTATACGGGGGACCTCCCACTGCGTGGTGCCGGAGACGGCTTCGACAGCCATCTGGGCCGTTTCGGCGCGCGTCAGCAGAACGCCGTCCGAGGCTCGTCGGATGTCGTAGGCGATGAGGAGCTTTTCTTCGGCGGACACGATGCCCGCCCTCACGAGGAGACGGTCGCCGATCCTGGCGGGCGCACAAAAGCGCACGGTCATGTCGACGACCGGCCAGGCATAGCCCGAGGCCTCCATCTGCGGGTATCCGTATCCGATGCGATCAAGCAGCGCGGACCGCGCCGCTTCGAAGAAGCGGGCATAGTTGCCGTGGTAGACCACCTTCATCGGGTCGAGCAGATCGAACGTGACGGGGATCTCGACCGTCTCCGTGAGCGCGGCCGGAATACGGTCAAAGGGTTTTCTCAGCATCGGCGTCCTTCCAGAAGTCGTAGAAGTTGAACCAGTCGTAGGGAGAGCGCGACAGTTCGCGCTCGAGTTCGCAGGCGTAGCGCTGCGCCATCGCGGCAAGCCATGCCGCCCGCTCCCGTCGGGAGGCGGCGGGCGATTCATCGAGCGACGCAAAGTGAACGCGGTACCGGGGTTCGCCGTGTTCGCGGCCCGCTCTCGTCGACACCATCATTCGCAGCGGACAGCGGAAAAGAAGCGCCAGCAGCGCGCCGCCCGTCGGAAAATCCGCCTTTCGGCCGAAGAAGTCCGCCTCGGCGGTCGCCTGATCCGAACCGATCGGGACCCGGTCCCCGGCGATGACCACGTAGGCGCCCGCAGCGATGCGGTCGGCCAGCATGATCGCGGTGCCGGGCGTGATGGCCGAGACTTCGACGATCTCGGCCCGCAGAGGGGAGAGCCCCGCCCGTTCCAGGAGCCGGTTGAATTCGCGGGCGTGCTTCGTGTGCTGAAGAATGACGATCGGATGCGCCGTGGCTTCGCCCGCGGAGACGCTCAGAAGCTCCTGACAGCCCGAATGCGAAGTCAGAATCACGGCGCCCTGCTCGGGCCGATCCGCCCGGAACGGAGCGTCGCCGTCGCGGAGGACGGCCTCGAGGCCGAGCTTGCCCGAGGCGGCGAGAAACTTGTCGAGGATGGTTTCTCCGAACCGCATCAGGTGCGCGAGCCCCTCCCGCATGCCGGGCTTTCTGCCGAAAAAGCCCGTGGTTTCCTCAACGCGCTCGAGCCAGGTGAGCGACGCCCGGCGAAGCGCCGGCGAACTCAGCCAGTAAAAGAGAAGGACGGGGCCGAGGACGATCGTGAAGGGGAGGCGGCCGAAAACCCGGTGCACGAAGAGGAGCAGCCGGATGCCGGTCGCCGACGTCCGTTCGCCCAGGGAGGCCCAGTGACGCCTTCCGGTCATCAGCGGCGGACTTCCGGACGTTCTGCTCCCGGACTGCGGACGGGCGCCGGCGAGGTCCAGCCCGTCATGCGCGAACAGATAATGAAGGGAAAGCGCGTCAGCATCAGCACGAAGAGCTTCGCGTGCATCAGGCTGATTCGGGCGTTGTCGGCAAAGCCGTTGAAGTGGCTGACGCCGTCGGCGGGGTAGGTGACGGCGACCGGAAGATTCTTGATGCGCACGCCCATCCAGATCAGGCGCACGAGAATTTCGGGATCGAACTCCATGCGTCTGCCGATGTTGGCGCGGGAGGTGATCTGCAGCGCCGCGGCGACCGGATAGACGCGCATGCCGCACATGGCGTCGGCCACGCTCATGCTCAGACTGTTGACCGCCACCCAGAAGTTGGTCAGCTTGCGGCCCCAGAAGCGCGAGGCGGGCACCGACCCGTCGAACTGGGGATAGCCGCAGATCAGCGCGTCGGGATACTTCCTCGAGAGCGTCAGGAACTGCGCGGCGGAGGAGAGGTCGTGCTGACCGTCGGCGTCGATCTGAATGACGTGAGTAAAGCCCGACTTGGCGGCGGCGCGAAAGCCGGTGATGAGCGCGGCGCCCTTGCCGCCGTTGATCTTGCGGTGAAGCACCGTGGCGCCGAGCCGCGCGCAGCGGTCGCAGGCTTCGCGTGCGGGGGCGTCCGAACCGTCGTCAACGACGATGACGGGAATCTTCTGACGGATGAGTGTCGAGACAACAGCTTCGACCGTAGCCGGGTGGTTGTACACCGGGATGAGGGCGGCGGGTCTGTATGCCGCCGATCGATTTATCGCCATAAGCGTAGTTCCAAGCGTTCCTTGGGAGCCAGTTCCTACCCCTGCAGTCCGAAGCTGAGAATGCCTTCGGCATGCATCGTTTTTTTGTTGTCTGCGTCAAGCCTCTGCCAGCTGAACCGGACGTCGCCGTCGGCGCGTCTGACGAGCTCGAGAAGCATCGTCATGCCGGGCGTCGTCACGGCCTTGAACTTCAGCTGCCGCACGGCGCCGAGCGGTGCGTCGATGCCGAATTCGGTCCGGGCCAGACTTGCTGCCATTGTAATCTGAGCCACGCCCGGAAGAATCGGCAGCTCGGGAAAGTGGCCGTTAAACCACGCAAGCCCGGGACTGAGCGTCGTGCGGAAGACCGCAGCGCCGTCCGGCAGAGCGGCTTCATCGATGCGGTGCCATTCGGGCAGACGCGGGTCGAAGCAGGCGGCGAGCGCCGCGGCGGTGGTTTTCCCCTGGGCGTTGACCGGGAATTTGTCTAGGAAGCGCCAGCGCCGGGGAAGGGCGACGGCTTCGAATTCATCCGCCAGCAGTTTACGAAGCGCGGTCGTCACGGCGCGCTTTCCTTCGGAAAAAAGCAGGGTGCGTCCGGCCTCGGAGAGTTCCGCTGCCGCGGCGATCTCATCACGCCGGCCGGTCAGAAGGAGCGCACGAACGCCGGCGACAAGTTCCGAACGGAGAAGGCGCTGTTCGATGCGGTTGAGCGAAATGCGCTTTCCTTCGACCTTGACGATCCGGTCGGCCCGGCCCGAGAGCGCAAAGCTGCCGTCGGCGCCGAGGACGATCAGGTCGCCGCCCGCCTCAAAGCCCGAGGTCCCGAGCTGGCGCGTGCGAAGCGCAAGCATGCCCCTGATCGGGAAGGACGCGTTTCGGGCGAGGAGCGCCGCATGGGAGAGGATGCCGTGTCCGTCCTCGGCCGTCCCCTCGCCGACCTCGGGAATGACGCCGATCTCCACGCCCGGCATCGGCACCCAGGCCGGCGTGACGATGCCCGAGGGCGTGCGACGCCGGGACCGTCTGGCGATGCCGCCCGTTTCGGTCGAACCGAGAATTTCGAAGGGAAAGCGTCCGAAGGCGGCTTCGGAATTGGCGGCGCCCGTCTCGTCGAGCGGACCGGCGGAGGAAATCACTGCGAGCGCGCGGCCTCGGGAGGCGCTGAAGAGATCCGGTTCGCCGAAGCGGCGCAGATGCGCGGGCGAGCTCACCAGCATGAAGCCCTGCGCAGCCTCGTCCGAAGCGAGCGAAGCGGCGAGCTTTTCCGGAAAGTGAAGGCGTTCGGCGGTGAGAAGACCGCCGCCGAGAAGCGGCCAGAGCGCACGCCAGAGCAGTCCGTAGATGTGCTGATGCGTGACCGTGGCGTAGACCGGGATCCGTCGGCCGGCCCGAAGCAGGGCGTCGGCGCCGAGTCCGTTCTCGGCAAGCGCGCTGTCGATGCCTTCGACTTCCAGAAAGAGCTGGTCGAGGCGCTTCGGAATGCATTTCGGTTCGCCCGTGCTGCCGGACGTCAGAAGCGAAACGAGAACCTCGCCTTCGGGCAGGGGTTCGTCGGGACAGAGCGGCGAGTCCGGCGCGTCGTCGGGCGTCACGTGAGGAATGCCCGGTGCACGGACGCTGCAGGCCGTCATGCCGATGAGGCCCGCCGAGACGAGCGAATCGGCGGTGGCGGGAAGCGCGTCGGCGAGCAGCAGCGTTTCCACGCCGGCGCGCCAGGCGCCGTAGGCTGCGGCGGCGAATTCAACCGTGTCTTCGCTGAAGAGCGCCGCTCGCGGCTTCAGACCGGCGGCCTTTGCGCGGGCGAAGGCCTGATACCAACAGGCGGAATTTTCGAGAAAGGCCTGATTGGTGAGGAGCGGTCGGTCTCCCGAGGCTGCGGCGACGGGATGCTCGGCGGGAAGAAAGCCCGGCGTCAGGCGG
>JAXEEN010000060.1:0-9415 GCA_034104065.1 Sutterella sp.
GCCCTGCCGCATCGAAGACGCTCTTCTGCGTCTTAAGAGAGGCGTCGAAAGCTGGCGCAGAGGCGTTCGCGCCTGAGTCGACCCGACAGAACCGTTCGTCCGGAACGACAGAGTGTTCGTGCCGGGTTTTCCTGATCAGGAACTATTTAAACCTCAGCCCGGCCATAGCGGACAACAACGGACAATGTTCAGGCCCGCCTTGCTCCTATTGTCGCCGAAAGATCTGTTTAAACCTCTGCCGGCTACTCTTGAACCTTCCCGATCAAACCAACGGCAATCTCCCATTTGGACGAGAATTGCAACACTTCAACAGCAAATGATCCAACGCCTTGAACAACAGACATGTTCAGCCGTGCCGCAGGGATGACCGTATAGTCCCGGCCCCAGTGCGGCCCTGAGGTTCAGACGCCGTCCATGCGAAAAAGCGGCCGCATCCAGCGCACGCACAGACCGACAAGCACCGCCGAGACGAGCGTCGCCTCGCGGATGCCGTAGCAGGTGCCGAGGAAGCACAGACCGACGACAGCCGCGGCCGCGACGAAGCCGACGTCGTTGGCGATCTTGAGCGAGGAAAACGGCTTCTTCAGCACGACGGCGAGCGCCAGCACGAAGCCTTCGCCGGGCTGGACGATGGTCTGCGACTTGATGGTGAGAAGAATGCCCGCGGCAAGAAACGGATTGCCGAGCAGACTGAGCGCCGCCCGAGCCGGATAGTCGGGCTGCGGCACGAAGGACACCGCCCGCATCGCGACGTCGATGAAGAGACTGAAGACGAACACCGCCGGGAGCTGAAGAAAATTGCGCTTCGGAAACTGCCGGCGAAGCAGGGCCCACTGCACGGCAAAGAGCACCGTGTTGATGAGAAAGGTCGTCGTGCCGAAGGTGAGTCCGAAGACCTCGGCGGTGACGAGCGGCAGCGTGCTGATGGGCGTGGTGCCGAGCCCCGCCGTCGTGATCATGGCGATGCCGAGCGTCTGAACGACAATGCCGGCAAAAAGAATAAATATCCGAAAGGGAATGTTTTTAAGGTCGCTCTCTGTCATGACGGTCTGCGTGATCCCTTGCGCAAGGCTGTCATTGTCGCACAGGTAAAGACCGGATCCCGCCCGGAAGGGTCCGGGAGTGAGGAAACGGCAGAATAACTCTTCTTGCGGGGGGACAGAGAACCGGGGACCGTCTCTAAAGAGCCCGGACATCCGCCGCATTGGACGCCCCAGTGCGCCGACTACTTAAAAAACCTGAGGTTTTTCAGCCGACTCTCGCGCTACACTGTCGCGACCGGCAACTCAGGAGGAATAGAACAATGTCGGAACATCTGCAGCCGCTTGCCGTCATCACCGGTGCGTCGAGCGGCATCGGGAGAGAATTTGCCAAAATTGCGGCGCAGCGCGGCTATCGGGTGCTGCTGATCGCGCGCAATCTCAGAGCGCTTGAAGTGGTGAGCCGCGATCTGAGAACGGAAACCCATCTGCTCGCGCTGGATCTGACGGCGGCCGGCGCGGTTGATCAAATTTCCGGCTGGCTTGCCGACCGTTCGATCGTCCCGGAAATCTTCATCAACAATGCGGGCTTCGGCGCCTTCGGACCGGCCGCCGAGATGGACGAAGCCATGCTGAAGAAGATGATCCGCCTCAACGTCATGGCCCTCACCTCGCTCTCGCTTCGAATGGCGAGACACATGATGCGCGCCGGAGGCGGCCGCATCATGAACGTCGCCTCCACCGCCGCCTTCCAGCCGTGTCCCTATCTCGGGGTCTACGGCGCCACGAAATCCTACGTTCTTTCCTTCACGGAGTCCCTGGCAGAAGAGCTGAAGGGAACAGGCGTCACGGCCACCGCCTTCTGTCCCGGTCCGACGCGCACGCAGTTCGGCGTCAATGCCGGTCTGAAGGAGGACAGTCCCTTCGACCGGCTCTCGGCCGACGCCGCCCAGGTCGCGCTCACCGGGTTCGACGCCATGATGGCCGGCCGCCCCGTCGTCATCGACGGGTTCACGAACCGTCTCGGCGCCTTCATCACGCGCTTTCTGCCGAGGGGCGTCGTCAGGCGCGTCGCCGCCCATCTGCTGCAGAAGATGGACTGAAGAGGCTTTCCTCCCCCTCCCTGAATCAGACCCCGAAAGGGGCTTGATTTTCATTGACGGCACAGCGTCCCATCCGGTCACGGAAGAGAAGAACGAAAAGGCTACAATGACGCTGTCACCCTGTTTTCTCGTCCGCAACGGAACTCATCATGCGCGCATGGGCCGGATCCCTGGCTGTTCTCATCCTGCTTGCCGGCTGTGCGGCGGCATCCGCCGCCCCTTTTCGGCTGGCGGTGGTCAAGCTCACGCTTGAGCGCGACGAGATTCTGGCGACGCGGGCGACCGAAGCCGTGCTAGAGCCGCTCTTTCCGGACGGGCTTGCCGTCCGCAGCTACGCCTACGACGACATCGAAGACGTCATGCGCGAAGGACGCGCCGACGCCATTCTCGGCACCGCAGGTCAGCTCCTTCGTCTGCGCGACATCAGTCTGAGACCGCTCGCGACGATGCTGCGACTCGGCGACCGCAATCCGAACCGCAATGAAGGCGCCGCCGTCGTCGTACGCGCCGAGCGCGACGATCTTCGCACGCTCTCCGACCTACGAAACCGCGCCGTTGCGGCCAACCACCCTCTCGGTTTTGCAGGCTACATGGTCGTTCTCGGCGAAATCGCCGCGCTCGGCGAGGATCCCGAACACTTTTTCGGCCGCACGGACTTCGTCTACGAACCGAGGGACAAGGACCGCATCATCGAAGCGGTGCTCGAGGGCAGAAGCGACGCCGGCTTTCTGCGGCTCTGCGCCTTTGAAGACTATGCGGCGCGGCATCCGGTCGAATCGCGTCGTCTTCGCATTCTGTCGGAAAAGCCCGCCGGCGAAGTCGCCTGCCGTCACTCGACCGAACTCTATCCGGGCTTTACGCTTGCCGTCACGTCCAAGGTCGACCCCGAAACCGCCCGGCGCATGACGCTCGCCCTCTTTTCTCTGCCGCCCTCATCCGCCGGCAGCTGGTCCGTGCCGACCGATTTCGAAAGCGTGGGGCGGCTCTATCAGACGCTCAGAACCGGCCCCTACGCCTATCTTCGCGAATGGAGCCTGCAGGGCTTCGTGGAACGGCATTTTGCCTGGTTCGCCTCGCTTTTCGGACTGATGCTGGCGCTTGTTCTCTTTGCATGGCGGCAGGCGGCGCTTCTCAAGCGTCGGGATCGGCAGATGCGGGCGCTGTCCGAAGAACTCTCAGGTCTGCAGCGCGCGGGCGCCGTTTCCCAGCTCTCCAGTCTGTTTGCGCATGAACTTCGCCAGCCGCTCGCCACCGTGTCCCTCTACGCCGAAGGCCTGGCCGAACGCGTGCGTCTCGGCACGGTCAATTCGGCCCGGATTGCGGCCGTCGCGGAACGGATCGCGGCCGAGTCCCACCGGGCGAGCGGCATCGTCGACAGCGTCAGAGCCTATGCCCGGGGGAGTCTGCAGCCGAGAACCGAACTCGACGCCGCCGAGCTCATGGACAAATCCGTGAGACTCTGGCGAACCCACAGAAACGCCGACGGGATCAGACTTGAAACGGCGGCGGGCACCGATCGTCTGATCGTCTGCGGCAATCCGCTCGAACTCGAGCTCGTCTTCGTCAATCTGCTTAAAAACGCGGCTGAAGCGCTGGAAGGAACCTCGAATCCCCTCATCGTTTTTTCCTGCCGCCGCCAGGGCAGAAACATCGTCTTCGAAGTCGCCGACAACGGCCGGGCGCCCGACGACAGACTGCTCGCCCAGCTCGGCCGTCCGTCGCCGAGCAGCAAGCCCGGCGGTCTCGGCCTCGGTCTGACCATCGCGCACGGCATCGCGGAGAGCCACGGCGGCACGCTCTCCTTCGGCCGTAGCAGCCTCGGGCGGCTCCCGGGACTGAGCGCCGTCGTGACGCTGCCCGCCGTTCTCGAAAAGGAATCCCCATGAGCACAGTCCCGGTTGTCCGCATCATCGACGACGACAGTCACATTCACGACGCCCTCGACTTCGTGCTGGAAGGCCGGGGCTGGGAAATCCGGCACTACTGGAGCGCCGAAGCGTTTCTGGCCGAAGACTTTCTGTCCGATCCCGGCTGCGCCGTCGTCGACGTGCGCATGGACGGCATGTCGGGGCTGGTGCTTCAGCGGGAGCTGCGCCGCCGCCGGATAGCCGTTCCGGTCATCTTTCTCACCGGCCACGGCACCATCGACATGGCGGTCGACGCCATGGAGTCGGGCGCCGTCACGTTTCTGACGAAACCCGTTCACAACGACAAGTTGATCCGCGCCATCGTCCGCGCGCTCGAAATGTTCCCGCAGTTTTCAGGAGCCGGCTCGGCGGAGGCCGCCAGAATTGCTTTTCTTTCGCTTTCGGACCGGGAGCGGGAAGTCGTGCGGCTTGCCGCTTCGGGACTGCGCAACAAGGACATCTCGCTCAAACTCGGCATTGCGCTTCGCACCGTCGAATGCCACCGAGCCAACGCCTTTCGCAAGCTCGGTTGCCGTCGTGCGGCGGATGCGAAGATCCTGCTGCAAACCATCGGTGCTGAAACGGATCCCGATGCCGGCGATGCGGCTGCGGATTCGTCCGACGCCGGCTTATTTTGTTCCCGAACTTAAATAGAAAACGCCGGCCGGATAATAAAATCTCGCCCGGCGCCGGCCGCCCCGGGGGGCGGTCTTCCTCACAGGTTCGGATTACTTCTCATGACACCCGGAAGCGGAGCAGCGCTGGAAGTTTTCCATATGGTGGCACCCGTAGCAGGGCGACACCGTGGGCTCCTTGAACTTGTAGTCCTTCTGAGGAGGAATCGGATGCTGACCGTGGCATCCGACGCAGTCGGGAAGGAGCTTGGCGCCTTCGTGGGCCTTGGCGGCCTTGCCGTCAATGTACTTGTGCGGCTGAACGACTTCGCCGTATTCGTTCTTCCAGTTCTTGGTCTTGTCGGCCAGTGCATCGAAGCTGCCGTGGCAGGCGAGACACATCTCTCCCTGAGCCTGGGTGGGATCGGCATCGGCGCCGTATGCGCTGAGCGCCGCGGCCGTCATCAGGGCACCCGTCAGGACCGTCATCATCAGTTTTTTCATCTTGAACTCCTGTGAGGGAAATCCGGCCGGCGTCTGTGCGCGGGCGCCGGCCGGGAAGCCGAAGAGTTACTTCAGCGAGGCGAACTGCTTGCCGAGCACGAAGGCCTGGATGAGGCCGCGGGAAAGGCCGTGCATCGAGGAGCCGCCCGTCACTTCGCCGGCAGCCATCAGACCCGGAATGACCGAGCCTTCCCAGTCGAGAACGCTGCATTCTTCGTTGACGTGCAGACCGCAGTAGCAGTCATGGAGCGTCACGGAGGTCCAGGCCGCGTAGAACGGGCCCTTTTCGATCTTGAACTGCGGCGTCGGCTTGTCGAAGTCCGGATCCTTGCCCTGATCGACGTAGCTGTTGTAGGTCTTCACGGTTTCGGCGAGGGCCTTCGGGTCGATCTTGTGGCTCATCCACGGATTCGTGTTGATCTTTTCCGCGAGTGCTTCGATCGAATCGGCTTCGAAGAAGTACTGCGGGTCGACCGTCTTTTCGCTGATGCGCATGTGCTCGCGCTTCACGGCTTCGCTGTCGAAGATCGCCCACTGCGGACCGGACGACCAGTCGGGCGCGTGCGAACCTTCGTTGATCTGCAGCGCGGCGGCGATGAAGTTGATCGGGTTGTACTTCGTGCGGCTGATGTTGCGCCAGTTGCCCTGGACGTAGGGATTTTCCTCGAGGTTCTTGAAGAAGGCGCCGTTCGTGCCGTTCATCAGACCGCGGGTGGAGTTGGCGGTGCCGTAGCTCGTCAGCTTGGCGGAGTCGGCGGTGAGACCGGCGGAGCTCGTTTCCTCAAAGAAGCGCCTGCCGCACCAGTTCACGACGATCGCGTTCTGCCAGTTGCGGATCGACACGCCGGAATGCTTGATGAGCGGGAAGAGCGGGGATTCCGGCGCCCAGCGCAGATACGTATCGCGCACGCCGACGACGGCGCCGCGGGTGAGCGAAATCGGACGTTCCGTGTAGGCGTTGGTGAGGCCCCAGAGACCGGCGCCCGCCTTGATGGCGGCCATCGTGCCGGAACCGTCCTGCGGCGAGTATTCGCAGGCGGCGGACGCGAATTCGGCCGTGAGGCGCGGGTCGATCATGCGGCGGAAGGCCACGTTGTCGGTATAGCCCGCGGTGGCGAGGACCAGCGCCTTCTTCGCATGCACGCAGATCTTTTCAGCCTTTTCCTCAATCTTGTTTTCGGGATTGAAGGCCTTGAGTTCGGTGCCGTCCGGAAGGATCTTCGGGGTGCGGTGGGCGCGCAGACCGATCACGCGGCCGGCCTTGCCGTCCTTTCCTTCTTCCTGAACGAGCTCGTCCATGTAGTAGTTCATCAGGAACTTGACGCCCGCCTTGATGGCGGCGCGTTCGAGAGCTCGCATCAGCACCGTGCCGCTCGTGCCGGCCGGAGCTTCGGGGCAGGCGCCCTTCGTCCAGGCGAAGTGCAGTTCGCGCGGGGCGCTGCAGCCTGCGCCGTAGGCGCCGGCGTTGTCGGGCTTCTTGTCGAGGAACGGAATGCCGATCGACACGAGCCAGTCGTAGGTCGGCACGGAGTTCTTCGCGATCATGTCCTGCATGCCGCGGTCGTTGAAGCGGTAGTCGGCAAAGCCGTTCGGAAGCGTCACGGACCAGTCGGTCAGGTCCTTGAAGACGGTTTCGGGGCTGTCCTTGATGCCGTACTTCTGCTGCATCGCATTGCCGCCGCCCAGCAGCGTGTTGCCCTGGGAGATGATGGCATGACCGCCGATGTCGTAGTTCGCGTCGACGACGAGAACACTCAGACCCTGCTCGCGCGCACGGATGGCCGTTGGGATGCCGGCCGCACCGGCGCCGACCACGACGACGTCGGCTTCATAGTTCCACTTGGCGGGAATCGGCTTGGCGGATGCGGAGCCCGAAAGGCCGAACATCATGCCGCCCATGGCGGCGGAACCGGCGAGGAAGGAACGGCGGGAAAGTTCGCTGGACATAAATGTGTCTCCTTTGTCAGCTTGATCGGTCGGAAGCCGCCGGTTTCACTCTCATCCGGCGCTTCCTGCAGGGGGTCCGAGGGGCGGCCGTTCCTGCCGGCCTGCTTGCTGCTCCCCTGCTCTGACGTTTTTATACTTAGCGGTTTACTCGAGTAATTTGACAATTATCAAATTACATCAGCCGTCCAGCAGCCTCCGAAACGGTATCCTTTCGCCTGAAAGTCCCGCTTGTTCAACCGTTTTGAAGCCGTCCTTCTTTTTGAAATGAACGTCGTCCGCTTATCGTTATTTCTATTGGGAATAACGATAGTATCCTCCGTCCCGGCCGCCGACATCGACGCCGTCACCTCGCCCACGCTGTCGATCTATCAGACGAAGCCGCTGCGGGTGGGACTGATCACGCTCTCGGAAACCCCGGACACGATGGCGGCGCTCGACAGAACGGTCGAGGCGGTGCGCAAAGCCTTTGCGCCCTATCCGGTCGAGGTCATGAAGCACATGCAGACGGAGCGGCTCGAAGCTGAAATCCGCAGCGGGAGCATCGACCTCTTCATCGCGAGCTCGGGCTTTTTCTGGCGCATGCAGCAGTACGGCGCGATCAGCATTGCGACGATGATTTCCGACCTGCAGCCCAATCCCAACCGCGGGGTCGCCTCGGCTTTTCTGGTCCCGGCGCCGAGTCAGGCCGAAACCCTGGCGGATCTGAAGGGGCTGAGACTCTCGGCCAGCTATCCGAGCGCCTTCATGAGCTTTCGCACCGGACTCGCTGAAATTGCGGACGCGGGCTACGATCCCGAGCGGTTCTTCTCCCGGATTCTCTTTTACGGCGACACGGACAACGCGGCCATCGCCCGGAAGCTGGAAACAGGAGAAGCCGACGCCGCCATGGTCCGCGCCTGCTGGCTTGAAACCCAGAGCCCGGCGGTGCAGAGCAGATTTCGGGTGATTCATCCGAAAACGGGTGACGGCCTTCTCTGCGCGCACTCGACGAGAACGTATCCGAACCTCATGGCCGCGGTGACGCAGGGCTCGGCTCCCGGCACCGCGCACCTGCTCTCCAGGATGCTCCTCAACATGCCCGTGGGACCGGGCGGCTTTCACTGGGGGCTCGCGACCGACATGCGTCCGGTCGACCGGCTCTACCGCGAACTGAAGATTGAAAACTATGCGTATCTGAGAGAGCCCACGCTGAAGCGCTGGATCGAAGAGCACCGCTCCTGGATCGCCGCCGCGCTGATCCTCCTCATCGGCCTCGTGATCCACTCCTGGCGCGTCGGCTATTTGGTAAAAAAGCGCACCGCGGAGCTCACCCGTCTCATCACGACCTACCGCGAAAGCGAAGAGCGCTGCGAGCGGCTCGGGAGGCGGATGGAAAAAATGCAGAAGGCGGCCGTCGTGGGTCAGCTCTCCAACATGATCGCGCACGAGCTCTCACAGCCGCTCGCCGCCGTCCGCTATTACTGCGACGGCCTCAGAGAGCTTCTCAAGCGGCCGGATCCGGACCGCCGGATGATGCTCATGAGCGCCGAAGGCATGGAAAAGGGACTCGGACGCACGCATGAAATCGTCGCCCGGGTGCGCAACTACGCCAAAAGCGAAGTGAAGCGCGAGAGCGCCGTGCCCGTCGCGGAAACGCTCGAGCGCGTGACGGCGGCGGTCAGTCTGTCGCTGCGGGAAAAGACGGACTTCCGCTCGGAGGCCGGGCCCGATCTCTTCGTCAAGGCCGACCGTCTCGAATTCGAACTGCTTCTTCACAACCTCGTTAAAAACGCCTTCGAAGCGGCCGCGCAGGCCGCCTTGCCCTCGGTCCGCGTCACGGCGCGTCGGGAGGACGGCTTCGTGCTCATCATGCTGAGCAACACCGGCCCCGCCCTTTCCGAGGACGCCTTCAGCGAACTGAGCACACCCCTGATCACCACCAAGAAAAACGGACACGGCCTCGGCATTCCGATTGCGCTTGCCATTGCGGAAGCGTCGGGCGGGCGCCTCACCTTCCGGCAGCAGATGCCGGGCGGACTCAGAGCGGAACTCCGGCTCGTCGCCGCCGAAGCGCCGTCGTCCGAATCGGAACAACATGACTGACTCATCGCTCAATCCGCCTCTGATCCGCATCGTCGACGACGAGGCCATCGTTCGGGAAGCCCTCTCCTTTCTGCTCGCCTGCAAAGGCTGGCAGAGCATCTCCTATGCATCGGCCGAAGCCTTTCTAGCCGACGCCCGGCCGGGCGTGCCGGGCTGCCTGCTTCTCGACATCCGCATGCCCGGCATGTCGGGGCTTGAACTGCAGCAGCGCATGAAGGCCGCGTCGCTCGACATTCCCGTGATTTTTGTCACCGGACACGCCGACGTCGAAACCGCCG
>JAXEEN010000061.1:0-2601 GCA_034104065.1 Sutterella sp.
TGATGGCGAATGATAAAGACGCGGGGCTCCGTGCCTGATCCGCGGTGCGAGAAGGCGTGCAGGCGGCGGCCGGACAAGGTAACCTTTCTAAGTTGCTGAATCCGAGCAGGGAAATCGATCGACATGCCGAGCATCGCCGTCATCAGGCCGAGACTGGAGGCCGTCTTTGCGCAGACCGTGCTGACCCCGGGTCAGAGCGTGCTTGTCGGCAGGCTTCAGCAATTCCTCGACAACCCCGATGCACGGGTTTTTCTGCTCAAGGGCTATGCCGGCACCGGCAAAACCTTTCTGATGCAGGGTCTGATCCGTCATCTGAAAAACGATCTTCATCGAAACGTCGTGCTGATGGCCCCGACGGGAAGGGCGGCCAAGGTGCTCAGCGCTAGAACGGGCGAGCATGCATCGACCATGCACAGCCGTCTGTACGGCAAGAGCGACGACAATGAAGATGCCGACGAGTTTCGGCTCGTCAGTGTTCTGACCGTCAATACCGACGATGCCGATACGGTCTACGTGGTCGACGAATCCTCCATGATGTCAGACGTCGACGGCGGCGATGAATTTCTGCGTTTCGGCAGCGGCCAGCTTCTCTCCGACTTCGTGACGTATTTCCGGGACTGCGAAGGTGTGAACCAGCGGAAGATCCTGTTCGTGGGGGACGCTGCTCAGCTACCGCCGGTCCGCATGCGCGTGTCGCCCGCTCTGGATGCCGTCTATCTTCGGGAGCAGTTCAATCTTCCGTCGGAAGAGTTCGAGCTCACTGACATCGTTCGTCAGGAACGCGGAAGCGGCATTGTCTCGACGGCGTCCGGCATTCGGGACTCGATTCGCAGGGACGACTTCAGACGGCTGACGTTCGACGTCGGAAAAGGCGATGTCGTTCGAGTGAATGCCGCGGATATTCCGAGGCTTTATCTCGAAAGCATGGGAGGAAGGCTGCATCGGCGCTCCGTCATGATTGCGCATACAAACGTACGCGTTCGGGAATTGAACAGAGCGTTTCGGGCCCTCTATTTCCCCGGTGAAGAGACGATCTGCAAGGGCGACAAAGTTATGGTGCTTCTCAACGCCTGGATCGGCGGCCGGTTTCTCTGCAACGGCGACTTCGGACAGGTGTTGGAGGCTTCGCCGACTGTCGAGATCCGGAAGGTCTCATTGAGAAGGAAAGCCGGCGCGCCGTCCGATCAGCCTGTTGAGCTGATCTTCAGACGGACGGTTATCCGGTTTCGGGATGAAAAGGGCGAACTCTTTGCCGTCGACGGGATGATTCTCGAGAATCTGCTCGAAAGCGAAGAGGGCGCTGAAAACAACCGCCTCCGGCAGGCGCTTTATGCGGATTTTCGAATGAGAAATCCTCAGCTGAAACGCGGGACCAAGGAATGGAACGAGGCGTGGGCTGCTGACAAATACGTGAATGCGCTCCGAGTTCGATACGGATATGCCGTGACCTGTCACAAGGCGCAGGGCGGTGAGTGGGAAAATGTGTTTGTAGACTGCGCCTGGAAGGCTCGGCGTCATTCTTCATCGTATTTCCGCTGGCTCTATACCGCCGTGACCAGAGCGACAAGCAGGCTTTATCTGGCCTCGGCCGAAGACTTGCGTTTCTGAGTCGACGCCGGGCTTTGCAGCATCAGAAGTCTGTACAGACCTGAAGAAGGAGAGGGTTTATGGCCGTAGGTTGGGCAGGCGACAATGCCGTCAACGATCAGATTCAGGATTCGCTCAATGACGAAATCGCCAGAGCAAGACGGGGTCTGGGTAAAGGACCGGGACTCCGGTACTGCGAGGAATGCGGCGAGGAAATACCGGAAGCCCGCCGACGGGCCGTGCCGGGCGTCAGACTCTGCATCGCCTGTCAGCGTGAGGCCGACAAGCGTAACGGTCCTTTTGCGCTTTACAACCGTCGCGGAAGCAAGGACAGCCAGCTGAAATAGTCCGCACTCAGCGGATGTTTCAGCGTTCGGCTGATACTATTCATTCCTGAAAGGGAATTTTGATAGGTGTCAGAAGGCTAGGTATTCTGCAGTAGATGATTTCGATTGCGGTGAATGTATTTGTAACAAAATTTGTATTAGGAATAGTTAGGAAATAACTTATCAGTCTTCGCCTTGCTTGAAACCACGAATGATGTAGTTCCAAGTACCAAATTCCGGAATCGGATCAAGTGCGATCTGATCAAATTCCTCGTCAGTGATCTTTGTTCCCTTCAGATATACATTGTTGTCAATGTCACATCTGACCTTCAGTCCGGTTCGCGTTGTCGTGTCGCTGATTAGATTCACAACGGTCTCAATATCAACCAACGGCTGACCGGCCCAATTTTTCGAGATGTAGCTGAACAGTCGATGTTCCACCTTGTTCCATTTGGACGTACCTGGAGGCAGGTGGGATACATGAATTTCAAGGCCGTAAAACTCGGCAAAACAAGCTAGAGCCCATTTCCATAAACGAACTCTGCTACCGTTGCTGCCTCCGCCGTCACAAACAATAAAGAGCTTTTTGCAGCCGGGGAAACTCTCTTCGCCGATGAAGTGCCACCATCTGGCGACGCTCTCGCTGGCAAATTCAGCCGTATCGCGGCTCTGTCCGAGATTGACGTAG
>JAXEEN010000062.1:0-6940 GCA_034104065.1 Sutterella sp.
GGATGCCGTGGCTCTTTTGGCAGGCAAGCAGCTCATTGAGGGAACCATGCTCAAAGGGCCGGGACGAAGAATTTGGTGGAAGAACTTGCTGCTCTTGAAAGCAACCTCAGCCGTGGCGGATCTGCTTGCAGCAATTGATGAGGCGGCCTCAATAAAAGTGGACAAACCTTTAGCCCTAGACAAATAATAAAGCCCTCACATAGACAAAAAATTTAGCCCTTGTACAGATCTCCTTGCGGCTCCGGCATGCTCAATGACGCCCTTAGGCACCCGCGGACCCGCCGGTGCAAACGCCCGGACTTCTGCCTTTTGCCCAGCGCAGCAGCGTTTCTGAGTCAGCCGCCCGTCTCGGCGCCAGGCTGAACAGCCGAAAAACATCAGTGCGGCTTCGGCTCGTCGGATGACGTCCGGACGGCACTGCCGGCAAATTCTTCCTATGCCCGTTGGCCGCCGCAGGTCAAACTGGATCATAATCTCGATCAGCGGTCCGGCCTCACGGACCGGCATATACAAATCTTCCCCCTCATTTTCCTGGAGCAGACACCATGTCTTGGCTGGAGAATCAATTCAAACTGACGGAAAACCGTTCCTCGGTGCGCACCGAGCTCGCCGCCGGTCTGACCACGTTCATGGCGATGGCCTACATCATCGTCGTCAATCCCGGCATTCTGTCCGAAAGCGGCATGCCCTTCGGCCCCGTTCTGGTGGCAACCTGCGTCGGCGCGGCCGTCGGTTGCTTCCTGATGGGCTTTCTGGCCAACTATCCCTTCGCGCTCGCGCCAGGCATGGGCCTGAACGCCTTCTTCACCTATTCGGTCGTCATGACGATGCACGTGCCCTGGCACGTCGCGCTGACCGCGGTCTTCGTCGAAGGCGTGATCTTCCTGCTGCTCACCTTCACCAACATCCGCGAGAAGGTCGTCAACACCATTCCCCTCAACATGAAGATCGGCATTTCGGCCGGCATCGGCCTCTTCATCGCCTTCATCGGTCTGAAGAGCGCCGGCATCGTCGTTTCGAATCCGGCCACGAGCGTCGGTCTGGGCAACCTCAAGTCCGTTGAAGCCCTGCTCGCCCTCTTCGGCCTCTTCCTGATGGTGCTTCTGCACATCCGCCGCGTGCGCGGTTCGATCCTGATCGGCATCGTCGCCGTGACGCTCCTCGGCATCCCCCTGGGCGTGACCAAGATGCCGGAAAGCTTCATGTCGATGCCGCCGAGCCTCGAGCCTATTCTCTTCAAGCTCGACTTCTCGCAGCTCCTGACGACCGGCTTCTGGGTCGTGGTGATTGCGTTCTTCTTCGTCGACTTCTTTGATACGGTCGGCACGCTCGTCGGCTGCGCGAGCCGCGGCGGCATGCTCAACGAAAAGGGCGAACTGCCCCGCGCCCGTCCGGCGCTCTTCTCCGACGCCATCGCAACCATCGCCGGCGCCTGCCTCGGCACCTCGACCGTGACCACCTACGTCGAAAGCGCCACGGGCATTGAAGAAGGCGGCCGCACCGGTCTCACCGCGATCGTCTGCGGCGTGCTCTTCCTTCTCGCCGTCTTCTTCTACCCGCTCTTCGTCGTCGTTCCCGCCTGCGCGACGGCGCCCGCACTGATCATGGTCGGCGCCTTCATGATGATGGGTCTCGACCAGCTCGACTTCAGCGACTGGACGGAAGGCTTCCCGGCCATTCTCGCCATGTTCATGATGCCGCTCGGCTACTCCATCTCGGTCGGCATTGAATTCGCCGTCGTGTCCTACGTCGTCCTCAAGCTCCTCACGGGCCGCGCCCGGGAAGTCAGCTGGCTGATGGGCATCATGGCGGCCGCCTTCATCCTCAACCGCTGCTTCATGTAGGCGGAACACTGAGTCCTTTCAGGCTCCGCGAAGCGCACGTTCGACAGAGCGTGCGCTTTTTCATGCTTTATCATTCTTGTCCATTTCCCGGATGAAACTGAGAAAGAAAACTCCGCATATGCTAGATTTTCCATAATCTCTAATGGAGGATTTACCGTTGCCGCGAGTGATATCCATCGGAACTCAGGATTTCGGCGTTCTTCGCAGGCACGATTACTTTTATGTCGACAAGACACGTTTCCTGCGCGAGTGGTGGCTCGGAGCTTCCGCTGTAACGCTCATCACGCGCCCGAGACGCTTCGGCAAAACGCTCATGCTGAGTACGGTCCGGGATTTTTTCTCCAACAGCCGCTCCGACCAAGCCTCGCTTTTTTCCGGACTCGACGTTTGGAAAAGCATTGAGATGCGTCTTGCCGCCGGCCGGTATCCCGTCGTCAGTCTCAGTTTTGCTTCCGTCAAATCGCCGAAATTCAGTCTGTTCCAGAATGCCGTCATCAGGCTGATCTCGGACGTCTGGCAGAATTTCGCCGTGCTTTCGGACAGTCCCCGGCTCACTTCGGATGAAAAACGTCTCTGCAGCATGTATGCCGGATGGAAGGCCGAATTCCTGACATCCCTCAGCGCCAGGCCGACGGATGAAGTCCTGGCTGATGCCGCCACCGCCGGCATTCGCGACCTCTGCCGGCTTCTGTACAAACATTACGGCTGCAAAGCTGTGGTTCTTCTGGATGAATACGACACCCCGCTTCAGGAAGCATGGCTCAATCATTACTGGGACGAGGCGGTTCCCTTTGTCCGTCAGTTCATGAATGCGACATTCAAGGACAACGAATACCTCGAGCGTGGGCTTCTGACCGGCATAACCCGTGTCAGCAAGGAATCTATTTTTTCAGATCTCAACAATATTGACGTCATCACTCCGCTCTCTGAGCGCTATGCCGATGCTTTCGGCTTCACTGAGCCGGAAGTTGTTCAGGCCATGCGGGAATTCGGACTGAACAATCTTTCCGACGTCAAATCCTGGTATGACGGTTTTTCCTTCGGCCGGTGCAGCGACATCTACAATCCCTGGTCGATCACGAACTATCTCTCCCTGCGAAAATTCGATGCCTACTGGGCCAACACCAGTTCAAATGCTTTGGCGGGGAGCCTGATCCGTACTGCCGACAGCGATCTCAAAACCGACTTCGAAGCCCTTCTTCGGGGCGCTTCGGTCGTGACTGAACTGGCCGACGCCATCTCCTTTCGATCGCTGTCCGACAATCCGTCTGCCATATGGTCGCTGCTGCTTTCCGCCGGCTACATCAAAGTCCTGAAAACGCTTCCGGAGAAGACCTATGAAATTTCGTTGACTAATGACGAAATTCGACGCACCTTCAAATCATTGATCCGAGAATGGTTTGTCTCCAACCGAAAAGCGTATGACGGCTTTCTGAAGGCTCTCATAAATCATGACCTCGATTTCATGAACGAATATCTCAGCCGCCTCACTATGTCGTGCTTCAGCTATTTTGACGTCGGAAGCGGTGAGTCGGAACGCTTTTATCACGGATTCATTCTCGGCCTAGTTTCCTCCTTGGAGGACCGGTTCATCATCAGCGGCAATCGCGAAAGCGGTTTCGGACGATATGATCTGATCCTCGAACCACGAGACCGGACCATTGATGACGCCTTTATTCTGGAATTTAAAGTACGCCGCAGAACTGCTGAACCGACGCTGGCTGATACTGTAAAAGCCGCTCTTCATCAGATACGGGAACGACGCTACGGCGCAGATCTCATCGAGAGAGGCATCTCCGAAACGCGGATTCACCGTCTCGGCATTGCTTTCGACGGAAAATCCGTCCTCATCGGTACAGACCGCGCCTGATGATCTTCACTTCAGGCACCGCGCCGACATCTTCCGGAAACAATTTCGTCACGGATTTCCGCCTCAAGTCCTGTACACTTAGCGGGAATCCGCCGAATTCGAATCCGCTTCGGCCGTTCGGCCTTCCGCTCTGAGGATCTCTTACCGCCCGTGATGACTTCCGACGCCCTGTCGCTTCGCACCAAGCTGACGATCATCATCGCGCTTGTCGTCTCCGCGGCAAGCTTCCCCCTGATTTACCTCGGCTACCGGGATACCTTCGAGCAGTCGCTCCATGAAGCCGAACGTCAGTTCCTTCAGATCACGGGCATCATCGACGAGGGGCTTCAGCTCTCGTATCTCAACATGCAGTCCTTCGTGATGGACAAGGCGTCGATCGAGAAGGACGACATCCTCTCCGAACTCGACTATCTCGAAGAAGTCTCCCGCGGCGGTCCGCCCACGCCCGAAGGCATCCGCGTGCTCCGTTTCATGGAATCGAAATGGAACACGCACTTCGGCGTCGCCGATGAAGAGGGGCGGCTGTTTTATGCCAGCCCGCTCCTCGAGAGCGCCTTCGCCCAAAATCTCCGGGACTTCCTGCGCGTTCCGCTCACGCGTCATCTGCGTCCCGACCGGGAAGTCTTCACCCGCGACTTCTTCACGTTCTACCGCATCCACACCCCCGAAAAGAAGTCGCTGCCGATGCTGCTCGCCGTGCGGCGAAGCGGCGAACGCATGCTGCTCGTCTCGCAGGCGGTCGACTATCTCGAAGACGGTCTGCCCGGAAAAATGGCGGAGCTTGAATCGCATCTCAGGGACATCGTGAAGTCCCTCGCCCTCCCCGAAGCCTCGAGCATCAACGTGATGGACGATCTCGGGACCATCGTCGCCGGAAGCGGCGAAGAAGCCTTCGCCGGCTGGATCGACCGCTATCCCGGGATTTATGAAAAGGCCCGGAGAGAAGGCACGGCGGCCGGCATTCTGAAGACCGGCGACGGCGAGGTCTTCTACTCCGTGCGCTGGTTCGCGCCGC
Organism: Sutterella sp.; assembly: GCA_034104065.1. Lineage (GTDB taxonomy): Bacteria > Pseudomonadota > Gammaproteobacteria > Burkholderiales > Burkholderiaceae_F > Sutterella. Next base: position 4,730 of record JAXEEN010000062.1, read on the forward strand.
TCGAGTGGTTCATTCAGACGGCGGCCCCGCTCTCCGTCATCGCCGCACCCGCCGCCTCCAAAGCGAAGACGATGTCCGCACTGGTGCTCGGCATCTTCCTGGTGATCGCCGCGGCCGGCCTCCTCTTCATCACGAAGACGCTGCGTCCCCTGCGGCGTCTTTCCGACTGCGCCGGCCGTCTGGCCGTCTTCGACTTCACCTCGGACGGCATGGCCGAGGGTCTGCGGACCATCGCCGGGCGGCTTCCGGGCGGCAGAGACGAGGTCGGTCAGGTTTCGGGCGCGTTCTCCCACATGATCGCCGCCATCGAAAGGAACATCGCCGCGCTCAAGGCCTCGATCGCCCGACGGCACGTCATCGAAGGCGAACTCAACGCCGCGCGCGAAATCCAGCAGGGCATGCTTCCCGCCGGCACGGGCTTTCGAAGCAGCCGCTTTACGGCCGATGCGCTGATGGAGGCCGCCAAGGAGGTGGGCGGCGACTTCTACGACGTTCTTGATGCGCCCGACGGACGAAGAGCGCTTCTGATCGGCGACGTCTCGGGCAAGGGCGTCTCCGCGGCGCTCTTCATGAGCGTGACGCTCACGCTCGTCAGAAACGCGGTCAGCGAAGGTCTGACGCCCGCCGAAGTGATGAAGCAGGTGAACGACCGGCTGGCCGAAAACAATCCGAGCTGCATGTTCGTGACGCTCTGGATCGGCTACTTCGACCCGAAGACGGGCGGTCTCGACTACGCCAACGGCGGCCACTGTCCGCCGGTCGTGGTGCCGGCCGACAGCGGCAGGACCGTCCGTTGGATCCGCGAGATGAGCGGACCGCTCGTCGGCGTCATCGACGCCGCCGAATTCACCGATCTGCACACGACGATCGCCCCTGGAGAAATGTGCCTCATGTACACGGACGGCGTCTCCGAAGCCATGAACGAAGAGCGCGAGCTCTTCGGCGAAGCGCGCATCGAGGCGGTGTCCTCGACGCTGAGCGGCCGTCCGACCGGCGACGCCGTGAAGACCCTGATGGATGCCGTCGCGAGCTACCGCCGCACCGCGGCGCAGTCCGACGACATCACGATGGTCGTCTTCCGCCGCGGCACGGCCGAGGAAGCCGCACGGGAAGACGGCTCGGAAGACGGCGGAGGCGCACTGTGGTAACCCGCCGCTCCCTCCTCGCGCTTGCGGCGGCGCTCGCCGCCGGCGCCCCGCCCGTCCGGGCGAATCGGCCGCTCGTCTCCGGGCGGCCGGCCAACGCCGTTCTCGTGACGAGCGGCAGCGACGTGCGCTTTCGCCGGATTCTCCTCAAGACGCTGCAGTCTCTTCGGCGTATGGGCATCATCCTGTTTGCACCCGGCGACGACGCCGAATCCCGCACCGGCACGGCCGACGTCTGGGGCGCCTGCGCCCTGGCGCTTCAGGGACCTCATCTGCGCTTTCTCCCCGACGGGCACTACAGCTACGACTTCGACCCGGAAAGGCGCCGGCGCGTCTCTGACCTCGTCACGGCCCGCGTGCTCGAAGCCAACGACGTCGATCTGGTGTTCGCGCTCGGCAACGAAGCGGCCTTCGACACGGCCCGGCGCATCCACGACATTCCCGTGCTCGCGCTCGCGAGCAGCAGTCCCGTCGAAAGCAGTCTCGTGCTGAGCGCCGAAGACTCCGGCCAGCAGAACTTCCACTGCGTTGTCGAGAAGGACTACTACCGACGCCGGGTCCGGTTCTTTCATTCGATCGTGCGCTTCGGAAACCTCGGTCTCATCGCCGACGCAAGCCGCCCGGCGGAAGCCGGCGTGCGGGAAATTGAAAAGGCGGCCGTCAATCTCGGCAGCGGCATTGAAACCGCCCTCTGGGACAGCGCCGGTCTTTCCGAGGCAGAGAGCTTCGCCCAGCTGCTCGCCGCGCTCGAAAGGCTTCTCAAATCGGGCTGCGACGCCGTCATGCTGCCGCGATTTCAGTGCGGGAGCGACGACTTTCGCCGGCTGACGGATCTTCTTCGCCGCTACCGCGTCCCGAGCTTTTCGCTCGACGGAACCGAGGCGGTCGAACGCGGCATTCTGATGAGCTGCGGCGACAGCGACCTCGACGCCCTCGGCCGGTTCGAAGCGGCCGTCATCGCCCGGGTTCTCGAGGGCACGCCGCCCAGGGAGATTCCTCAGGTTTTCCTGCCGGCGGGCGGGCTCGCGGTCAACCTCAAAAGCGCCGCGGAGATTGGCTGGACGCC
>JAXEEN010000063.1:0-6266 GCA_034104065.1 Sutterella sp.
AGTTGCGGATATTCTGCATTGAGAAAGACTGTCTGACTTGTTGATATGGCCGCGCCGGGCACGTCTGAAAACGGCGCGGCTTCGATTGAACTCGTTATTGTACCATCGAGGCCATCATCCATTGGTTTTCAGCGCATTAGATGCGGCCCAACAGAAAAGGCATCCGACCCTGGAGCCGAATGCCTTTCCTCATGCCGTCAGCGGATGCGCCGAACGCGCATCACGGTCCGATCAGTCGTGCCAGCGGCGGTAGATCACCGTGGAGTTCGTGCCGCCGAAGCCGAAGGAATTCTTCATGGCGTACTCGATCGCCATCGGACGGGCCTGGTTCGGGCAGCAGTCGATGTCGCATTCCGGATCCTGTTCGACCACGTTGATGGTCGGGGGCGAGATCTGTTCCTCGATCGCCTTGATCGTGAAGATCGACTCGATGCCGCCGGCGCCGCCGAGCAGGTGGCCGGTCATGGACTTCGTGGAGTTGACGACGAGCTTCGAAGCGTGTTCGCCGAAGACTTCGCGGATCGCCTTCACTTCGTTCGTGTCGCCCACGGCGGTCGACGTGCCGTGCGCGTTCAGATACTGAACGTCTTCGGGGCTGATGCCGGCGTTGCGAAGCGCCATGCGCATGCAGCGGGCGGGACCGTCGGTCGACGGGGTCGTGATGTGATAGGCGTCGCCCGAGAGGCCGTAGCCCACGATTTCGGCATAGATGTGCGCGCCGCGAGCCTTGGCGTGTTCAAGCTCTTCGAGAACGAGAACGCCCGCGCCTTCGCCCATCACGAAGCCGTCGCGGTTCTTGTCGAAGGGACGGGAGGCGGAAGCCGGATCGTCGTTGCGGCGCGAGAGCGCGTGCATGGCGTCGAAGGCGCCCATCGAGAGCGGATGAATCGTCGACTCGCAGCCGCCCGCCACCATGGCGGTCGCGTCGCCGCGGCGGATGATGTGCATGGCTTCGCCGATGGCGTGAAGGCCCGTCGAGCAGGCGGTCACGTGAGCGATGTTCGGGCCCTTGAGGTTCTTCATGATGGCGAGCTGGCCGGAGGCCATGTTGATGATGCAGCCCGGAATCATGAAGGGCGAAATGCGGCGGGGACCGCGTTCGAGATAGGCCGAATAGTTCGTGCAGATCACCGGCAGACCGCCGATGCCCGAACCGATCGCGCAGCCGATTTCGGGCGAGAAGTCGTCGGTGATTTCAAGACCGGAATCCTCAAGCGCCATGAGACCGGCGGCCACGCCGAAGTGGACGAAGCGGTCGAAGCGGCGGACTTCCTTCACGCCGAGATACTTGGAGGCGTCGAAGTCCTTCACTTCGCCCGCGATCTGGCTGCCGAGCGCGGAAGCGTCGAACTGCGTGACGCGCACGACGCCGCTCTTGCCTTCGAGCGCCGCCTTCCAGCTCGTGGCGAGGTCGTTGCCGAGCGGAGAAATCATGCCGAGGCCGGTTACGACCACACGACGGTTCATCATGGTGAGTTTCCTTTCTATAAACGTAGCGGACACATCCCGAAACGGTTTGCGGCCGAAGAGACTAACAGCTTTGAGGGATCTGCCGAATCCTGAAACGACTGTGGGACCCGTTTGAGCGGATCCCACAGGCTTGCGCTCTCATGTCGGAGCGCCGGCGAACGGTCTCAGACCGTCAGACCGGAATTACTTGTTGACGGCGGACTTGACGTAGTCGATGGCCTGCTGAACCGTACGGAGGTTTTCCTGTTCCGTATCGGGGATTTCGATGCCGAAGGCATCTTCGAGAGCGAGCGACATTTCAACCGTGGTCAGGCTGTCGGCGCCGAGGTCTTCGATGAAGGAAGATTCGTTCTTGATGTCTTCTTCCTTAATGCCGAGCTGTTCAGCAACAATCTTCTTGACCTTCAGTTCGATTTCGTCCATTTCTTTTACTCCGCAAAATGGGGGAACCCCCGCGCAGCGTGCGGGGAAAAAGTTGTGTAGGTATGTCTGTGCATTCTGCCTTTTGCGCAGAATGCGGGGAGGGATAGCCCCCTCCCCTGAAATTGGCCGCTATTGTAACAAGCCGAAACGCCTTTGTGTAGCGGTCTAACCCGTGGTTGTTAACCCATAAACATGCCGCCGTTGACGTGGATCGTCGTCCCCGTCACGTAGGCGCCCGCGGGCGAAGCCAGGAAGACGCACGCCTCGGCGACTTCCTTCGCGCTGCCGAGACGGCCGAGCGGAATCTGGGCAAGAAGATGCGCCTTGTGTTCTTCGGGCAGACCGGCCGTCATGTCGGTGTCGATGAAGCCCGGCGCCACGCAGTTGACCGTGATGCCGCGGGAGCCGATTTCGCGGGCAAGCGCCTTGGTCATGCCCATGAGACCCGCCTTGGCTGCGGCGTAGTTCACCTGACCGGCATTGCCCATGGCGCCGACCACGGAGGAAATCGAGATGATGCGGCCAGAACGCTGCTTCATCATCGGACGCACGCAGGCGCGGGCCAGACGGAAGGCGGCGGAAAGGTCGGTGTCGATCACGTCGTTCCAGGCGTCGTCCTTCATGCGCATGACGAGCGTGTCGCGGGTGATGCCGGCGTTGTTGACCATGACGTCGATGCGGCCGAATTCGGACACGATGCCGGCCACGGCGGCGGCAGACGCTTCGCCGTCGCAGACGTTGAGGGCCATGCCGCGGCCCCTGCCGCCGAGTTCGGCGATGCGGGCCGTGATGCGTTCGGCGCCCGCTTCAGAGGTCGCCGTGCCGACAACCGTCGCGCCGGCGGCGACGAACGCCTCGAGAATGGCGGCGCCGATGCCGCGGCTCGCGCCCGTGATGAAGGCAACCTGGCCGGCAAGCGCGTCGGCGGCGAAAGTGGACTTGTCCATCTCTGTAAATTCCTTACTGCAGTTTTTCGAGAACGGCGGCAAGCGTAGCCGCATCGTAGATGTTGTGGCCGGTAAGTTCGGGCGCGGTGCGGCGAAGCAGTCCCGTGAGGACCTTGCCCGGGCCGCATTCGACGACGTCGGTGACGCCTTCGGCCTTCATGCGCTCGATCGTGCGCACCCACTGAACGGCGGAGGAGGCCTGACGGGCGAGCGCCGTACGGATGGCGTCGGGCTCGGCGTGGACTTCAACGTCGACGTTGGCGATCACGGGCACGGACGGCGACTTCACGTCGATCTCGGCCAGACGCGCGGCCAGCTTTTCGCCGGCGGGCGCAAGCAGGCTCGAATGGAAGGGCGCGGACACCGGCAGTTCGATCGCCCGGCGGCAGCCGCGGGCCTTGGCGCATTCAATCGCCTTCCTGAGCGCAGCCTTTTCGCCGGCGATCACCACCTGACCGGGGGCGTTGAAGTTGACGGCCTCGACAGCACCTTCGCCGCGGGCCTCTTCGCAGGCGGCGAGCACGTCCTCATCCCTGAGGCCGATGATCGCTGCCATGCCGCCCACGCCGACCGGAACGGCGTTCTGCATGGCTTCGGCGCGGAATCGGACCAGCTTCACGGCGTCCTCAAGCGTGAAGGCGCCGGCCGCGCAGAGAGCGGAATATTCGCCGAGCGAGTGACCGGCCATCACGTCGGGCGTGCGGCCGCCCGCGGCGCGCCAGGCTTCGTAGAAGGCCACGGAACTCGCGAGCATGGCGGGCTGCGTGTTGACCGTGAGCGAAAGCGCCTCGGCGGGACCTTCGGCGATGAGACCGGCGAGAGAAAAGCCGAGTGCGGCGTCCGCACGGGCAAGCACGTTCTCCACCGCGGCGTTGCCGGCAAAACCCGCCAGCATGCCGACCGACTGACTGCCCTGGCCGGGGAATACAAATGCGATGCGCATGAATCAATCTTCCTAAAACGGGAAACATCCGAGTCGCCTGAGTTTAACAGGCCGTCCCTCGTCCGAAAACGGGATTTTTCTGTCCCATTTTTGGGTTATGCCCAGCGAATGAGCGCCGAACCCCAGGCCATGCCCGCGCCGACGCCCTGAAGCAGCACCAGTTCGCCCGGACGGACCATGCCGTCCCGGACCGCGCGGTCGAGCGCCAGCGGCACCGACGCGGCCGACGTGTTGCCGTGTTCGGCGACGGTCTTCACCATCCGCTCGTCGGGAATGCCGAGCTTTTTGGCAACCATCGTCATGATTCTCAGATTCGCCTGGTGCGGCACGAAGAGCGCGACGTCTTCGGTGCGCACGCAGGCCAGGCCGGCCACCTCGCGGGCGCTTTCCGTCAGACCTTCGACGGCAAGCTTGAAGACCTGACGGCCGTCCATGCGGATGAAGGGATCGCCGACGACGGCGCCCGCCTTCAGATGCGCGGTGAGTCCGAGCACCTTTTCGTCGTAGCGGCCGTCCGCGTACATGCGGGCAGCGAGAATGCCGGGATCCTGGCTCGCCTGAAGCACGACGGCGCCCGCGCCGTCGCCGAAAAGCACGCAGGTCGAGCGATCCTTCATGTCGAGAACGCGCGAAAGCGTTTCGGCGCCGATCACGATCGCCGCACGATAGGGCCCGGCGCGAAGCATGGCGTCCGCCGCATTGAGCGCGTAGATGAAGCCCGCACAGACCGCCTGCACGTCGAAGGCCGCGCAGCCCGACGCGCCGAGCGCCGCCTGAACGTGACAGGCGACGGACGGAAACACCATGTCGGGCGTCGTCGTCGCCACGATGATGAGGTCGATGTCCGAGGGCGCCAGGCCCGAACGCCCGAGCGCCTGACGCGCGGCCGACACGGCGAGCGATGTGGTCGTCTCGCCTTTATCCTCATCGGCGAAGTATCGCTGTTCGATGCCGGTGCGCGTGCGGATCCATTCATCGCTCGTTTCAATGCCGTCGGCGGCAAGCATCCGGGCGAACTCATCGTTGGATACGGCGCGGGCCGGCAGCGCAGCCCCCGTTGCAATGACGCGGGAATACATGAAGTGTCCTTTCTGTTTTGTTGTCCGAGGTCCTATCTTACCGACCGCCGGCGCGCCGACCGAATTTCGCGTCCGACAGTTTGTTTCGAAACGCAACCGGCCGAAGGCGTTCTGAAGTCAGTGACCGCTTACTTTCCGCCCGGTCCCCCTACCAAAAGGGTTCCCTCATAAAACAGCAGAGCCCGGGCTCTGCCGAGAGTCCGGGCTCTTCTTCGTCGGTGCGAAAGCGGATTACTTCGCCAGGAAGTCGAGCGCAACCTGCGCGTGGAGCATGGCCCCCTTGATCAGAGCCGATTCGTCGACCTGATACTTGTTGCTGTGCTGCCCGTAGACGGCATCGCAGGCTTCGTTGCGCACGCCGAGAAGCGCAATGCAGCCCGGCACGCGGTTCATGAAGTTGCTGAAGTCTTCGCCGCCCATCGTCGGCGGCTGCTCGTTGAGACCGTTTTCACCGAAGATCTTCTTCACGGCGCCCTGAGCGAGGGCCGTCATGCCGGGATCGTTCACCGTCGGCGGCACGATGATGCCGTTGGTCACCGTGGCGCTCGCGCGGAAGGCTTCGGCGGTCTTCGAGGCAATGCGTTCGAGAATGCCGGGCAGCGCCTTGCCGACTTCGGGCGAGAAGTAGCGGGTCGTGCCGGTGAGTTCGGCGTGACCCGACACCACGTTCCAGCGCGTGCCGGAATTGAGCGTGCCGACCGTCACGACGGCCGTCTCCACCGGAGAAAGCTCGCGGCTCACCATGGTCTGGAGGTTCGACACGATGGCGGCGGCGGTGACCGTCGCGTCCACGCAGTGATGCGGCTGGGCGCCGTGGCCGCCGTGACCCTCCACCGTGATGGTGAACATGTCGGTGCCCGCCATGCGGGGACCGGGCTGCACGGACACCTGGCCGGACGGCACGTCGGACCAGACATGCATGCCGAAGCACGCGTCAACGCCTTCGAGCGCGCCTTCGGCGATCATGGCGGGCGCGCCCTGACCGGTTTCTTCGGCGGGCTGGAAGGCGAGCTTCACCGTGCCGTCGAATTCGCCGCGAAGATCATTGAGGATGCGGGCGGCGGTCAGGAGCATCGAAATATGGCAGTCGTGGCCGCAGGCATGCATGACGCCGGGATTCTGACTGGCGTAGCTGCAGCCCGTTTCTTCAGTCACCGTGAGACCGTCGATGTCGCCGCGGATCAGAATGGTCCTGCCGGGACCGCGGCCGTGAATCGTCGCGAGCGTGCCGGTTTCCATGCCGCACGGACGCCATTCAATGCCGAACTTGGTGAGTTCCTCGCGGATGCGCTTCGAGGTCTCGAATTCCTTCGTGCTCACTTCCGGATGAGCATGGAAATGACGGCGCATTTCGATCTGATAGGCACCGTACTTTTCAACGATTTTCTGACAGTCCATTTTGTA
>JAXEEN010000064.1:0-3711 GCA_034104065.1 Sutterella sp.
CCGGACGTATGATGCATTAATCGGTTTCAGTGAGGACTTCGGCCATGGTGAAGGCAACAATCGTCGTCGACAACTTCTGTCAGAAACAGGGACTTTATGCCGAGTGGGGCTATTCGATGTTCATCGAAACACCGTCCGGCAATCTGCTCTGGGACACGGGCGGCATTCTGCATGTGCTCGAGCACAATCTGAGAGCGCTCGGCATCAATCCGGCTTCTGTTCAGAATATCGCGCTCTCCCACGGCCATTTCGACCATACGTCGGGTCTCATCGACATGCTGAGGCTTGCGCCGGATGCTGCCTTGTGGGCATCTGAAAACGTGGCGAGAATGCGCTGGGGCGATGCCGACGCCTCCCGTGCGGGCGGCGGCGGTGCGCTGTTTGCGGCTCTGCCCATTCGGAAGGTGGAGCCCTATGCCGAGATTCTTCCTGAGGTCATTGCGTTCACGGTGCCGCAGGACGAGCGCGATCCGAGGTTCCTCAATCACGACAACATGTTCGAGGAGACGCCTGCGGGCGACAAGATTCACGACACCTTTGCGGACGACGTATCGCTGCTGATCAAGGGCGAGCGCGGCTGGTCCGTCGTGCTCGGCTGTGCGCATGCCGGTCTGCCCAACATCCTTCGCCATGTTGAAAAGACGTTCGGCGTGACGGCCTTCGATACGATCACGGGAGGCACGCATCTCTGCGGCGCAAGCTGCGACGCCTATCCGACCTGGATGACCGCCCTCAGGGAGGTCCCGGTGAAGCGTTGGAGAGTCAACCACTGCACCGGCTTCAGAGCGGCGGCCGAACTCGCCCGGCATTTTCCCGACGTGGACTGGGCCGGCGCCGGAAGCGTGCTGACGTTCTGATGCTTCTTCATAAACTCAAACGGCCTCTGGTGCGCAGAGGCTTCGGAGGCCGTTTGATGCTCAGCGGCGGTTTTTGTCGATGAGTTCGACGATGAACTGCCAGGCGGGCAGAAACCACAGGTAGAAGGCCGTGGCGACGCAGAGCACGGGCGCACCGACGGTGGCGATGGGAACGGCGCCGGCAATCGACCAGGGAATGATCGGCGCGATCACGATGGCGGAGTTTTCAAGCGATATCGCCATCTTCTGACGGTCGGGTCGGATGTCGGCGCAGAGCTGGTTGGTGAGCATCACCGCGAGCACCTGATTGCAGGCGACGGCGGCCGTCACGAACGCCGTGGCGACGATGGCGCCGAAAGGGGTCACCCGCGCGGCAAGCTTGGGAATGCTGTCCTTGACGGCGCTGATGAGGCCGGTTCCTTCAATCAGTCCCGAGAACGTGGACGAAATCAGAATGATGGCGCAGACGGGCAGCATGGAGACGAGACCGCCGCCCGAGAGCATCCGGGCAATGTCGGGATCATCGGACGCAAAGCCCGTGATGAGCGTGCGTCCGATGTCGCTCCAGGGCGTTCCCTGAACAAAAGCGCAGACCAGAGCAGCCGAGGCGATGCTTGCTGCCATGGTCCACTTGATGCTGACCTTCAGAAAAACGAGCGCCAGGAGCACGACGGCAGGAATGAAGGTGAGCGCATCGAGCGTGAAGGCTCGGCGGAAGATGCCGGCCACGTCGAGCGTCACGGCGTTCCCCGGCTCGAGCCAGCCGAGAAGTGCATAGAGTCCCGCGGCGGCTGCAAAGGGGACGGCGCCCGAGAGCACCATAAGCTTCATGTTGGTGTAGATGTCGGTTCTGGTGACGGCGCAGACGAGCGCGGCGCTGGTCGAGACGGGCGAGCAGCGGTCTCCCACGTAGATGCCCGAGAGAATGGCGCCGCCGGCAAGAAGCGGACTGATGCCCATGGCGTCCGTCATGGTCATGCTGATGACGCCCATGGTCGCCGCCGTGCCGAAGGAGGTGCCGATCAGCGTGGAGAGCATCCCGTTGAAGATAAAGACCGCAAGCAGGCACCACTCGGGCGTAATGAATGCCGCCGCATCGCTCACCAGACGCGCAACCGTGCCGGACGCGCGCCAGGAGCCCGTCAGCATGCCGATCAGAGCGAGAACGAGCGCAATGCCGGCAACCGCCTTGACGCCGCGGGTCATCATGGGAACGAGTTCTTTGAGGCGAAATCCCTTGAGGAGTCCGTAGCCGGTGAAGAGGCAGAAGCCGAAGACGAGCGCGAAGATGACGGAATGGCCCGTGAAAACGCAGCTGAGAATGGCTGCGGCGAATAAAAGAAGGACGGCGGCTTCGGTCATGGGAGGAACGGGATCGGCATATGAAAAAGGCCGTCATTGTAGACGGCCTTGCAGGTTTCGGGCAATGATCGGCGTTCAGCCGGCGAATGCTCCGTAGACGACGCTGACGGCAAGCAGCCAGAAGAGCACGGCGCTGATGCGGTTTAGCCAGAAGCTGAAGCGCGGACCCGCAAGATAGCGGCTGCCGACGGCGGCGGCGAGACTGTAGCCGAGATGCACGAAGAAACACACCACGGTGAAGAGCACGCTCAGGAGCGTGATGCGGGAGACGTAGTCGTGCGACGGGTCGATGAACTGCGGCATGAGAGACAGCAGGAAAACGATCAGCATGACGTTGGAGGCCTGGAGCACGACGGCGCCGACGAAAATGGAGCGGAAGGTGACGGTGCTCTCGGCCGAGGAGCTGCTGAGCGAATTGAGACTCACCGATGCGCTGGTCCAGCTCTGCCAGCCGAGCCAGATGAGAACGGCGGCGGAAACAAGCTGAAGAATCGCATACATCAGCGGCGAGGAGGCGATCAGCGCGCCGAGACCCGTCGCGGACACCGCCGACATCAGCGCAACGCCGAGCGTTGTTCCGCAGGGTGAGGCCAGCACGGTCTTCAGTCCGCCGCGAAAGCCGTTCGCAACCGTGTAGAGCACGCCCGAACCCGGAGTGAGGCAGGCAATGAAGGAAACGAAGATGTAAAGCGGAATGTCCTGCATGGGAAATGCTGCATCAGAAAGGTGCGCCCATTCTAGCGAAGCGCACCGAACTCGTGAAGACAGTCCGGTTTGGAGGAAAACCCGCAGAGTCAGAGTCAGAAATTTCCGGAACAGCTTGGCAAAAACCGCCGGCCCGTGATTATACTTAGCCGGCTAAAAAGAGGACGATGCAATGGACTATCAGACAAGAATTCTTCCGACCCGGGAATGCCTGTGCCGCATGGCGGACGGGCAGGTGGTCGATCGGGCGGACGCCGCCCGCGTGGACCTGCTGCTCAGTCTTGTGGCGGGCGCCAACATGGTGAGAAGCGCTATTTACGGACCGCTTCAGAGCGTGCACGGGATTTCGGAAGGCAAGTTCTCGCTGCTGATGGCCCTTTACGGAGAAGGCCCGAAACTCGCGACCGAGCTGGCTGCGACGCTCGGCGTGACGGCAGCCACCGTCTCAGTGATGGTAAAGCGCATGCTGGCTGCTCCCGATCCTCTTATTGCCTCGGAGAAGGTGGAATCGGACGCCCGCGCACGGCGCATCCGCCTCACCGAAAGCGGGTGCACGCTCGTCGAAGGCGTGATGCCCGAGCACTTTCATACGATCAGAGCCGTCTCCGACACGCTCACGGAGGCCGAGTGCGAAACGCTGACGCAGCTTCTGAGAAAGCTGATCCGGCAGTCCTGATCTGCCTCAACTCTTCAATCCGGTGGCCTCGGCGACCAACAGCACGGTGATCGGCTTCATCTACTTCTTCTCGTCGCTCTTCTACGGTCTGACGACGCTGTTGATCGTCGG
>JAXEEN010000065.1:0-4094 GCA_034104065.1 Sutterella sp.
ACCGCAGGTCACTTCAAACAGCAATTCTCCTTTCAGCTCATCCGCCACGCCGAAAACCAGCGGCTGACCACTGTAGTTGCGCAACTTCAATTTTGCAAAAATCGGTTCGTACTGCATATAAACCGATCGGTTCAACTGCAGTTCCATCGACACTTGTGCTCCTGCCGGAAGCGCAACCACCAGCAATACCAGCGCCGCAATCGCTCCCCATATTCTTTTCATTGTTTCCGTCCTCCTGTCGATAATTGTTGCGCAACTGCTGCCGCAATTGATTCAGGATCCAACCCATGGCATGCCGGCACCGGTCCCCGTGGACAATGTCGGCGCATACAGCCGCCACACTCCAGTTCCCGCCGGAAAACCCGGTGCCCTGCTCCATATGGCCCGGACGTCTTTGCCTGGACGGAAGGAAGCCGTATTGAAACCGAATCGAAGTTCGCCGGCGGCGCACGGGTGAAGAACGGCCGCATCCGCGTCGAGGATGCGTCGACCGGGGAGACGCTTCTCACCGGCCGGACGGCTGCCGACGGGACGTTCGGTTTTGAACCGACGGCCGCCATGACGTCTGCCGGTCATGCCCTTCGCATCGTCATCGAAGCGGGCGAAGGCCATCGGGGAGAGTGGACGGTGGAGCCCGGAGAACTGAGCGGCGCGGTGAAGACGCACTCGGGGCTGCCCTCGGAAGTGCCGCCGCGTCCGGAAGCTTCGTCGGACGTTTCGCTGCCGACGGCTTCGCCTCAGGTCTGCATGACGCCCGAAGCGTTCGAGCGCATTCTGGATGAACGCCTGAATGCCAGGCTCGCACCGCTGCAGAAGGAACTCGCGGCGCTTCGCACGCGCGAACCCGGTCTTACCGAAATCATCGGCGGCATCGGCTGGATGATCGGTCTTTTCGGCATCGCCGCCTATTTCCGCCGGCGCAGATAGGAAGACATCATGAGGACGCTTCCGGTTCGGGTCCGGCTTCTGTGCCTTCTGCTCCTCACGACCGTTTCGGTGACGGCGCATTCGCTGCCGTCGGCTGCAGCCGGTGCTGCGGCGGCATTCGCCGGCGCAGTATTGATCGGCGGTCTGAAGGGACGCCTGCGGCAGTGGCTTTCCGTCAACGTCTTCATTCTCTTCATCTGGATTCTGACGCCGATGACCACGCCGGGCGAGGCCGTCGTCGGGACGGGCTGGTACGCGCTGACGCGCGAAGGGCTGACGCTTTCGCTCATGGCGACGCTCAAATGCAACGCGGCCTTTTTCTGGTACGTGCTCTGGACGGACGGGCTGACCCTCTCCGCGTTTGCGCGAGGACTCTCGGAAATCGGCTTTCCGCAGAAGCTCGTCACGCTCCTTCTTCTCACGGCCCGTCAGATCGGCGTCTTTTCCCTCACGGCGCGTCAGCTCGGCGAGGCGGCAAGGCTCAGGGGCTTCGTGATGCGGGCGGATCTGAGGACCTACCGGACGGCGGCCTCCTTCGCGGCGATTCTGTTTCTGCGGGCCCGGGAGAAAAGCCGCGTCATGGAGGAAGCGCTGCGGCTGAGGGCGTTTACGGGCGTCTGGCCGTCCGCCGGCGCGCCCGAGCCGATCACCGCGCCCGCCGCCGCGGCATCGGTGCTTGCCGTTCTCCTCTCGGCTCTGCTGATTCTGCTGAACTTTCCGGAGTTGTTTTCATGACTGCCCGCCATCTGATTGAAGTCAAAGATCTGACCTTCGGCTACAGAGGACGTCCGCCGCTTTTCGACGGGGCCGCGTTGGCGATTCATGAGAACGATCAGATCGGCCTGTGGGCGGACAACGGCACGGGAAAGACCACGCTGCTGCGCATTCTGACCGGCCTCGTCAGACCGCAGTCCATGACGCTGACGCTCGACGGCAGGGTGATTTCGGACGAGGAGGGCTTCAGGGCGGTGCGGCGGCATTTCGGCTTCGTGCTGCAGAATCCCGACGACCAGCTCTTTTTCCCCGAAGTGCTCGACGACGTGATGTTCGGACCGCTCAATCTGGGGCTCTCTTATGAAGAGGCCCGGGAAAGATCCGAGGCCGCCCTCGGCGAACTGGGCATCGCCGAGCTGGCGCATGCGGAGTCCTTCCGGCTCTCCGGCGGTCAGAAGCGCCTGGTATCGCTCGCCTGCGTGCTTTCGATGGCGCCCGACGGACTGCTACTCGACGAGCCGACAGCCGGCCTCGACAGAGGCGCGAGGGAAAGGCTGATCCGCGTTCTGCAGGGGCTCCGGGGGCCGCGTCTGTGCGTCAGCCACAGCATGGCGTTTCTGCAGGCGGTGTCCAGTCGGCTCGTCACCATCCGGGACGGCCACATCGCCGCGCTCGATTTCGACGGCGCGGGGCATTTCGGCTGATTTCCCTCCGAGACCGGACTGCGGAGAACTGTTCCGGCGAGTCAATGACAGCCGAACGGTTTATCCGAACGGCCGAGGGGCGGTCTCCTCTCGCCCGAAGGACTAGGACCGACGGAGAACGCCTCTACGCCAATGGATTTGCCACTACTGAAGGAAGACGGAAGGCCTGTCGGGCATTAGACTGACATTGCCGTAAGCCCTTAAGGGCTTTCTCGGAATGCAGTCCATTTCTTTTGGTAAGGATCCGACATCATGGCTCAGAAAAACGGTCTTCTCATCAACGGTGAGTGGGTTGACGCGCAAAACGGCGCCACCTTTGAAACCTTCAATCCGGCGACGGGCGAAAAGCTTGCCGACTGCGCCGATGCCTCGGCGGCCGACGTCGATCGGGCGGTGGCGGCGGCGCGCGCAGCCTTCCCGGACTGGTCGGCGGTGCCGCCCGCGGAGCGTGCGGCGAAGCTTCTCAGAATCGCCGATCTGATTGATGAAAATGCCGCGCTGCTCGCCGAAACGGAAACCCGCGACAACGGCAAGCCCATCCGCGAAACGACGCTGGTCGACGTGCCGCTCTCGTCGGACCATTTCCGCTATTTCGCCGGATGTCTTCGTGCGGAGGAAGGCAGCGCCGTTCAGATCGACGAAAACACGCTCTCGATCGTGCTCCATGAACCGATCGGCGTCGTCGGTCAGATCATTCCCTGGAACTTTCCGCTTCTGATGGGCGCCTGGAAGATCGCGCCCGCGCTGGCGGCCGGCAATACGGTCGTCATCAAGTCGTCGTCCGCGACGCCGCTCTCGCTCATCGAGCTCGGGCGGCTCCTCAATCAGGTTCTCCCGCCCGGCGTGGTCAACATCCTGTCGGGCCGTGGTTCGGGCTGCGGTCAGACCATGCTGGACCATCCGGGCTTCGACAAGCTGGCGTTCACCGGCTCCACCGAAGTGGGCTACAGCGTCGCCGCAGCGGCGGCGAAGCGCCTCATCCCGAGCACGCTGGAACTCGGCGGCAAGTCGGCCAACATCGTGTTCGACGACGCGCAGATCGACAAGGCCGTCGAAGGCGCCCAGATCGGCATTCTGTTCAATCAGGGTCAGGTCTGCTGCGCGGGTTCCCGCATCTTCGTGCAGGACGGCATCTACGACACCTTCGTGCCGAAGCTCGTCGAGGCCTTCAGGGCCGTGAAGATCGGCGATCCGATGGACATGTCGACGCAGATGGGCTCCCAGATCAACGAACGTCAGCTGCAGAAGATTCTCGCCTGCGTGGAGGACGGCGTGAGCCAGGGCGCGCAAATCGCCGTCGGCGGCAGGCGCGCCTCCGAAAAGGGCGCTTTCATGCAGCCGACGCTTCTCGTCGGCGTCACGAACGACATGCGCGTCGCCCGCGAGGAAATCTTCGGCCCGGTCGCCGTCGTCATCCGCTTCAGGACCGAGGATGAAGTCGTCGCCATGGCCAACGACAGCGACTACGGTCTCGGCGGCGCCGTGTGGACGCGGGACATCAACCGCGCGCTCCGCGTGGTCCGGGTCGTGCGCACCGGCCGCATGTGGGTCAACACGTACAACGAACTGCCGGCTCATGCGCCCTTCGGCGGGTACAAGAAGTCGGGCATCGGCCGCGAAACCCACCGCATGATGCTCGAACACTACAGCCAGACGAAGAACATCTTCATCTCGACGAGCGAGGAAAAGCGCGGATTCTTCTGATTCCCGTCTTCGGATCGGCGTCTGAATGAAGCCGCCACCCTTCTG
>JAXEEN010000066.1:0-2131 GCA_034104065.1 Sutterella sp.
ACGACCTTGAAAACGAGCTTGTCGACGCCGTCGAAATCGACAACGTCGAGACTGATGGCCGCCTCTCCCTCCACGCCTTCGGGATAGGCGTAGCTGAAGACGTTGACGAGCAGTTCTTCGGCGACCAGCAGCACGTTGGAAGTCTGGGCGCTGAACTCGGACGGAATCGACGCTTTGATGTAGTCTTTGGCAGCCGTCAGATTGTCCAGTTTTGCGGGGACGGTGATTGTGGGCATGAGAGTCGTCTCCCCAGAGAAAACAGTTATTTCATCTGTGCGACAGCCGTGTCGACATCAGGGAAGGTCGCGAGAATGGCGTAGAAGCCGGAGAGCTTGAACATGTCGGCTACCATGGACTGCATGCCGGCGAAGGCGAGCGAGGCCCGTTTCATCTTGGCCGTCTTGGCGAGCATCAGAATACCGCGCAGACCGGCCGAACTGATGTAGTCGAGGCCGCTCATTTCGACGACAAGCTTCTTGGCGCCGGCTTCAAGCTGCTTTTTCCATTCGGCGTCAAAGTCGGTGACGGTCGTGGCGTCCATGCTGCCTGCAATGCGGATGACGATTGCGTCGGCCTGAGTCGATGTCGTGATGTCCATACTGAATCCTGTTTGTCAATGTGGGGGCGCTTTACTGATAGCTCAGCATCAGCCCCTGCGTAATCTTGAGCCACCCGTCGAGCGTCACGAAGAGAAGCAGCTTGAAGGGCAGAGAAATGGTTGTCGGCGAGACCATCATCATGCCCATCGCAAGAAGAATGTTGGAGATGATGAGGTCGATGGCGATAAAGGCCAGATAGAGCACGAAGCCGATCTGGAAAGCCTTCGTGAGTTCCGTAATGGTAAAGGAAGGAATGAGAACCGCCCAGTTTTCCTTGCTGATCTGGTCCCGCATGCGTTCGGGCCAGATGCGGTGGGCGGTGCCGACGAACATGTTGGCCACGCGCTCGTCGGTATTGCGGGTCAGAAAGGCCTTGAGGGGCGGCGAAATGCGTTCGGCGACCTGGAAGACCTCGACCGGCTGGATGTCCTCGAGCTTTTCCTTTTCCAGAAGATGCATCGTGTCGCTTGCCACCGGAGCCATGATGAAGATCGTCATGATCATGGCCAGACCGTTGATCACCATCTGCGGCGGAATCTGCTGCACGCCGAGTGCGTTTCTGACAAGCATGATGACGACGACGATCTTCACGTAGGAGGTCGCCATCATCAGAAAGATGGGCAGCAGTCCCAGACCGGCCGAGACCAGAATGAGCCATACGGGGTCAAACGACATCATGTCCCGGCACTTCCTCAGAGCGTTTCCGTGAGCTGCACGCCGATGCTGCCGTTGACGTCGACGAGACGGCCTTTGGCGACGGGTTTGCCGTTGGCCAGAATCGTGACGGGCGAACCCGGATCGGACGTCAGCGTGAAGGTGTAGCCGGGTTGCAGACTTTTCATTTCGCCCACGGTGATCGTGCGGTTTTCGAGCTCGAAGGTCAGTTTGACTTCGAGTGCGTCGGTATCGGGCATGACATTCTCCGAAAGAGGTGCGGGCTCGGCGGCGAGCGTCGCGGATTTGTTCTTGATCGTGCAGGGCGCTTCAAAGACGGGCCGGCCGCCGGCAAGGACGAGAAGTCTCAGACTGCCGCTACCGGGTAGCCATTCGTCGGGCAGCAGAACGTCTCCTTTTTCCAGACCGCCGAAGACGTCGGACGGCAGAAGAAGGGTGCCTGCGGCAAAGGAGAGCGAGACGGGTACCGAATCGGTCGCGGCGGTCAGCATGCCGCACTGATGCCTCGGCAGCGGCGCGAGCAGGGCGGCGAGCGCAGAGGCGGCGCCGGCCGCCGCCGGCGCAAGCGCCGCCGTGAACCGGATCGGTTCCTGCGCGCCGTTCGTCAGCGTGACGGCGAAGCCGACGGCGGCGTCGGCGGGACGGCCGCCGAAGGCGGCATCCTCAAAAAGCACCTGCGCGCCGAGCGCTGCGGAAAGCGAGGAGAGTACCGGACTGAAGAGCGCTTCGGCGAGCGCCGTGCGCAGTTCGTCGGGAAGATCGCCGACGGCAAAGCCCGCGGCGGCGGAATCGGCAAAAAGCGGATGCGTCAGCAGCCAGCGCGTGTCGCTGAGCGCCAGCGTCCACTGCGCGCCGTT
>JAXEEN010000067.1:0-9074 GCA_034104065.1 Sutterella sp.
CCGGGGAGCAGCACCGTGCGAACGAGCAGCCCTTCGGCGGCAAGCGAAGCCGCCAGATCCGAAAACGACCAGGGGGAGTCGCCGAGACCGTGCACCAGCAGCACGCCGCGGCCGTCCGGCACGGCCGGCCGGTATTCGCGCGGCAGGTTGGCCGTGAGTTCGAACGCCCGGTCCTCCGTCACAAAGGGGCGGTGTTCCGCCACCCAGATCCTCGCGTCCTCGGCATACGCCGCAAACGACGTCTGACCGAGCGGCAGCATGCCGCGTTCCTTTCCGGCGTCAGCATGCGCCGTGAGCGCGATCAAAGCCGCGGCGGCGGCCGCCGTCAGCCGGATATGAAACATCGTCCGCATATCGCCTCCTTCCTGCGAAACAGTCTATCAGTCCGCGGATCACGAAGCGCCGCTGACGGCGCGCTGCCTCCGGTGTTTTCCGTCGAGCTGAGCGCGGGCCTCGCGTACAATGACCGTATCGGGCGGGAATTGCGCGCCCGAAAGCGAGGCGCCTTTTGAAGAAGATCATTGCTGCCGCCGTCATTGCCGCTCTGCTCGGCACCGGCGGCTGGTATCTGTCCCGAAGCGAACGCGCGGAGGACAATCCCGCCGTCGCCTGGGGAAGCGTCGACACGCGCCAGGTCAGTCTGGCCTTTGAAGGCTCGGGCCGCATTCTTTCGCTCGCCCGGGAAGAAGGCGAGCGCGTGGCGGCGGGCGATCGTCTGGGCGAACTCGACACCGAGGCGCTCCGGATCGCCCTGCGAGAAGCCGAAGCCTCCGCCGAGGCGCTGCGCGCCGTCAGAGTGCTCGCCGAAGAAGGCTACCGCCGGGAAGACGTCGACGCCGCCCGTGCGACGGCCGCCTCGCTCGAAAAGCAGGTCCGTCTCGCAGCCATTACCTGGCGCCGTCAGTCCGAACTCCGCAGAGCCGACACGACCACGCAGCAGGCGCTGGACGAGGCCCGCCTGACGCTTGAGTCCCTGAAGCAGCAGCTCGCCGCCTCCGAGCAGAATCTGCGAAAGCTCGAGGCCGGTCTGCGTCCGGGCGAAGTCGCCGAAGCCCGAGCCCGCTATGAGGCCGGCCGAGCCGCCGTGGCGAAACTCCGCTATCAGATCGACACGGCCGCGATCCTGGTGTCTCCCGTCGAGGGCGTAATCCGCAGCCGTCTGGCCGAACCGGGCGACATGGCCTCGCCGTCGCGCACGATCTATCAGATCGCCGTCACCGATCCCAAATGGGTGCGCGCCTTCGTGACCGAAAAACAGCTCGGCTTCGTGAAGGAAGGCGCCTCGGCCATGGTGCTGACCGACACGACCGAACCCGTGCCGGCCACGGTGGGCTACATCAGTTCGACGGCTGAATTCACGCCGAAAACCGTGCAGACGCAGGATCTGCGCACGGTGCTCGTCTACGAGGTCCGTCTCAACGTCCGGGATCCCGACAACCGTCTGCGGCTCGGCCAGCCCGTGACCGTCGACTTCTCCACGGGCATCGCGCCGTAGCCGCGCTCAGCGTTCGCCCGACGCCTCGTCGGCCGCCGGCGTCTTCTCCTGCCGCGGCGATGCGCAGGCCGGCATCACGCGCACGATGGCTTCATTGAGCGCGCGGCCGTCGGCCGGTTTCTGAAGAATGAGCGGCAGGGCGGCGGGAACCGCGCCGCCTTCGCTGCGTCCCTTCCGGTAGTCGGCCTCGATCAGGTCGTTGGCCACGGCGGTGAGGAGCACCATCGGGAGCGGCCGGCCGAGCCGGCCTTCCAACACGCCTCCCGCCTCGAGTCCCGACGGCATGTCGTCCCCGAGGTTGTAGTCGCTTACCAGCACGCTGATGTTGCCGGCGGCCTCGGCTTCTTCATAAAACGCTTCGCCGGGTTCGCCCGAGGCGATCACCGTCGCACCCCAGCCTTCCAGCATGCTCTTCATGGCGTCGCGCACGAAGCGGTTGTCTTCCAAAAGCAGCACCGTCCCCGTCACCGGCAGAATTTCGCCGCCCGTCGGCACCGGCACCTCCAGCTTGTCCGCCTGCTCGGCCTCGTCGATGTTGAAGGTCAGACGGAAAACGCTGCCCCGTCCGAGATGCGAACTCATGCTGAGCTTCACGCCGAGCTGCCGGGCGATGCCGCGCACGATGGAAAGGCCCAGGCCGAAACCCGATCCCGGACGGGCCCTGCCGGCCTGTCCGCGGTAAAACGTGCCGAAAATCCGTTCCCGGTCTTCCTTGGAAATGCCGGGACCGCAGTCATAGACACCGATCGTGAGCTTCGAGCCGACCCGGCGGGCGCCGATCACGATCTCCGGCACCGGCGCATCCGCTTCGGAATAGGCGATGGCGTTGCTGACGAGATTCTTGAGCGCGCGCTTCACCGAGACGACGTCGGTGAGAATGGTGGCCGAAGGCGACACGGCCCGCAGGCGCAGGCCCTTCTTTTCCGCGATCGGCCGGCATTCGTCGGCGAGCTCCTTGAGGAGCTGCGGCACCGACACGTGCTCGGGATGAAGTTCCATCTGCCCGAACTCCATGCGGGTCACGGTGAGCACCTGTTCGACCAGCGTGGAAATGGCGCTACTCGTTATGGAGAGCTGTTCGATCACGGGCGCCGTCTGCGGCGTCGAGCGCCGCTTCAGAATGTCCAGATAGATGCCCATGGCCTGCAGAGGCTGGCGGATGTCATGGTTGGCCGCGGCAAAAAAGCGGGCCCGGCGCTCGCTTTCCTGCTGCATTGTGCGTCGGGCGTTTTCAGCGCGTGAAATCTCGACGCGGAGCCGCTCGACCAGACGCTGGTTCTGCGCGTCGGTCAGAATGGCCGAGACGATGAGTTCGTTGAGCTTGCGGCCGGAATAGAGAATGAAGATCGTCGAGACGAGAATGACGATGGCGATCATCAGCTGGCTCACGCGGTACTGCGCGGCAACCGCGACCACAAGGGGCGTGAGCGAGAGCACCGTAAAGGTCGTGAGCGACGGCAGCCAGCAGGCGTAGACCGGCCAGCTTGCGAAGGTCACCGCCACGACGACCGCCACGGTCACCACCTGGGAAATGCCCGAAAGCGGCAGCAGAAAAGCCGGTCCCGCCACGCCCCAGATGATGCCCGCGTAGACGGCGAGCGCCGTCCAGCGGCGGATCCAGATGCGGATGCGCTCCACCCGGTCGCGGTCGCGCCAGAAGTTTCTCACGTAGCGCAGGGAGAGCCAGATCTGGACCAGGCCGCAGAGAAACCAGAAGATCAGAAAGAAGCGGCTCACTTCGCTCGACCAGAACATGCCCGCCAGACAGAACATGCCGGCGAGCTGAGCCGCGACGGCGACAGGAAAGAGCTTGAGCGAAGAGAGAATCAGCTTGGAGAGCGTCCGGCCGGTGATGTGCCGCGAGGCCGACGTCATGAAGAAGACGCGCAGAAAGCGCCACGTCTGTTCCTTGATGGGGAGAAGCTTGATCATGCCGCCTCCGTGATCGCCGCCCGGCCGTCCGCGGCCGTAAGCCGCACCCGGGCCCCGACGGGCAGCGCGCATTTTGCGTGAATGTGCCCGAAGGGCAGTCCCGTGACGACGGGAAGCCCCGTCCGGCGGGCGATGAAGCCGAGCGCATCGGCGAGCGAAAAGTCGCCCTGCCAGCCGACCGCCCGATCGGCGCCCTGCAGGCCGCCGACGACGACCGCCCGCTGCCGGCGGAGAATCCCGGTCATGTCGAGCGTGAGCAGCATGCGCTCGATCCGGTAGGCCGATTCGCCGATGTCTTCAATAAAGAGAATGCCGTCCTCCGTCTCGGGAAAATACGGCGTGCCGACGAGCGAGGTCAGCACGGCGAGATTGCCGCCCCAAAGCATGCCGGTGAGATCGATCCGTCCGGCGTAGGCCGTCCTCCAGCGCACGTCGAGCGCTCTGCGGCCGAGAACCGTTTCCAGACCGGCGAACGTCAGCGGATCGATGTCGATGAGATCGCGAAGCGTCGGCCCCTGCCAGCTCACGCGCCCGGTTTTGGCGAGAAGCGCGAGGTTCACCGCAGTAAAGTCCGAATAGCCGACCATCGGGACCGTCGACGCCGCGAGCGCCTCCCAGTCGAGAAGGTCCAGAAGCCGGGCCGCGCCGTATCCGCCGCGAAGCGCCATGATGAGATCCGACGGAATGTCCGACGCCGCACACATCAGATCGCGCGCGCGCACCTCGTCGGGTCCCGCAAAGCGCGCGGTCTCCTGCGCCGTGCCGGCCGTTTCCCGAAGCCGGAACCCGAGAGACTCGGCGGCCGCGAAAGCCCGTCTTCTGAGGGTCCAGTCAATGCCGCCTTCGGGCCTCACCCACTGCCGGGAAGGCGCCGTCACCGTCAGGGTCAGTCCTTCAAACACCGCCGTCATACGTCGTCCCTTTTCTGCCGCCGTGCGGCGAAAAACGCCGTCAGCAGCTGCCGGCACTCGTTTTCCGCCACCCCGCGCGTGATCCACGGCCGATGATTGACGCCGGGGAGATCAAAGAGCGAAAGCGCGCCGCCCGCCGCCCCCATCCGGGGATCCGATGCGCCGAACACGATTCGGGCGGGCCGCGCCTGCACGACGGCTCCGGCGCACATCGGACAGGGTTCGAGCGTCACGTAGAGGACGGCGTCGCCCAGCCGGTGATTGGCGGTCCTCAGCGCGCCCTCGCGCAGCACCAGCATTTCGGCATGCGCCGTCGGGTCGCCGTCGCGAAGCGTCCGGTTGCCGGCACGGGCCAGGATTTCGCCGTTTTTCACCAGAACGGCGCCGACAGGCACCTCGCCCGCCTCGGCTGCTTTTTTCGCCTCGGCCAGCGCTTCCGCCATGAATCGGCGGTCGGCATCGGCATCGATGTCGGGCGCGCCGCTGTTGACCGTCCGGTTTCTCGCCTGCAGCGTCTCCCGCATGCGGGCGCGTCGCTCGGCGAGAATCGCGGCCGCGCTTTCAAGCTCGTCGATCAGACGTTCGGCGGTGACGCCGGGACGGGGTTCGAGCCGCGAGACCAGCATCCCTTCGCCCGCCGTTTCCAGAAGACCGGACGCTTCGGCTTCGCGCATCAGATCGTCCGGCGCCGCAGCGAGCCAGCTGCCGGACTCCCGCAGAAAGCGTTCGGCCAGAGCCAGCCAGCCGGTTTTCTCCATGGGCCCTTTCCCGCCGAGAAGCCAGGCGCCCGTCACGACGCGGACGTCGTCGGAAGACTGCCGCCTGAGGCTCTCGAGAGAACTTCCGCGGCGAATCGTCAGGGCGCTGAAGCGTTCAATATCGGCTAGGGAATAATCGCTGGCAATCAGTCGGTACATGGTCGAACGGGAAAATGTGACAGTTTCAGTCGGGCAGGCGCTCTCGGACAGCCGAAACCGTAGAATAAGAACCCGACACCGACAACTGAGGATATTTCCGTGAAAACCACTGCTGCCGCGGGCGCACTGGCGCTTGCTCTGCTTGCGAACCCCATTGTAGCCGCTCAGGCCGCCTCGGCCGACGTGAGCGAAGCGCTGGCCGACTGTCTTTACCAGCACTCGACTGCTGCCGACAAGCAGGTCTTTCTCCAATGGGCATACGTGACGCTCGGAAAAACGGCCGCCGCGCAGAAGGTTCAGAAGATTCCCGACGCCAGGGTGAAGTCGACGGAAGCGCAGGCCCAGAAGACGCTCACCAATCTCGTCGTCGGCAAATGTTCGCAGCCCGCCCTGAAGGTTCTGATGAAGGACCCGAAGAACGGGCTTCAGAACACGCTCAATTCGCTCGCGCAAAAGATGGTCGAAGCGGAAATCCGGCGCAGAACCTCGCCCGTGCTGGCGCTCACCATCACGGATCTCATCCGGCGCTGAGACGCCGATCCGCTGCGCAAAAGCCGCCCGGCTCAGGCCGGACGGCTGTTTTCTGCCAACACACAAAAGGCCTGCCTCCAAAAGGAAACAGGCCTTTTTTCGTCAACAGCTCAAGCCAACAGACATGAGCCGCTCAGTATCCGCATTAGAACTGGTGACGGAGACCAACGGCGACAGCAATGGCCGTCGGATCTTTGTCTTCCTGATACGAGAAGTCGTAAGAATCTCGGATATAGGAAGCAGCGCTGTAAATGTTGGTGCGCTTGCTGAGGTTATAGGTGTAGCCGATCGAAACCGCAGTGCGGGTGGCGTCGTAAGACTTGCCAGGATTGATCGCCTTATAGCTGTCAGCCGTTTCAGCGTCAATGTAGGACAGACCGACAAGGGCGGTACCGCCAAGGACCGGCGCGCTGGCAGACAGTCCAACCACATAACCCTTCAGCTTTTCCGTGTCAGCATCCGCTGCTGTAATGGTCTTCATGGAACCCACATACTTAAGCTGAACTTCGTCAAAGTACTGGATACCGCCGAAAACCTTGGCAACACCGAAGTCGTAATTGCCGCCGAAGGTCACCGTCAGACTGTCGTCAATCTTGTCAGCTTTTTCAACGAGCTTCTTTTTTTCACCGTCCCAAGTCTGATAATTCGTAGAATCAACTGCAAAATACAGAGCAGCAGGACCGGCATTGTAGGTTGCGCCGACAGCATAGTAGCGGGTCGCCTTGGAGGTATTTTCCGTAGTGTACGTACCGCCTTCACCCATGCCGTACTGAGCAATCACCTGGAAGCCGCCGAACTTCGGCGTCTGATAGGCAATCATATTGTTGAACATGTCCGCCTTCGCGAACGAAGAGCCGGCGCCCATCACATAATCACCGAAAGCCGTGCCGAAAGCCGACAGCGTGCCGAGCTTCGCCCAGGAAGACGTGCCCTGATTGATTGCACCGATGCGGCCTGCAGCGAGCTTACCGAGACGGCCTTCCACATAGAGAGAGGCTTCACGGTTGAAGAGAGTGCCGGCGGAAGCCAACGTACCGTCGTCGGCATTGAAGCCGCTTTCAAGAGCAAAACCAACCTTCGTACCGTTGCCGAGCTCTTCCGCACCCCTCAGACCCCAGCGGGAACCGGACTGGATACCGGATTTCAGTTCAAGCTTGTCGGTCGAACTCTGGCCGTCATCTTTGTCAATGCTGGTATAGAGCAGACCTTCGTCCACGATACCCCAGAGCGTGACATCGGCTGCAAGAGACGTGCCCGCAAAAGCGCCCAGCACGGCAAGCGCGCAAAGTGTCTTCTTCATAATTGATATTCCTTCTGAAAGTTGCCGCTCTGGACGAACTCTCCTCGTAAGATCCGGTCCCGCGGCCGTCTTCATACTAGTCGGAACACCTTATTGTTCATTTTTACATCGGAAAAATTCATTCGATAAAATATTTCATGAATGGACACTTGTATTCCTACTGAGGACTTGGGCGCTTCGCTGAATAGTGTGGGTTTAAACCGTAGCCGGTTCAGCGACCTGCAGGTCCCTGCGCCACTCGTTTGCATCCTTTAAGAGACCAATCGGCAGTTTCCCGCATGTCAAAAAGATCATCGTGCTGAAGTAGCGGTCGTTCCTGAAACCACGGGCACGGCGCTTCACGTTCTGGATGATGGAGTTGAGCCCCTCAAGGATGGCGTTGGTGTATTTGAAGCGCCAGTAGTTGAGGATCTCCGGCAGATGGGATTTCAGCATCTTGGCGAACGATTTCATCCGTGGAATGTTGCTGTGCATGATCCAGGAGATGAGTTTTTCAAAGCCTTCCTTCGCCTCTTCGTAAGTCAAAGCCCGCTCGTAAATGTTCTGTACCGCCAGCTTCATGCGGTAGGCTCGGGCGGTAACCAAATGCATGCCCGTTGCATGCATCAAACAGAACTTACGAATTTGAGACTTTGACAGCGAATCGAAATTTCTCAGCCACACGTACTTTGAGCCTTTCAGAGCCGGCTGTTTTTTTGATTCGGCTTTCCGTACATCGTCCAACGCCTCATTGGCGTGCTTGATGATGTGGAACTTGTCGATGATTTGGGCTGCATTGCTGAAATGCTGGTGAATTCCTGCTCGGAAACCCAGAGCCATGTCAGTGGTCACAGCGATGATCTTATCTTTATGACCGCCGTGGCTCTCAAACCAATTGCAAAAGGCATCAACGCATGCAGCGTTCTTCCCCGGTTGGATGTCGAGCACGCATTTACGAACCAAATCAGCGAAGACGGTGATGTAGTTCTGACCTTTCTTACTGGTCTCATCCATCCCCAACGCCTGTACATCGGATACGTCAACATGGTCGCGGGCAAGTTCCACGTATTTTTTGATGAACCTCCACAAGCAGGTGTCTGTTTCCCCGATCGTTTTAGCTATGGCGGAGACGGGTTGTTGCGAAGCCATGAGGAGGATCATCGACTCGAAGAGCAGCGTAAAACCGGAACCCGGCCTTGCCCATGGGACCTGCACCGTATGAACCCCGTGCCGGCAGCAACGGATTCTCGGCACGTTGGCATGTAGGAAAGTCTTGTACTGAAAAAAGTTGAGGTGCCGCCAAGTGTGCTCGACGGTGTCATGAACAGGGCTGGGTGCTCCGCACCCGTTAACCGGACAAGGGAAGCGGGATCCTCGTCGGAATTTCAGCCAAATGTGCAGGGAGGGAGGATAGCCGGCTTCTTCCTGAATGCTCTTGAATTCGATCTTGTCTACGTACCACGGTTCCTGAAGGCCGAGGGCAACAGTGAAAAGCGCAGTCATGTCCATGACAGCTACTCCCGATAGCAACTATGCAGGCTCGCCAACGATGGTTTGGTTGGTTTTTAAGGAAAGGATACTCCTCCCGCTTCAGCTAGCTACCCACTCAAAACAGCGAAAGGCCGATAAAAAGTATTCGCCAATACCGTGTCTCCCGCAAAATGGCCGGGCGTGCTCTTTCCCAAGCTGAATCCCGCGGCCTGCTCTCCGTTTGTGACGACGGTTCCAAAGAAAGTGTTCGTGACCGTGCCATCCTGTTGCTTCTGATCGGCTGCGGTCTGCGCCGGGCCGAAATCACCAAGATTGAAATCCGGAATGTCTATCTCGAAGAAGGCCGAATCCGTCTTATCGGCAAGGGCAACAAGGAACGAGACGTCTTCATGAACGAGGTTGTGCTCGAAGCTGTCAGCGAGTGGATTGACGTGCGGCACAGGGTGATTGCCGAATGGAATGCCAAGTATCCGTGGAAAAAAGGCAATGCCGGAGACGGCTCCGGGGGATACCTCTTC
>JAXEEN010000068.1:0-3007 GCA_034104065.1 Sutterella sp.
CCGGGCAGCGGAACGGAAAGCACGATGACGACGATGCCCGCGAGAAAGCTCATCAGCGGCGGGGAAAAGAGCATTCTGATGCTCTTGGACGAAATGAGCTTGGGCCGCTCGCCGCCGTTTCTGCGCACGCCGTCGAGCTGAATGGCATAAAGTCCCGCCGTCCAGATGAAGACGCAGTTGGCGAAGAAGTAGACCAGCAGGTAGGGGATGCCGGCTTCTCCGAAAAGGGCGGTCGTCATCGGCACGCCGACGAAAAGCACGGTCGAACCCGTAAAACAGGCGGTGAAGACGCCCTGAATCTCCCGGCGGACCAGTCCGGCCTTGACGATGAGAAGCGACACGAGCAGGTTGAGGCCCACGGTGATGAAGGGGAGCCACGCCATTTTGAGGAGTTCGATCAGCTGATCGTGACTGAATTTCGACGTGACGGAATAAAAGAGAAAGCAGGGGATCGACAGATTGACGATCTTTGCCGTGACGGCCCGTCCCTGATTGTCGATCTTTCCCCGGCGGGCGGCGTTCCAGCCGACGGCGGCAATCAGAATCAGAACAAGGACGTTGGAGAGCGAATGTAGCAGCGCGTCGGACATGGCGGCGGATGACGGAATCGTTTTCACTGGGACTGCCGTCAGTCTAGGCGCCCGGCGCAGGATTGCACCCCTGATTCATTTAGAATATAGAAGACTTTTACTTCTTAAGAGGTATTTCAATGAGGCGGGACACTCGGGTTGTGCCGCAGACCGCGGAGCGCAGTCCGCTCTATCTGCAGGTTCGGGAGATTCTTCTCGGCAGGCTTCGATCGGGCGAATGGCGGCCCGGCGAACGACTGCCCGCGGAGATGACGCTGGCGGCCGAAACGGGCGTGTCGCTCGGTACGCTTCGCCGGGCGGTGGAGATGCTGGTGGGCGAGGGCGTGCTGGAGCGCCGGCAGGGTTCGGGCACGTTCGCCGCCACTTTTCAGAAAAAGGGTTACGCCAACCGGTTTCAGGTTTTCGAATCGCTTGACGGCACGCCGAGGTTCGACACCAGACGTCTGGCGCGGTTCGAGCGGTGCGGCGCACCGGCGGAGGCGGCCGCCGGGCTCGGCATTCTCGAGGGAGACGAAGTGATTCACATCGTCCGGCACATGGTGCGCCGTGAAGCAGAGGGAGAACGCGTGACGGGCGTGGACGAGCTTTTTCTGCTGCCCGAGGTATTTCCCGAACTGACGGAGCTTCTCTTTCTCACGCGGTTTGCGGAGAACGATTCGCTCTACAAGTTTTACGACCGCGAGCTCGGCGTCGTGATCACCAGCCAGAAATGCAGCATCCGCTATGAATGTCTGGAAGGCGAAACTGCGGAACGTCTGGCGGTGAAGGCGCCCATGCCGGTGCTGCGTTTTTCCCGGACGTCGATGACCTGGGGCCGCCGTCCTGTTGAATACCGGATCTATCGATCGGATGCGTTCAATTCGAAAATCTCATTCGACCTCAGCTGAGGCAGGTACAACACCTCATTCCCGCGGGAGGCCGGCGGTCCTAGAATCGGGTCATCAGTAAAGGTTGTATGCGATGATCAATTCCGGAATCAGCCTCCGTCCGGCATGTGCTGTCGTCGCGGCGCTCTGCGTGATGTCGGGCGCCGTCTGGGGAGGCAGTGTCTCCGCAGAACATCTTCTGGAGCTTGCGGAGCTCGGAAACGCCCAGGCGCAGTATGCGTTTGCCGACCGTCTCGCCAAAGGAGACGGCGTCGAACAGAGTTGGCAGCTGGCCGCGGACTGGTATCTGCTCGCGGCAGAACAGGGACATCCGGAAGCCCAGCATGCGCTCGGCGTTCTTTTCATGAACGGTCTCGGCGTTGCCCGCAACGAGCGGACTGCCGTCGGGCTTTTCTTCCGTGCCGCCGCGCAGGGACATGCCCAGGCGGAATACTGTCTCGGCTGGGCTTACGCGGAAGGAAGGGGCGTTCGCAGGAATCCCCGCCGCGCCGCCTTCTGGTTTGAGCTCGCCGCCCGGAGGGGACACGCCGAGGCACAGTATCGGCTCGGCAAGAGTTATTTCCTCGGCAGAGGCGTCAGGCGGGATCTGGAGCGCGCCCGCGTCTGGCTCGAGCGTGCAGCTCAGCACAGCGACCGCGCTGCGGAATTTCTGCTGAAGATGCGCGAACAGATGCGCGCCCGCGTCAGAATGCCGGCCGACATGTAGTCGTCCGCGTCTTAAAGAGCGGCAATGACCGCTGCGCCCGCTGCGGCAATCAGCAGCCCTGCCGCCTTTCGTCCCGTCTTCTGAGCAAAATCGGCAAAACGGCTGCTGAGATAGGCCGAACAGAGGGCGCTTGAAGCGCCGGCCGCCGCAATGGGCAGACAGTGTCCGGCCGCAAAGGCGGCCACCAGCACGGTGCCGACCGCCTGACTGCCGGGCAGGGCCGCCGCGGCGAAGACGGGCGCGAGAAATCCGAAGGTGCAGGGACCGCTGAGGATCCCGTAGCCCGCACCGAGCACCAGAGCGCCGAAGGGACCGGTCAGCCGGAACCCTGCCGGAACGATCGGACGAATCGGAAGTCGGATGAAGCCGGCCGTCTGCAGCCCGAGAACGATGAAGAGCAGACCGATGCCCGCCGTCAGCGCACGGGGCACCGCGCCGAGAAGCACGCCGAGGAGCGAGCAGACGGCGCCGACCGCCGCAATCGAGAGAAAGAGGCCGACGGTAAAGACGATGCCGCAGACCGCGGCGCGTCGTCCGGGCGCGGCGCCGTGCGCCGTCGGATCCGTCACGCCGACGGCCTCCCGGGCGGCATAGCCCGCCATCAGCGGCACGGAGGCCAGATGACAGGGACTGAGCAGAATGCTCGCAAGGCCCCAGACGAAACTTGCCGCCGCAGCCTTCCAGGGCGATGCGTTCAGCATGCCCAGCAAGACGGGCACCAGCTCTTCAATCATGGTTCGGCACCTTGTTCGGCGGATTTCGATGCCTGCTCGGCCTTCGCGGCGGCGATGAGTGCATCGAGCTTGGCGCGCATGCTGCCTTCG
>JAXEEN010000069.1:0-15732 GCA_034104065.1 Sutterella sp.
GATGCGCCCTTAAGGATTGTGTAAGTTTGATAATTGTCAACTTATCATGCCGTCCTTATTCCTATGAAACCAATGATCGGACAATTAATAAGTAAAAAAACGTATAAGTAATGGTGATATTTCCTGCTGTAGAACAGTTAACAAGGGTAAATACCTATAAACTATGCTCAAAAAAATGAGAATTTTCTCGCTCAAAAAAATGCGGCCCTCAGGCCGCATGCATCAAGTTTGACTCGAAGAGGAATCAAAGTGTGCCGAAGATACGGTCGCCGGCATCACCGAGGCCGGGAACGATATAGGCTTTCTCATTAATGCGTTCATCCAAGGCTGCAACGAAGATGTCGATGTCCGGGTGAGCTTCGCTGAGTACCTTCACGCCTTCCGGAGCTGCGACCAGAGCCATGAAGTGAATTTGACTTCCTTTTACGCCGCGCCGCTTGAGAATATCGACGGCATAGGAAGCGGAATGACCGGTAGCAATCATCGGGTCGACGACAATGTAGTTGCCTGCGGGTGCCTCAGGAAGGCGAACGAGATATTCCACAGGATTATGATTCTCGTCTCGGTAAACACCGATGTGTCCGACACGGGCCGTCGGGATCAGAGCGAGAAGACCGTCCGTCATACCGAGACCGGCGCGCAGCACGGGCACGATGACGGGATCCTTCTCAACGAGCGTCGGTGCCTCGGTTGCGCAGATCGGCGTTTCGATATGTTCGAGCTTGGTGGGAAAATCGCGCGTAACCTCATAACCCATCAGCAGTGCGATTTCATGAAGCAGCGTACGGAAATCCTGGGTATCGGTGTTTTTGTTGCGCATCAGGGAGAGTTTGTGCTCAATGAGCGGATGATCAACGATGTGCAATCTGGGAAAACGGGGATCGGTTCGCATGAAACATTGCCTCCGTAAATGATGCGGAACGAACGTGCTGCTCGAGTATAGTTTGTCGCTTTCCGCAGGTCAAAGCGCTGTCGGTCAGGCGTGAATCGGGAAAGTGCGTAGCCTTCAGTACGCATTCTGTGCCGCGACACAGAGGCAGATGCATTTGTTATGATGATGCGGAATCCGCTCGGGGTCTGCCCGACGGCCATATTTATCCACTCGACAGTGTCGCTCGACACCGGTCAGACGAGATTAATGTTATGAAAATTCGTACTATTTTCCTGCTTCTCATTCTGATTTTGATGGCGGTCTTCCTCATCATCAACTGGGGAGCGCTGTCGACGGAAACCGCAGTCAATCTGGTTTATACGGAAATCCAGGCACCCCTAGGCATTTTGGTGGTCGGCGGCTTTGCTGCTGTTGTTTTTATTCTGCTTGTCTATATGGTCTGGCAGCAGGCGAGCGTCACTATGGAACTGCGTGCCGCCTATAAGGAAGCCCGCAACGCCCGCACGGTGGCGGATGATGCTGAGAAAAGCCGTTTTGCTGAAAGCAA
Source organism: Sutterella sp. (assembly GCA_034104065.1). GTDB lineage: Bacteria > Pseudomonadota > Gammaproteobacteria > Burkholderiales > Burkholderiaceae_F > Sutterella. The sequence goes on from JAXEEN010000069.1 coordinate 1,440, forward strand.
TCGTGTACTGCTCGAGCGCATTGAAAAGCTTGAGGCCCTCATGACGGCCCGTTCTGATGAAACGCTGGCCGCCGTCAGACAGGAATCGGTCAAGGCTGAAGAACGTCTGAAGGCATTCGGCGCAGAACAGGAAAAACGTCAGGCTGAGGCTGCGGCCCGTTTCAGCGAAGAAGTGACGGCTCTTGAGAAGCGCATGCAGACTCTTCTGCCCGCGCCTGCTGCAGATGATGCCGAGGCGGAAGGTGACGGCAAGAAAAAGAAGGAAATCTTTAAAGATCTCTTCTGATAATTCGTAAGAATGACCGAAAAAAACGGGCCCGCCGATCGGCGGGCCCGTTTTTTGACAATCAGCCTTTGTTATTCGGCGTGATAACCCGTCACGCGCTCGACTTCTTCAGCGGCGCCGAGGAAAACAGCAACGCGCTGATGGATCTTTTCCGGAATGACTTCGAGAATGCGCTGATGACCGTTGGTAGCGGCAGCACCGGCATTCTCCATAAGCCAGGCCATCGGATTGGCTTCATACATCAGACGAAGCTTGCCCGGTTTGGAAAGATCGCGGTGATCGCGCGGGTACATGAAAATACCGCCGCGCTGGAGGATGCGATGGACTTCGGCAACCATGGCGGCCACCCAGCGCATGTTGAAATCTTTGCAGCGAATGCCGGTCTTGCCCTCGAGAAGTTCGGCCACATAGCGTTTGACGGGGTCTTCCCAGTGACGCATGTTCGAACAATTGATGGCAAATTCCTTGGCTTCGCGGGCAACGCGAACATTTTCCGCCGTCAGCACGAAGGTTCCGGTAGTGGGATCGAGCGTGAACATGACAACGCCGCGACCGAAAGTGATGACGAGCTGAGTCTGGGGCCCGTACATGCAGTAGCCCGCTGCGACCTGCTTGGTTCCGGGCATCAGAAAGTCGGCCGCTACGGCTTCACGTTTCGGACGGACAGCGGGAAGGACTGAGAAAATGGAGCCGATCGAGACGTTGATGTCGATATTGGATGAGCCGTCGAGAGGATCGAAGCAAATCAGGTAGGGGCCGATGGGCTGATCTTCAGGAACGGAGATGACGTCAGGAACTTCTTCGCTCACCATCCCGCAGACGGCGCCGGAGCGAGCAACGGCATCGACGAAAATGTCGTTGCTGATGATGTCGAGTTTTTTCTGGTCTTCTCCCTGAACATTTTCAGAACCGGCAAGTCCGAGAACGCCGGCAAGCGCACCGCTTTTGACTTTAAAGCTGATCGTCTTGCAGGCTTCGGAAACACTCACGATCAGGCGCGAGAGAACCGGGTCAAGGCCGTGAAGCTGCTGTTCACGGCAAAGGTACTGACTGAGAGAAAGTGCGGACACGATGTAGATCCTCTTTAAGCGGGATTGTTCAATGCTTTTTCAATAATTTCTCGGACGTTGCCGGACAGATCCTCGCGGGCCTGCATGAAACAGAGCGTCTGATACATAAGGTTGGAAAGTTCGGGCGTATAGCGGCGCCAGTTCTCCAGGCAGCGGGCCACGCGGGAGGCCACCTGAGGATTGAGCTTGTCGAGTTCGATGAGGGTCTGCGCCCAAAATCCGTAGCCCGAACCGTCCCTGCGATGGAATTCTGACGGATTGTTGAGGAAGAATGCAACCAGCAGAGCGTAGACGTTATTTGGATTCGAGAGCGAGAAGAAGTCGCATTTGACAAGCTCTTCAATACGTTCGAGAACGGGAGTTTCACCGGTGAAATAAGGCGAGAGTGCCTGAATGGTCAGCCACTTATTGACCAAAAGCGGTTCTCCGAGCCATTCCTGAAGAGCCTGAAGCTGGAAATCCGTTTTTACCGGCGTATTGGCACCGGAAACCAGCGACAGAGCGGCAAGACGGTCGGTGAGATTGTTCGCCACCATGAACTGGTCTCGAACGGCTAGCATGGCATGCTTGTTGCCGGTGCAGATCGTGTAGAAGTGAGCGGTGTTCTTGAGGGCTCGGCGGCCGGCGCTTTCCGAATCCGGAGAGTAGTCGCCGGGCGTAAGCGAGTCGGCAATGACGGCTTCCAGTTTTGTCAGCCAGCGCATACCGAGCGCATGACGAACTTTTTCACGGGCACGATGCACGGCGGCAGGATCAATGAGCGGGAGAGCATCTCCGATTTCACGTTCGCTCGGGAGCTCCATGGCAACGGCGCGGTATGCCGGAGAGAGCGAACGATCGTCAATCAGCGTGCCGAAAGCTTCCAGAAGCACGGGACTGACGTCGGTCGGTGTTTTCAGCAGATCGGCTCGAACCTGATCGACGAGTGCCTTGAGCATCAGTCGGTGCATGGCCTCCCAGCGGCTGAACGGATCGCTGTCGTGAGCGGCAAGCAGGGCAAGCTCAGCATCGGAATACGAACAGTCAATGATGACCGGGGCGGCATAGCCGCGATTGAGGCTCAGAACGGGTTTCTCGGAAAGTCCGGTAAACGTCCAGCTCTGGACGGCTTCGGAAAGTTCGAACATCCGGTTGGTGCGGGCGGCGGTTTCGGGTTCGTCAGCCAGAAGCGCCGGCATCTCGCGGCCGTCGGGGGCAATCAGAGAGACCGGGAAGGGCATGAGAAGCGGAGCCTTGGAAGGCTGACCTGGAGTCGGAGGCGTTGTTTGCTCTGCGGTGACGGTAAACGTGCGCGATGCCTCATCCCAAAGGGAGGAAACCGTGACACGAGGCGTACCCGCCTGACTGTACCAGAGCCGGAACTGTTCAAGAGAACGTCCGGCAGCCTCCTCCATCGCTTCCAGAAAGGCCTCACAGGTAACGGCCTTCCCGTCGTTGCGGGAGATGTAAAGATCAAACCCTTTTCTGAAAGTTTCCGATCCGAGAAGCGTCTGGAGCATTCGGATGACTTCCGCACCCTTGTCGTACACGGTGGACGTGTAGAAGTTGTTGATCTCCTGATAACTTTCCGGACGAATCGGATGTGCCATGGGACCGGCATCCTCGGCGAACTGTGCGATTCTCAGCGCTTTGACATTGCGAATACGTTCAACAGCCCGGGCGGAGGCGTCCCCCAGCATGTCTGCGGAAAATTCCTGATCACGAAAGACCGTAAGGCCTTCCTTCAGGGTGAGCTGGAACCAGTCGCGAAGCGTGATTCGGTCGCCTGTCCAGTTATGGAAGTATTCGTGTCCGACAACGGATTCAATGTTGGCATAGTCCTGGTCAGTGGCGACGTTGGGATTGGCCAAAGCATAGCGGGCGTTGAAAATGTTGAGCCCTTTGTTTTCCATGGCGCCGAAATTGAAGTCATTCGTCGCTACGATGCGGAATCCCTCAAGGTCCAGTTCAAGTCCCCAGCGATCCTCATCCCAGCGGATCGCCTTCTTGAGACTTTCCATGGTATGAGCCGTCTTTTCTAGATCCTGAGGTTCGACCCAGATTTCAAGCTCAGCCTTTTTGCCGTTTTTGAGTTCGATCTCTTCACGGCGGCAGACGAGATTGCCAGCGACCAGGGCAAAGAGATAGCAGGGCTTCGGGAATGGATCTTCCCAGCGGACTTCGTGACGTCCGTCTCCGAGATCCTTTTCCTCGAGACGGTTGCCGTTGGAAAGAAGGACGGGAAATTGATCCTTGGATGCTCGGATCACAACGAAAAAGCGTGCGAGAACGTCCGGGCGGTCCAAATAGTAAGTAATGCGGCGGAAGCCTTCGGCCTCGCACTGACTCATCAGATTGCGGCCGGAGGAATAAATGCCGGAAAGCGCTTTGTTGGCGGACGGATTAAAACGGTTGACGACAGTGACGTCGCAGTCCCGGCTCAAGTCAAAAATCGTCAGAGACTTCTCAGTCACGGCATAACGGTTCGGTTCAAGCTGAACACCGTCTACGGCCACGCTGACGAGTGTCAGCGTTTCGCCGTTGAGAACAAGGTCTCGGCCGAGACCGACGGCGTCCGGATTGGGACGCACCCGCATCGTGTTGGTAACGGAGGTACTGTCGAGGTCCAGATCAAACTCGAGGTGAACGGTATCGATGAGATGGGACGGCGCGCGGTAGTCGCTTCGAAGAATTTCTGCCATGTTGTTTTCGGTACGTCATGCCGGCGGAGCAAGATGCGAAGCGGCGCCGGCTGTCAAAAGTCGTCCAACGATTGTAGACAAAAGCGACTGAAAAGTGCGGTCAAATAAAAACCCCGCGGCACCGAGCATGCAGCGGGGTTTGGACGGGAAGTCAGAGGAACCGCAGATTATTTGGCAGCGGTCTTCTGGGCTTCGGCGAAGGCCTTGTCGCCAGCGTCGTAGTCATGGCCGGCCTTCTTGTGGCACATCAGGCAGTCGGCAGGCTTTTCAGCCTTGGGACCGAAACCGGCATGAAGCTTGGCGACGAAGGGCTTCTTCGGATTGTGCATGCGTTCCACGTCGTGGCAGCCGCGGCAGGTCGAGAAGTTCTGAGCCTTCATGTGTTCGTGCACGCGCTCAGCCAGTTCTTTGCGCATCGCAACCTGCTTTTCCGGGGTGCTCATCGTGCCGCGGATCTGGCCGAGAAGCGAGACCGTACCGGCCTGAGCCTTGTCCATCAGCATGGCAACGTAGTCAAACGGGCCGACGTGAGCATTGGAGTGATTCTTGTTGTGGCAGTCGGAGCAGCCGGCCGTCACGCCGGAGCCGGTCTTGTAGTGCTGACCGGCCTTGTAGGAGGCGTAAACAACATCCATCGAGTGGCAGAATTCACCGCAGAACTTGGTCGAACCGGCCCAGTGAACTGTGCTGGTGAGAACGCCGACAAAAACGATACCGATGACAACGCCGATGAGGCAGATGCCGGTGAGATACCACTTGCTATTCTTTTCCATTTTGGCGGAACCTTACAGTTAGTTTTCCTATGCTTCACGACCGCTCTGTACAAGTGACAGGATCAGGAGGACGGAAGCTGTGCTATTTCCAGACTCTTCCTCCGCGGGGTGTCGGTTTCAGAGCTTCAGACTGAAATCATATTAAGGAATATGTAAGGAAGCATGTCTGGCGCTTGATGACGGTCAAGGTAATGCAAGTGTTTTCGATAAAAAAGGCCGCACAAGGGCGGCCTAGGCGAAATGAATTAAGTAAAACCGAGCGGATGGGTAGAGATCGGTTTTTGCTCTGTCGCGCAGTCAGGAATTGAGCGCGACAACGATGCTTTCCGGAGGAATGATTGCGACGGCCCGCATGCCGACGTGCAGACCGTGGTTAGCCCGGGCGAAACCGACGACAGTGAGACCTGAAGGAAGCTGAATCGTACATTCACCGCCTCTGCCTTCGCGTTCGCTGCGAAGAACGACGCCGACGATTTCATTTTCACGCGAGGAACTGCCGGCAGGCAGGTTGTCGGAAGAAATGCTGACGGCGGTTGCCTTGGTGAGGGCCAGCACCTGCATGCCTTCTCGCAGTCCGAGGAGCTGAGCCGATTCCATGGTGACGGAGGCTCTGATGAAGTGCGTGTCGTCGATGGACAAAATGAGCCGCACAAGCGCCGAGCCGATCTTCATTTTTTCGATTCGGGCGGGGAACTGGTTTCGCATCGACGTGCGCAGCGTACTCATGCCGATGTTGACGAGACCGGGCGTTTCCTTCAAACGGAATCGCGCCAGAACTTCCGCACGGGCACGAGTCAGTTCGTCGGCGATGTGAAGCACTTCCTCCCCCGTGGCCGTCAGACGGGTGCCGCCGCCCTTGCTGCCGCCGACAACTTTTTCGACCAGGGGGCCTCCGGCAATATTTCCAAGAGTTTCAATAGCCTGCCAGGCGGCCTTATAACTCACGCCCGCTCGGCGGGCTGCTTCGGAAATGGAGCCGACATCGGCGATGCGGCGAAGAATATCGATACGCTTGTCGGCAAGCTCCGACATGTGGGTGGCAAGGATAGTCGGATCTGCCATTGTTTTGGCCATTGGCGAAGCTCCTGAGGCTTATGTCTTGCAAAAAAAGTCGATGCTCGTTATTCTTTCTTTGAATAGCGTGACCGCAACGCGCGAGCGGCCTGCGCTTCAAGCAAGCATAACATTATTGCCCGCTTTCCTTGCTGTCGCCCTGACGACGAAAAACTCGGAGACTGTTTAATTGAAAAAGATTATGGTTGCCCTGCTGATGGCAGGTGTGTCCGCTACCGTCCTTGCTGAAGACGTTCGCGTTGCCGTAGCCGCCAACTTCACGGCGCCTGTGAAGGAACTCGCCCCGCTTTATGAAAAGGCAACGGGCGACAAGCTCGTGCTTTCCTTTGGTGCCACGGGTGCCTTCTACGCACAGATCAAGAACGGCGCTCCGTTCGACATTCTGCTCGCCGCTGACGCCAAGACGCCCGCCAAGGCTGTCAAGGAAGGCTACGGTGTTGAAGGCTCCACCTTCACGTACGCCATCGGCAAGCTCGTGCTCTGGTCTGCCGACCCGAAGCTGGTGAAGGATGAAAAGTCGCTTGATTCCTCCGACCTCAAGAAGCTCGCCGTTGCGGATCCGAAGCTCGCTCCCTACGGTGAGGCGGCTTATCAGACGATGGAAGCGCTCGGCAAGTTTGCTCAGCTTGAACCGAAGTTCGTCATCGGCGGCAATATCGGCAAGACCTTCCAGTTCGTGAAGAGTGAAAATGCTCAGTCCGGCTTCGTAGCGCTGTCTCAGTGCTTCAAGAACGGCGCCTTCACGTCGGGTTCCGGCTGGGTTGTTCCTCAGAAGTACTACAAGCCCATTCTTCAGGACGCGGTTCTGCTGAAGAGCTCCACCAACAAGGAAGCCGCCCAGCGCTTCCTCAACTATCTGAAGACGAGCGAAGACGCTTCCCGCATCCGTGCCGCTTACGGCTACGATACGGCTAAGTAAGGAGTTCCCGTGCTGACCCTGGCTGATCTTGGTCCGGTCTGGCTGAGTCTGCGGCTTGCTGCGGTAACGACCGTGGTGCTTCTCATTCTCGGCCTGCCGCTCGGATGGTGGCTTTCTCAGAAAAAGAGTGCCCTCTGCTCTCCGGTCAGCGCCATTGTGACGCTGCCTCTGGTACTGCCGCCTTCCGTTCTCGGTTTTTACATCCTCGTTGCCCTGGGACCGCACGGTCCCATCGGACAGCTCACCGAAGCGATCGGCTGGGGGACGCTCAACTTCACCTTCACGGGCCTGGTCATCGGCTCCGTGATCTATTCGCTGCCCTTCATGGTGCAGCCCGTCGTCACGGCCTTCGAGTCCATCGGGCCGCGGCCGATGGAGGTGGCGGCAACGCTTCAGTGCCGTCCCGTCGATGCGTTCTTTCACGTGGTGATGCCGCTCGCAAGGCACGGCATCATCACGGGCGCACTCATGACCTTCGCTCACACGATCGGCGAATTCGGCGTAGTGCTCATGATCGGCGGCAATATTCCCGATCAGACCCAGGTGGTGTCGACGGAAATCTACACGTATGTCGAGGCCATGGAATACAACAAGGCGCATATCCTCGCGGGCGGCATGCTCGTCTTCAGCTTCATCGTGCTGCTGACGCTCAACGTGCTCAACCGCCGCGCCGAAAGGAGCGGACGATGAGCGGCCGTGTTGAACTGAAGCTGAAGCGCTCGACCGAGTTCAGTCTCGACGTTGCCTTCGATATTCCCAAAAAGGGCATCACCGTTCTTTTCGGTCCGTCCGGCTGCGGCAAGACGACCGTGCTTCGCTGCACGGCGGGTCTTGAGCGTGCCCGAGGACGCGTTCAGATCGGCGACCACGTCTGGCAGGACGATGATTCGGGGATTTTTGTGCCTACCTACGAGCGCAAGCTCGGCTATGTCTTTCAGGAGGCGAGCCTTTTCCCTCATCTCAATGTTGAGGACAATCTCAACTTCGGACTGAAGCGTTCGAAGACCAAGGGTGGTGAAGGCCGTCTGGAAGAGGCTGTTGAGCTTCTCGGCATCGGGCATCTGCGCAGCAGGCGCGTTCAGGAATTGTCCGGCGGCGAGCGTCAGCGTGTGGCCATCGCCCGAGCACTCGTGCTGACGCCCGACATCGTCCTGATGGACGAACCTCTGGCTGCGCTTGACTGGGCAAGAAAGCAGGAAATTCTGCCTTGGCTTGAACGTCTGCGCGACGAGCTTTCCGTGCCGATGCTTTACGTGACGCATTCGGCCGATGAAATGGCCCGTCTGGCGGATCAGCTGGTCTGCTTTGAAAACGGCCGCATCGCGGCCGAGGGACCGCTGGAAGAGGTGCTTCTTAAGCGCTGGCCCGGGACGAAGTCCGACGGTGCCTCCGTCGTTCTTTCCGGCGTGGTTTCCGCAAGCGACGGGACCTGGCATACCCTTAGGATTCAGTCGGAAGGGACGGTGCTCGAGGTTCCGGATCCCGGCCGCTCTGTCGGCGATGCCGTTCGTGTACGCATCATGGCCCGCGACGTTTCCGTCACGCTGGATAAGCCGGGACGTACGTCAATCCGAAATATTCTCTCCGCCGCCGTGGAGTCGATCGATGAAACGGGAGAAGACGCCAACGTCATGGTGCGTCTGAATGCGGGCGGAAACCGGCTTCTGGCGCGCATCACCAGGCGCTCTCTGTCCGAGCTGGGGCTTGAGCCCGGTACGGCAGTGTATGCGCAGGTGAAGGCGGCGGCGGTCATCGTCTGATCCCAGAGCCCGATCCCATTCTCACAGAGGCGGTTTCCGTGGAAGCCGCCTTTTCGTTATTCAGGTGCGTCGCAGTGCAGGCGCCTCAATCGGCATAATTGTCGGCTAAAAGCGGCCGCTTGGAGGAAGGCATTAAGGCACGGCGAGTGTTCTCAACAATCCTTCAAGTCGATTTGTCTTTCACCCTTTCGGACTGCAACAATGAGAGTGCGGATAACTCGATCCGCCTAAAAATCAGATAAAAGGAGATTAATCGTGGCCTGTCACTTTCTGAAGCTGAGTGATTTTTCCGGGGACACTCTGCGTCATATTCTTGAACGCGCAAAGACCATCAAGAAGGGTCTTTATGCCGGTGAAAGATACGAACCGTTCAAGGGCAAGGTTCTTATCATGGTGTTCGAGAAGGCCAGCACGCGTACCCGAGTCAGCTTCGAAACGGGCTTCTACCAGCTCGGCGGCAACGTGGTCAATCTGCAGAGCCAGGGCTCACAGATCGGCCGTTCCGAATCCATTGCAGATACGGCACGCGTCATCAGCCGGATGGGCGACCTCATCATGATGCGTACTTTCGGCCAGGACCGCCTGCTTGAAATGGCCAACAACAGCCGGGTACCCGTGATCAACGGTCTGACGAACGAATACCATCCGGTTCAGATTTTGGCCGATATCGAAACCTATGAAGAACACTGCGGTCCGATTACCGGCAAGACGGTGGCATGGATCGGCGATGCCAACAATATGTCCTACAGCTGGATTGAGGCGGCCAAGCTGCTCGGCTTCACGCTGAACTTTTCTTCTCCGAAGGGGTATGAACTCGATCCCGCTCTGACAGTGGCCGGCGATCATCTGAAGATTTTCGACGATCCGATCGAATGCTGCCGCGGTGCCGACCTGGTGACGACCGACGTCTGGACCTCGATGGGTTACGAGGAGGAGAATGCCAAGCGCCGCGAGGCCTTCGCGAAATGGCAGGTCAATGCGGAATGCATGGCCGTTGCCAATCCCGGTGCGCTCTTCATGCATTGTCTGCCTGCGCACCGCGGAGAAGAGGTGACCGCCGACGTCATCGACGGTCCTCAGTCGGTTGTCTGGGATGAGGCGGAAAACCGTCTCCATGCTCAGAAGGCCATTATGGAATACTGTCTGCTCGGCAAAGTGGAATAACCGCCTCTGCGTCTGAATGACGAAGCCCCGGTACGACGCCGTCGTCCGGGGCTTTCACTATTGAGCGGGCCGTCCGTCAGGAGCGGCCCGGTATGAGGATCAGCAGCGCTTGGCGAGTTCAACAGCCTTGCCGATGTACGTGGCGGGCGTGAGTTCCATCAGACGATCCTTCGCTTCCGCGGGGATTTCCAGATTCGCGATGAAGGCGCGCATCGTTTCGGGCGTGATGCCGTCCTTGCCTCGGGTCAGAGCCTTCAGCTGTTCGTACGGATGCGGGACGCCGTAGCGGCGCATGACGGTTTGCACGGCTTCGGCAAGCACTTCCCAGGCATTGTCCAGGTCTTCGGCGATGCGCTGTTCGTTGACCTGAAGCTTGCCGAGGCCGCGGGTCAGCGCGTTGTAGCCGATAAAGCAGTAGCCGAAGGCAACGCCGAGGTTGCGGAGCACGGTCGAGTCCGTGAGGTCGCGCTGCCAGCGGGAAATCGGGAGCTTGCCGGCGAGATGGCCGAGAACGGCGTTGGCGAGGCCGAGATTGCCTTCCGAGTTTTCAAAGTCGATCGGGTTGACCTTGTGCGGCATCGTCGAGGAACCCACTTCGCCTTCCTTGAGCTTCTGCTTGAAGAAGTGCATGGAGATATAGCCCCAGACGTCGCGGTCAAAGTCGATCAGGATCGTGTTGGCGCGCTCGATTTCATGGAAGAGCTCGGCCATGTAGTCATGCGGTTCGATCTGAATCGTGTGGGTATTGAAAGTCACGCCGAGGCGTTCTTCAACAACCTTCTTCGAGAAGGCTTCCCAGTCGTGTTTCGGATAGGCGATGAGGTGAGCGTTGTAGTTGCCGACGGCTCCGTTCATCTTGGCGTAGATCTTCACGCCGCGGATGGCTTCGATCACTCGGGCGAGACGCACGGCGACGTTGGCGAACTCCTTGCCGACCGTCGTCGGGGAGGCCGTCTGACCGTGCGTGCGGGAAAGCATCGGGATTTCGGCCCACTGGTGGGCAAAGCCGGCGATCGTGGCATGGATCTTTTCAAGGTAAGCCACGAGTTCTTCGCGACCGCGCTTGAGCATGAGCGCGTGGCTGGTGTTGTTGATGTCTTCCGAGGTGCAGGCGAAGTGCACAAATTCAGCGGCGGACTTCAGTTCGTCATCGTGGGCCACCTGACCCTTGATCCAGTATTCGACGGCCTTGACGTCATGATTGGTCGTCTTTTCGATTTCCTTGATGGCTTCGCAGTCGGCGATCGAGAAGTTGTCGGCGAGACCGCGCAGGAATGCCTTGCCGTGGTCGCTCAGATGGGGCAGCTCGGCAAAGCCCGCCTCGGAAAGGCTGATGAGCCATTCCACTTCGACGCGCACGCGAGCGTTCATGAAGGCACACTCGGAAAAGATGTCGCGCAGAACATCGGTCTGGCGGGCATAACGGCCGTCAATCGGAGAAAGGGCGGTAAGGGGATTGAGTTCCATGTCGGATGACCTCGGCTGAAAGGATAAAAAACGACGCCTCCTGCGCGGCGGACAGTCGGGCTTCGCAGGGAAGCCGGCGGAGGAGGCAAAAGGCAATCCTTATATTTTATCAGGCAATGGCTGACGGTTTGCTGTCCCGTCTCGGATTTTTAGAAGAAGTCCCGGAGCCCCGGCGGGACGGGAAAACTTGGGATGAAACCGTTCCGATAGATAAGTCGACTTAAAAATTAACGTTAGTTTAGAGGTACGGATATTTAAAAAGTGCAGCGAAGTCGGCGTTCAGAGTGAACTTCGTGCAGTTCGTAAGAAAACGTCAAGGTTTCTGTGTTAGAAAGTTGAGCAAGGATTTGATATCAATGAAAATCCCATTCTGAGAGAACACAATCTGACGGTCATGGACTGTTACAGGCCTTTTCACAGTCTGCGCCGGCGGATCGTTATAGTTGTCTCACCGCAGCAGAGATTGCTGCAATCGCACAGTTTCACGGTGTTCCTCGGTCATTCGAGCGAGTGCCGAAGGAGAGAAGAAGATGAATAAGACGAACAGAATTCTGGCTACGGTCGCGGCAGTCGGCGCACTTGCCTTCGGCGGTCTTGCAGTTGCCGCACCTGCTCCAGAAGCCGCCCCGCAGATGCCTCTCTGCATGCAGGCGCCGCACCATCAGCCGGTGAACCGCATTGCCCTTCGCTATGAGGCTCTCGAACGCATGCTGACGCTGAAGGAGGATCAGGTTTCGGCATGGAAGGCTTATGTTGATGCCCGTGTCGCTCTCGGTCAGCCCGGCAAGGCGTACGACAAGCCGGCCGTTGATACTCAGGACCGTCTTGAACGCCGTGCCGAACGCGCGGAAGCCCGTGCCGCTCAGATCCGCACGGTGGCGCAGTCCCGAGCCGAACTTCTGAAGGTGCTGACGCCCGAACAGAAGTTCGTGATGGAAAAATTCGAATTCCAGCATCAGGGTGTCCGCCGTCATGCCAATCCTCATCACGGCGTGATGCAGGGACCGGGCTGCGGCGGCGTGCCGCCTCACGGCGCTCCCTGTCCGAATACGGAATGCCCGATCAGAAAGTAAAGGAACAGTTATCCTGAATCAGCAGGCCCGATGCCGTCCGGCATCGGGCTTTCGCGTAGAATGGACTGCAGCGCGTTGGGGGTACCGTCTGTCGGTTGAGAAACACCCTTCGCACCGGATCAGGTTAGGACCTGCGTCGGGAAACGCCGCTTCACATCAGGGCCTGCTCAGGTCTTATTCATCCTCGCGTCATTTCTCTTCGCCGGTCGCGCCTGTCTCACTTTTGGGAGCGCGATCATGCAGAACTTCTTCTATTCCGACCCCGAGCTCAAGCCGTCGGGGGAGCGTGCCTACGTCACCAGCGAAGCCGGCGAAAATGTTCCGCTTCGCCGCATCGTGCTGACCGATACGCCGGCATGCTTCGGCGGCGGCAAAAATCCGGATTTCTTCATTCCCGATCTGACCGGCGCGTACTGCGCCGAAGGCGCCGGTGCCGAGGTTTCGCTTCCCAGGCGGGCCCGTCCCGCTCCGGGCAGTCCTACTCAGCTCGCGGCTGCGCGTGCGGGCGAGGTGACGCCGGAAATGTCTTACGCAGCCGCACGTGAAAATGCCGGCTTTGAGGCATTTGTCAGGTCTCTCGAAGCCACGGGAAACCGGTCGCTTCAGGAGAAGCTTGCTCCCTGGCTGGAGCGTTACGAGCCCTGGACCGGGGAGCGCGTGCGGCTCCGAGTGGCCGCTCGTCAGGCCGTCATCCCCGCGGCATTTACTCATCCGGAGCTTGAACCGACGATCATCGGCCGTCATTTCACCACCAAGGTGAATGCCAACATCGGCACCTCGGCAACCTCGAAGGATTGGCGCGAAGAGGGGCGCAAGCTTCAGGAAGCGCTCGCTCGAGGCGCGGATACCGTGATGGACCTGTCTACGGGCCGAGCCATTACTGAGACGCGTGAAATGATTCTTCGCGGCTCTCCCGTACCGGTCGGCACTGTTCCGCTCTATGAAACGCTTGAACGCGCCGGCGGAGATCCTTTGGCCATGTCCTGGGAAATCTTCCGAGACGTCATGGAATCACAGGCGAAAGCCGGCGTCGACTACATGACGATTCATGCCGGACTATTGCTGGATCATGTTGAGCTGACGCGCCGGCGGATGACCGGGATCGTTTCCCGCGGAGGCGGCATGATGGCTCGGTGGATGAAGGAGTACGGGCGGGAAAACTTCCTGTACGAGCATTTCGACGAGATTCTGGATATTGCCGCCCATTACGACGTAACGCTGTCTCTCGGAGACGGGCTGAGATCAGGCTCGCTTTACGACGGCAACGACTGCGCACAGTTCGCCGAACTCAGGACCCTCGGAGAACTCAACCGCAAAGCGGGCAAGCGCAATGTGCAGGTCATGATCGAGGGCCCCGGGCATATTCCGCTTCCGGGCATTGAACTTAATCAGGTCAATGAGCGCGAATGGTGCGATGATGCGCCGTTCTATACGCTGGGACCGCTGGTGTCCGACATCGGCGCCGGCTATGACCACATTACCGCCGCCATCGGAGGCGCCATCATCGGCGCGGCCGGAACTGCGATGCTCTGCTACGTCACGCCGAAGGAGCATCTCGGTCTGCCGGATGCCTCCGATGTCAGGGAGGGAATGGCGGCATTCAGACTTGCCGCGCACGTTGCCGACATCGCCCGCGGCATTCCCGGGGCCGTGCTTCGCGATCATCTGATGAGTTCCGCCCGGTTCGAATTCCGCTGGCAGGATCAGTTCGCGCTGTCGCTGGACCCCGCCAGAGCCCGGGCATTTCATGACGAAACTCTGCCGGGAGCAGCTGCGCAGAAGGCGCATTTCTGCAGTATGTGCGGACCGAAGTTCTGTCCGATGAAGCTTGCCCACGAGCTTTTTAAGGACTGAGGTTCCTACACTGAAAATGCACAAAAGCCGGCGAAACGAAGCCGGCTTTTGTGTCTGCGGTGAATCATGCGGGATTGTCGGACTGAGCTCTGCGTCGGGATTTTCTCGGCCTGCAGGGCGCTTCGATGGGACTGACGCCAGGCTTTCTTCTGGCCAGCTCGTAGAGAATACT
>JAXEEN010000070.1:0-16794 GCA_034104065.1 Sutterella sp.
CGAAGCAGATTGAGGTGCTCTACACCTCCCGCGGCAAGAAGCTCTCGCACACGCCGCTTCTGGGCGTGCAGCTCGCCCGCGCCTGCCAGGATCCGATTCTCACCTTCGGCAAGGCGGCGCTTGAAGACTTCCGCGCCAAGAAGGCCACCGAAGCCTTTACGGAAACGGTGCTTGACATCATCGTCTCCACGGGTGTCGTTTCGAACCTCGTCACGCATACCGAGTACTACTACAACTCGTCGCTTGCCCACTGCTTCTACAACGCGTCGATGTCGCTGCCCTCCGGTCACGCGCATCTGCACGGCGAAGTGGTGTCGTTCGGCAACCTCGTGCTTCTCGCCTACGACGGTCAGGATGAGCTCCTCAAAACCTTCATTGACTTCAACGTCGACCTGAAGCTTCCCGTCACGCTCGCGCAGGTGGGCATCACGAAGGACGAAGAACTCGAAACGCTCCTTGACACCGCCGAAGGTCTCACGGAATGGCGTCTCGGGCCCTCGGTCACCGACCGCGCCCGTTACCGCGAAGCCATTCTGAAGGCCGACCGACTCGGCCGCGAACGTCTGGCTCAGTAACAGCCGCTTTATTCCGCCGCAGACTCCGCATTAGAGCCGTCTGCGGCTTTTCTTTTCCCGACGTTTTTTCGGTCGGTCTGCCCGTCCCGGCAACGTTTTACTCGGCGTCTTTACGATTTCTTGCACACTCGGCGTCAAAGGATACGTTTCAGACTGTTTCGCTCAGCTAGATTTTTCCTGTCACAAGTTTTTACGGAGCTCCTCATGGCCACTCTTGAAACACTGAAAAACCGCGTGCTGGCGGGTTTCAGTCTGACTCCCGACGAAACGCGTCAGATTGCCGAGGAGCCTGACGCCGAAGCGCTTTATGCGGCGGCTCATGACATTACGCGGATTCGTGCCCCGCGAAAATTCAATCTCTGCACCATCATCAATGCCAAATCGGGCCGCTGCGGCGAAGACTGCCGCTGGTGCGCACAGTCCTCGCATTACGACACGGGCGTGAAAGTCTTTCCGATTGTGGACCAAACGAAGAGCGGCGCCGCTGTTCGCAAAGCGGCCGAACTGGGCATTCCGCGCTACTCCTACGTGACGAGCGGACGCAAGCTTTCGGCACGCGAACTGCGTGAAATCCGTGCGCTTGCCGAAAAAGACCGCGAAGTTCCCGGCATCGAACTCTGCGCGTCGCTCGGCCTTCTCACGGAAAAAGAGCTTCGCGAACTCAAGGATGCCGGCATTGTGCGCTATCACTGCAACCTGGAAACCGGACCGGCCTTCTTCCCGAAAGTCTGCACCACGCATACGCAGGACGAAAAGATTGCCACGCTGAAAGCGGCACGCCGCGCAGGGCTCGACATCTGCTCGGGCGGGCTTTTCGGCATGGGCGAATCAATGGCCGACCGCGCTCAGCTCGCCATGCTGCTGCGTGAACTGGATGTTCCTTCCATTCCGCTCAATTTCCTCGCACCGATTCCGGGCACGCCGTTGGAACATCAGCCGCCCCTCTCCGACGAAGAAGTGCTGCGCACCGTGGCGCTCTTTCGCTTCGTGAATCCGACCGCCTATCTGCGCTTTGCCGGCGGCCGCATGCGCCTCTCGCCCGAAACGGTTCGCCGCGCCCTCTGGATCGGCGTCAACAGTGCCATTACCGGTGATCTCCTCACCACCTGCGGCAGTGCCGTTGATGACGACCGCCATCTCGCGCGTGAAGCCGGCTACGAAACGGACTGACCGTTCGTTTTCCCAATAAAGCAAAAGGCACCGAAGCCAGCCAGTTCGGTGCCTTTTGTTTCTACCGACAATGAATGCGGAATTGGGTAAAGAGCCTTTACTTCAGGAAGATGTCGGCGCCGGCTTCACAGATCCCGCCGATCGCCCAGCCCATGCCGTTGAGCACTGCGGCCAGGAAGACCAAAAAGACAGTGATAAGAAAGACTCTGGCGATAAACGTCTGACGAAACCTCATAAAGCCTCCTTCGTCTGCTATGCCTGGGTCTGACACTTTTTCTTTCTGTTGCAGACTCTTCTTCACTTCGATTGTCGCCTATTGTGTGCGTCTTCGCAAAGGGAATTGAGTTTCCAAAGGGTTTTCCCTAGTTCCAAGCGGCCACGCCCTGCGGGCGAGCCCTTTTAAACAGCCTTGACGGCCGATTCAGGTCGGTTTTGCCGGAGCGTGCTTTCGGGCTGACATATGCCGTTCCGGGACGCCTCCCCTCAGAATCGGCTGACGCCGTATGCCTGCTTTTTGTTGAACCTCCCCGCCCAAATCGGGCAATGCCCGTTTGGACGAGGATTCCATCATTCCTACCGCGGATATCCGCAATAGGAAGCAAACCAGAATGCTCCCCGGCATCCAAGATGCCGGAACGGACATGGCAGATCCTGTTCGGTTAAGAGGGTTGATGTGAGCGGCAAGGCATCGGGCCGAACCCGGTGCGCCGTCTTCGGTAAGCATCGGTTTGTCTTACGGCAGCGGCGAAACCGCAAATTTGTCGCTTCGGTCTCTCGGGAATAACTGCCGCTTTCCCATCTCATCAGCCCGTAGGGAGGCGACCTGCCTGACGACGCCCGCGACCGCGAGTATCATGAAGCTCATTTAACACTCCGTTTTCTGCCGTGAAAAAAGCCTTTATCGAGCTCCACATTTCGATCATCCTTGCCGGCTGGACCGGGATCTTCGGCAAACTGCTGACGCTCTCGGCCGGGCTGTTGGTCTTTTGGCGCATTGCCATTGCCGGCGTCTGTCTCTGGATTTGGGCGACGCTTGCCAAAAAGCTCGAACCCGTTCCCTTCAAAGACCGCATCGCGGTCATGCTGGTGGGCGCGCTGCTTGCGCTGCAGTGGGTGCTCTTTTACGGCTCGATCAAAGCGTCGAACGTCTCAATCGGCGTCGTCGCCTTTTCCTCGGTCGGCTTTTTCACGGCCATTCTTGAGCCCCTCATGAACGGGCGGCGGATTTCGATTCGGGAACTTCTCTTTTCCTGCGTCACGGTGGCGGGGATTTCGCTCATCTTCCACTTCGACACGCAGTACCGCTTCGGCATCATGCTCGGACTGGCGAGCGCTGCGGCGTCTGCGCTTCTCGCCATTTACTTCAAGCGGTTTCGCGCCAAGTATTCGAGCGTGACGGTGAGGAGCTGGCAGCTCCTCGGCGGTTTTGTCTTTTCGGCGCTCGCGCTTCCAGTCTATACCGCACTGATGCCGCCCGAACCCTTCTTCCCGGGGTGGCCCGACATCATCTATCTGCCGATTTTTGCCGTTTTCTGCACGCTCTTTATGTACATTCTGCAGATTCAGGCGCTCGAACACATTTCGGCCTTTACGGTCAACCTCTCCTACAACCTCGAACCCGTGTATTCGATCATCCTGGCGATGATTCTCTTTGGCGAAGCACGCGACCTCGGGCCGTCCTTTTATGCGGGCGTCGGTCTGATTGCACTCTCCGTAGCGCTCCAAACGGCAAGCGTCATGCGCGAACGCCGCAAAGTTGCGCGCCTTCAGACCAAGACCGCGGCCAAGGCTGCCGACTGAGGCGCATCATCCGTTCGGACCGTATGCGGGATGTCCCGTTTTCGATCGCTCGGTGCTAGCATCCCGCCACACAGATTTTTTCGGAATTCCCAGATGAAACTCAGCACGCTGCGCGCCGGTCTTTTCGCGGTGCTTTTTGCCGCTTCCGGTGCTTATGCCGCCCAGACTCTTCAGATAGAATCCATCAGCTACGCGCCCGAAGCGACCGTGGCGGGTGAAGCCCTGACGCTGAACGGTGCCGGCCTTCGCAAGAAGCTCTTCTTCAAGGTTTATGCCGCCGGCCTTTACACCCGTGCCCCCGCCAAGGACGGTGCCGCCGTCATGGCTGAAACCGGTGCCGCCCGCGTGCGCCTCGGTCTCCTTCGCGACGTGTCGGGCGAAAGCTTTATCAGCGCACTCGATGACGGTCTCAAGGCCAATCTCACGCCTGAAAGCGAAAAGGCCGTGGCCAAGGAACTCGACGAACTTCGCACGCTCATGAAGAAAATCGGCGACGTGAAGGTGAACGACCTCGTTGACTTCGATTTTGATCCGGCCAAGGGCACGGTTGTCAGCCTCAACGGTCAGCCCGTCGGTGCCGCCATCGGCGGCGGCCGTGCGCTCTACAACGCCGTTCTCGCCATCTGGCTCGGTCAGAAGGCCATTGACGACACGCTCAAGGCAGGCATGCTCGGCAAATAAACTTTCCGCACTCTCCGGAAACAGCAAGCCCGGTCGAACAGGACATTCGACCGGGCTTTTTCGTCTTTATTCGCCGCGCAGTTTTCTCAGAAAACGCTTGGCGGTGCCGCAGGCATAACCGAGCGCATAAAAGCGCTCCGCCATCGAATGGATGATGTATTCGATGTCGGGCATCGGCGGAAGCTTGTCGGCAATGTAACCCTTAAGCTCCTCGCGGAGCACCTCTTCGGCCGGGCGGTTGCGCATCTCGGCGACGGCGTGCAGCGCACGCAGGGCTTCGGGCGAAAGGCGACCCATCACCTGACGCGTCAGGTCAGGCGCATGCTCTTCGAGCGGACTGCGGCGATAGTCACTCACGATCAGTCCTCGGCAAGTCCGGAGAGGAAGCGGCCGAGCGCGACGAGGCGCAGTTCGGCTTCGAAAAGGCGCGCAACGGCGTCGGGCAGGCTTTCGCTCGAATGAGCCACGGTAAAGAGACGGTTTTCTTCGTCAAGCGACACTTCACGGTCGATCCAGTCGGCGCGCACCTGTTCCCAGACCGGGGTCTGCATCAGCGCGTCAACGGCACCAGCATGCTGAGCGGCTTCACCCGCATCGTGCACGAGCAGACGGCCGCCGCCGAGCGGACGGACGTAAACGCGCACATGATCGGTTGAACCGGGAAAACGCATCGGCGAAATAACAAGGTCGTCCTGATGACCGGCGGCGCCGAGACTCGGGCGGACCTGGAGAAAATTCTGAAGGGCGTCGAAATTGAGCATAATGGGGCTCCGCTCAAAAAAGGAAAAGGCGACACCGCTTCGTGCGCCGCCTTTCGCGTTGTCATTGCGTGTTGTTAATAGTAGCAGGCAAAAAGCCCCAACGGCACCGTTTGCCGTATAAACCCGTGCAAAAAGCGCATTTAGCAGTCAGGTCTGTGCGACACGCAATCAGCCGAATGACTCAAAATCGAGCGGGGCACCCGTAAAAAGCTGACCCCACATCCCGGCCAGATGGTTGATCGCCTGCTGCGCATCGGGGCTCGAAAGCCCCCCGCGGTGCGTAATTTCGCGCGCAAGGTTTTCGGCATCCTCCGCAAAGAGCGAAGCCGCATGCGTGAGCACCTGACGGCCCGAGTGACCGTGGTACTTAAAGGCTTCGGCGAGATAGTCCGTCAGACCGCCCTTTTCGTGCCACTCGTCGTTCGTTTCGTAGTGCTTGTTGCCGCCCGAGAAGGTGATCACGAGCCAGCTCACGAGTTTGTCCTTGGCCGCTTCGAACTCTTCGTCCGACATCATGCCTGCCTGCTGCTGCGCACAGCGCATCGTCATATTGCGGATGGCACCCGCAAAAATGCCGCCCGTGACTTCGCAGCTCAGAAGGTTCGGCAGGCGTTCGGCGCGCGAGCTGAAGTCGCTGCAGCAGCCGCGCCCGCAGTTGGGACCGCATCCGCTCATGGCTTACTCCCCTCAGTTGAGGTCGCTCTTGGTGCGACCGATGAAAAGATTCGCCCACTGCGCGGCCAGGCCTTCGGTCTGCGTCTTCAGGAGATCAGGCGTAAAGTCGTCGCGCTTGGCGAGTTCGTTGATGAGGTGATAGACGTCCTGCAGGAAGGCGCGGCACACACCCACGAGCACCGCACGCGGATTGCTCGGGTCGGCGTCCTTCGGGAGATGCGACGGATCGCACTTTTCAGGCGCATGGACTTTCAGCATCTCAACGAGGGCCACACCCTTGAGCGGAATATTGAGGCGGCAGGCGTCGTTTTCGTCCATCAGCGTGCGGGCAAGATGGCGTGCGAGCGCATCATCGGCCTCAGCCGCTTCGTCGCCCGTCATCGCCTTCATGGCTACGCTGCGCATGTGGTTGAGCACATCCCAGACGCAGGAAAGGAGGAGCTTTTCAAAACCGTCTTCGCCGAGTACCAACGGTTCGGCAGGCTGCGCCTCAGCGGCGGTCTTGGCTTCGTCGGCGGCGTCGGTTTTCTTTTCTTCAGTCATCGGATTTTCCTTCGGCAGCGGGGAGCGCGTAGTCGCCGAGAATCATTTCGGACCAGGTGCGGAAATGCGCGGCAAAGAGTTCGTCGTGAAGCACGCCCTTGAGAATCTCATTGGGGTCTTCGGCCTTGTTCGTTTCGCCCCAGGCTTCGGCGATGGCGGCGGCTTCCTGGAAGCACGTCATGACGGCAAGTGCGAGGAGGTTTTCGTCGTCGCCGAAGGCCGTCTGATCTTCTTCGGGCATGTCGGCAAGCAGGTCGGCCATCTGCACGCGAAGGGCGGCACCCGCCTTCTTCGGATCCCAACCGGCGGGAAGTTCCATGGCATCGGTCTGACCCATAAAAATGGAGGCAACGCCGAAAACAATACCCGCATATTCATTGGGATCGCCGTCCGTCATCATGACGTAAATGGCGTCGCGTGCGCTGTACATCAGAATGTCGGCAAGGACAGCCGGATCGGCAATCTGAGGGAGCGCCACCACGGCGCCCGACCGGGAAGTCGAATCGTTCATTATGTCGTCTCAGTCTGTTGCGGGCATCAACGCGTGCCCGATCAATTGGGGCAATTATAACGGCCGAACGAATTCGGGCCCGAGCACCCGGGACAAATGCCTCGGCCGCGCGGGCCCGTGTTCAGGATGTCGCCCTGCCCTGCCGTTTAGGCCTTGGGCGGCAGCGTCGGATTCTGCGTCTTGACGCCGTCGACGATCTTCATCGCGGACGAGATCAAAGTCGACATATCCCCGAGGTTCCCCGGCACGATCAGCGTGTTGCCGGTCTTCGCAAGCTGCGAGAAGGCTTCGACGTACTTTTCGGCCACCTGGAGACTGACGGCGTTCATGCCGCCTTCCTCGTTCGTAGCGGCGGCCACCCGGCGAAGCGCTTCGGCCGTTGCGGTTGCAAGCGCAAGCGTCGCGGCGGCCTGGCCTTCGGCCTTGTTGATTTCCGCCTGCTTCTCGCCTTCGGACTTCGCAATGGCGGCTTCCTTGGCACCCGTGGCGAGATTGATCTGCTCGAGCTTGCGGCCTTCGGACGACGCCACGACGGCGCGCTTTTCGCGCTCGGCCGTGATCTGCTGCTGCATGGCCTGAAGAATGACGGCGGGAGGCGTGAGGTCCTTGATTTCATAACGAAGCACCTTCACGCCCCAGTTGAGCGCCGCTTCGTCAATCGCGGAGACGACCGACTTGTTGATGAGGTCGCGTTCCTCGAACGTCTTGTCGAGTTCCATGCGGCCGACGACCGAACGAAGCGTCGTCTGTGCGAGCTGGGTGATGGCGACGACGTAGTTGGACGTGCCGTAGGAGGCACGCTGCGGATCCGTCACCTGAAAGAAGAGCACCCCGTCGACCGTCAGCTGCGTGTTGTCGCGGGTGATGCAGACCTGACTCGGCGTATCGAGCGGAATTTCCTTGAGGGAGTGCCGATAGGCCACCCGATCGACGAACGGAATGATGAAATTGAGTCCGGGATTGAGCACGGCGTGGAATTTGCCGAGACGCTCGACCACCCAGGCGGTCTGCTGCGGCACCACCTTGATCGACTGCCAGGCAAAAAGGACGGCGACGAGCGCCAGCACGAGCGTAAAAACGAGAAAGCCGCTGACAGGCACCATCTCAGATTCTCCTACATTGATTTACGGGGTGACGGGCGTGAGGACGAGCTGCGTTCCGTCGACGCGAAGAATTCGCCAGCTGCCGGGCTGAAGCCGGCCGGTCTCGGCCCGAGCGGTCCACGGAGCGCCGCGGTACTGAACGACGGCCGTGCCGTCGTCCGCCACATCGGTCACGGTGACGCGGCGGCCCGCATCGAGCGCCATCAGACCGTCGGCGGGATCATTCTGCGGTCTGCGGCGCGTGCGGATCAGAACGGCGCCGAGCAGCGTCGCCAGCGCGCAGACGGCCAGCTGCCACGAGAGCGTGAGACCGAACCAGGCCGCCGCGCCCGCCGCCGCAGCGGCGGCCGCCACGGCAAGCAGATAGACAGAACCGATCATCATTTCGACGCCCGCAGCGGCGAGCGCCAGTACGAACCAGACCACAGCCGGAGAAACCGCCATCGGCTCTTCCTCCCAAAAAACAAGCCCGGCAACCTTGCCGGATGTCAGGCTCAATCTAGCACAGAGCGACGTGCGCTGCGCAGATCCGTCGGGCCCGGCGTCGGTCACGGAAAAGCCCCGGCATCCGCAGGGAATGCCGGGGCTCGTTTCAGTTCAACGCCCTGTTACTTGGCGAGACGGCGCCACGTATCGACGACCGTGTCGGGGTTGAGCGAGATCGACTCAATGCCCTGATCCATCAGCCAGGCGGCGAAGTCCGCATGGTCGGAAGGACCCTGACCGCAGATGCCGACATACTTGCCCTTTGCGCGGCAGGCCTTGATGGCCATGGCGAGAAGCGCCTTCACCGCGTCGTTGCGTTCGTCGAAGCTGGCGGCGACGAGACCGGAGTCGCGGTCGAGGCCGAGCGCGAGCTGCGTCATGTCGTTCGAACCGATCGAGAAGCCGTCGAAGTATTCAAGGAACTGATCGGCGAGCACCGCGTTGGACGGAATTTCGCACATCATGTTGAGGCGCAGGCCGTTGTCGCCGCGCTTCAGACCGTGCGAAGCCATGATTTCCGTGCAGCGCTTGGCTTCGTTCACCGTACGGACGAACGGAATCATCAGTTCGACGTTGGTGAGGCCCATTTCGTCGCGGACGAACTTCATGGCGCGGCATTCCATCGCGAAGCATTCGGCGAACTGATGCGCGATGTAGCGGGAGGCGCCGCGGAAGCCGAGCATCGGATTTTCTTCTTCCGGTTCGAAGAGCGCGCCGCCGATCAGCTTGCGGTATTCGTTGCTCTTGAAGTCGGAGAGACGCACGATGACCTTCTTCGGATAGAAGGCGGCGGCAATCGTCGCCACGCCTTCGGCGATCTTGCGTTCGAAGAATTCCTTCGGGCTGGCGTAGCCGGCGGACAGACGTTCGGCCGCATCGCGCAGCTCGCCCGGGATGTTCGGGTAGTTGAGCACGACCATCGGGTGAATGCCGATGTTGTTGTTGATGATGAACTCAAGACGGGCCAGACCCACGCCCTTGTTCGAGATCGCCTGGAATTCGAAGGCGAGCTGCGGGTTGCCGACGTTCATCATGATCTTGACCGGGATTTCCGGCAGCGCGCCGCGCTGGACTTCCTCAACGGAAACGTCCTGGAGGCCTTCGTAGATGTTGCCGGTATCGCCTTCGGCGCAGGAGACCGTCACCGGGCTGCCTTCCGTCAGGCATTCCGTCGCATCGCCGCAGCCGACCACGGCCGGGATGCCGAGTTCGCGGGCGATGATGGCTGCATGGCAGGTACGGCCGCCGCGGTTCGTCACGATGGCGGAAGCCTTCTTCATCACTGGTTCCCAATTGGGGTCGGTCATGTCCGTGACGAGGACGTCGCCGGCCTGGACGCGGTCCATTTCGGCGGCGCTTTCAACAATGCGCACCGGGCCCATGCCGACCTTCTGACCGATGGCGCGGCCCTGGCAGAGGATGCGGCCCTTCGACTTGAGCGTGTAGCGAAGCTGCACGTCGGCCTTGTTCTGCTGGGACTTCACGGTTTCCGGACGGGCCTGAAGAATGTAAATCTTGCCGTCGATGCCGTCCTTGCCCCATTCGATGTCCATCGGACGGCCGTAGTGCTTCTCGATGATGCGGGCGAACTTGGCGAGTTCGATCACGTCGTCGTCCGTGATGGCGAAGCGGTGACGGTCCTCATCGCAGACGTCGACGGTGCGGACCGTACGGCCGGCGGACTTGTCGGATTCGAATTCCATCTTGATGAGCTTCGAACCGAGCGTCTTGCGGATGATCGGGAACTTGCCGGCATCAAGGATGGGCTTGTGGACATAGAATTCGTCGGGGTTCACGGCGCCCTGAACGACGGTTTCGCCCAGACCGTAGGAAGCGGTGATGAACACCACCTGGTCGAAGCCCGATTCCGTGTCGAGCGTGAACATCACGCCGGCCGCGCCCTTGTCGGAGCGGCACATGCGCTGAACGCCGGCGGAGAGCGCCACTTCGGCGTGCGTGAAGCCCTTGTGGACGCGGTAGGAGATGGCGCGGTCGTTGTAGAGGGAGGCGAACACCTCCTTCATGTGCTTGAAGACGGCGTCGATGCCGACGACGTTGAGCACCGTTTCCTGCTGACCGGCGAAGGAGGCGTCGGGCAGGTCTTCCGCCGTGGCGGAGGAACGGACGGCGACCGAGATTTCTTCCTGGCCGTCCTTGAGCCATTCGTAGAACTCGCGGATTTCCTTTTCGAGCTCGGCGGGGAAGGGAGCCGCTTCAATCCAGCCGCGGATTTCGGCGCCAGCTTCCGCAAGCGCCTTGACGTCGTCGACGTCGAGCGAAGCAAGACGTTCGGCAATGCGTTCTTCCAGACCGCCTTCGCGCAGGAAGAGGCGGAATGCTTCGGCCGTGGTAGCGAAACCGTCCGGCACACGGATGCCGGCGCTGGTGAGCTGGCTGAGCAGTTCGCCGAGCGAGGCGTTCTTGCCGCCGACGCGATCAACGTCGGTCATGCGAAGCTGACTAAAGGGGAATACGTAACGACCCTGTACCATGCTTGTCCTCATAAGCCCATCAACCTGGGCGGTGTGTCAATTCGGGGCTGATTTTACCTGTTCGGCGTGCGCTCTGGGGCTCAAAACGCGGATGAACTGACAGTTTTTTGAGGAATTCCTTATATTGAGTCAGGTTTTGCTCTGCCGATGAGCCGCCCGATGCCGCGGCCTAGCCTCAACAGGCGGCATCCGAAGGATTGCTCGGACGGGACAACCCGCTACAATGGAGGTCGTCTGCATATATATAAAGGCGCGCCGCGCCCGGAAAGCACCCGGACGGCGCAGAACCATCACGCCAGGAGGATCCCGTGGTCACTCAGCAGCTTCAGAATTTCGCCCGACAGTCCGTCTTCGACGCCCTTTCCGGGCTTTTCATCAGGCCCGAGGACGAAGGCGCCGTCCGCCGCTACCAGTCTGCGCTCTCCGCCGCCGCGGCGCTCGCCGCCGAACTCGGCACCGACAGCAAGCCTTTCGAGCATGCCCTCGTGACGCCCAAACCCAAGCCCGTCGAACTTGAGCGCGAATACGCCAGGCTCTTTCTCGGCGTCGGCGCCGAAACGGTGCCGCTCTGCGAGTCCGCCTGGACGAGTCCGCAGCAGATCCTCTGCCAGGAAGCGCAGCTCGAATGCCGCAAGGCCTATCTCGACGCCGGTCTTGAGACCGCCGGTCTGCTCGGCGTGCCCGAAGACCATCTCGGCATGCAGCTCGGCTTCATGGCCGTCCTCATTCTGAAGGAGGATACGGCAGGCGCCGCGAAGTTCTTCGCCGAGCATCCCGGCAGATGGCTGCCGGGCTTTTCCGAGGCGCTCCGCCTCAGGGGCGACGCCGTGTTCTTCCATCAGGTGGCCGACGTGCTCGACGCCGTCTGCGAAATGGAAAAACTTATCGCCGAGCAGAGCGTCTGATCAGTATTGCCTCTTTTCGCCGAAGAGGACATTCGTTAGAATCAGTGTCTTCGCCCCTCCTCTTTACGGACTACCATGACTGACTCTCCGAAGAGCAATGCATGCCGCCAGATCTTCATCGTGAGCGACGGCACGGCCATTACCGCCGAAACGCTGGCGCACTCGATCATGACGCAGTTCCCGGACCTCGTCTACCATCAGACGCGCATCCCCTTCGTCAATTCGGTCGAAAAGGCGCTCGAAACCGCTCAGCGGATCAACCGCGTGGAAAAGGAAGACGGTCTTCGCCCGATCATCTTCACGACCTTCGTTGATCCCGACATCATGCGCACCTTCAACGAACACGTGAGCGGTCACATCATCGACCTCTTCCGCAAGTTCGTCGGCCCGCTCGAAACGGAGCTCGGCATGAAGAGCGCGCATTCGATCGGACAGAGCCACCGCATCCGCGACGACGCCAAGTACAACCGCCGAATCGCCGCCATCGACTACACGCTGCAGCACGACGACGGTCAGACCAACCGGGGCCTCGACGAAGCGGACGTCATTCTTGTGGGCGTGTCCCGCTCCGGCAAGACCCCGACGTCGCTCTTTCTGGCCATGCAGTTCGGCATCAAGGTGGCGAACTATCCGCTCATCCCCGAAGACTTCGACCGCGGCGCGCTGCCCGATGCGCTGATTCCGCTTCGCACGAAGCTTTTCGGTCTCTCCATCAAGCCCGAGCGTCTTTCGGAGATCCGCAACGAACGCCGTCCGAACAGCCGCTATGCGAGCATTGAAAACTGCCGCCGGGAAATTCAGGACGCCGAAAATCTGATGGCCCGCGAAGGCATCCGCTGGCTCAATTCCACGACGAAGTCGATCGAGGAAATCTCGGCGACCATCATGTCCGAGCTCGGTCTCGACAAGCGCCGCAGCGGCTGACCCTTCAGCTCAGCGTCTCGATATCCGCCGGAAGCGCCTCCCAGGGCCTTCCGGCTTTTTCGTCATAGGCGGGACGCCAGCCGAGCACGTCGAGCACGGCCCCGAAGTCCGTTTCCAGCGGCGCCGAAACGTCGACGACCTCGCCCGTCGCCGGATGAGAAAACGCCATGCGAGCGCAGTGCAGCATCAGCCGTTCAACGCCGAAATAGGCCGCCAGCGCCCGGTTTAGCGGGCCCTTGCCGTAGGTCGCGTCGCCGATGATCGGGTGGGCGAGCCATTTGAGATGCCGGCGGATCTGATGCCGGCGGCCGGTGAGAAGCTCCGCCGTCACCAGCGAGAGCCTCGTCGTCGGATAGCGCCCTGACGGCACCGGCACCTCGGCCGCCGCAGCGGGAAGGAACACCGTCGCCGCCTCCTGCGCCTCACGCTTCGCATGACGAAGATACGGATCCTCGGGCGGCACCAGCGGATGCCGGACGAGCACCGGCGAGCCTATCGTGCCGCGCACGACGGCCGCGTAGCGCTTTTTCATGCCGTCGGCCATCATCTGCCGGCCCAGCGCGCCCGCCGTCTCCTGATCGAAGGCAAAGACCAGCACCCCGGACGTTCCTCGGTCCAGCCGGTGAACGGGCCAGACTTTTCTGCCGAACGTCTCCCTGGCGCACTGCACGGCAAAGACGGTGTCCCCGTTGGCGATTTCCGTGCGGTGAACGAGCATCTTCGCGGGCTTCGACACGATCCCGAGCACATCGTCCTCATAGAGCACACCCAGCGGAACAATCCGATCGAACATGAAAAAACTCCCGGCTTCACTTCTGAAAACCGGGAGTTTATCAGGCGGGCTGACGGGGATCAGCCGAGATGGCGTCTGACCATGTCGACGAACACATCGACGCCGAGCACGAGCTTCGAATCGTCAAAATGCATCGTGGCGTTGTGCAGCCCCGGTTCGGCGCCGACGCCGACGCCGAAGTAGGCCGCCTTCATCGAGGGCTTGTGGAGCTTGAAGTGGTGGAAGTCCTCGCCGCCGCCTCCGCAGGGCTTGGCGAGCTTGTCGGCGCCGACGACCGTGCGGATGGATTCCTCCACTTCGGCAACGAGATCGTCGTCGTATTCGGCGGCCGGGCAGCATTCGCCGAATTCCACATGAGCTTCGCCGCCGAGCGCGAGCGCGGTGTGTTCGGCGGCGTTCTTCACCATGTCGACGAGCGCCTGCATGTCGGCGTTCGACGAGGCGCGCATGTCGAAGGTGATCTTCGCGCGCGCCGGCACGGAATTCGTCGCACCCTGATCGGCGTGGAACTGCGTTGCCTTCACGCTCCAGGCGGAGGCCGGGTTGAGCCAGAGCGCCTGAACGGCCTGAACCACGGCGCAGCCGATGTCGAGCGCATTGCGGCCGAGATGCGGACGGGCGGCATGGCAGGAGCGGCCTTCGATCGTCACGTAGGCGGTCGTGGAGGACGTGTGGTTGACGGCGGCGCAGCAGGAGCCGAGCGGCAGGTCCTGCACCGGACGGATATGGGCGCCGAGCGCGATGTCGACGTCGTCAACCATGCCGGAGCGGATCACAGCGAGCGCGCCTTCAATGGTTTCTTCGGCGGGCTGGAAAAGAAGCTTGAGCGTGCCCTTCTTCACCTGACCGACCAGGCGGCTCGCGGCGGCGAGCAGCATGGCCGAATGGCCGTCGTGGCCGCAGGCATGAATCGCGCAGGGCTTGCCGTCGATCACGAAGGGCAACGCGTCCATGTCGGCGCGCAGCATCATGACGGGACCGGGTTCGTCGCCGCGGATAATGCCGATCACGCCCGTCGTGCCGCCCACGCTGGTCACGGTTTCAATTCCGAGAGAACGAAGCTTGTCGGCGATGTAGGCGGCGGTCTTCACTTCGTGAAGGGCCAGTTCCGGCATGTCGTGAAGTTCACGGCGCAGCTGCTGGGCATCAAGAATCTGAGTCATGGAGAATCCTGAAAAGTCTGTCTTGAAAAATCGTAAAGGCGTCAGGGCGTCCGGCCCTCCGGGCTCGAACAGCTTCCGGCATCACTGACTGCCGCATCATAGCGCTTTGCCGCCGACCTGTCAGCCGCTCTATTGTCCCCATTTGCCGACAATTGGTCTTGATCGGTTTATCGACGGTCAATATATTGAAATCTCAGGAAAAGTACTCAAAGAAACCGCCGTCGGAAAACCGCTAGCCGACGCCGTCTCCCTACGTGCCCAATGCATTGAGCCGATTGTTTCCGAAAGCCCGGGCTGCGCCGATAATGTAACAATTCATGTCTATTTTTGACAGGCCTGTTTTCGATCTTTAACATGCTGTCAATTTAGCCGCGTGAACGACACCCGCCTTACCGGGTTGTGCCCGCGGCTTTTTCCTGAGTACTGACGGCAATTAGTTTTCGCAAAACGCGAAGGAGATGTTCTTAATGTCTACGCCAAACGCCCCCCTGACGATTCGCGACATGATCGAACCGGCCATCAAGGCCGCAGGCGGCTGGGTCAACACCCATGCTCACGCCGACCGAGCATACACCCTCAGCCCGGACGTGCTTGAAATGCGCCGCACCTGCACCCTTCAGCAGAAGTGGGACGCTCTTGACTCGCTCAAGCGCAACTCGACGGAAGAAGATTTCTACCGCCGTTTCTCGATGTTCTTTGAAAACCAGATTTCGCAGGGCGTGACCGCTCTGACGACGTTCGTCGACATCGACCCGCAGTCCGAAGACCGCGCCATCAAGGCCGGCCTGCGCGCCCGCGAACACTATCAGGATCAGCTGATCGTCAAGTTCGCCAACCAGACCCTCAAGGGCGTGATCCATCCGGAAGCCCGCAAGTGGTTCGACATCGGCGCCGACCTCGTCGACATCATCGGCGCACTCCCGAAGCGCGACGAACGCGACTACGGCAAGAGCGACGAAGCCTTCGACATCATCATGGAAACGGCCAAGAGCCGCGGCAAGATGGTGCACGCCCACGTCGACCAGTTCAACGAAAGCCTTGAGTACGAAACCGAACAGCTCTGCCAGAAGACGATTCAGCACGGCATGCAGGGCAAGGTCGTCGCCATTCACGGCATTTCTATCGCCGCCCACTCCCGCGCCTACCGTCAGCGTCTCTACGCTCTGATGCGCGAAGCCCAGGTGATGATGATCGCCTGTCCGACCGCCTGGATCGACACGCCGCGCTCCGAACAGATCGTTCCGATGCACAACTCCATGACCCCGGTGGACGAACTCGTTCCGGCCGGCGTCACCGTCGCGCTCGGCACCGACAACGTCTGCGACGCCATGGTGCCCTGGAACGCCGGCGACATGTGGCATGAAATGACCACGCTCGCCACGGGCTGCCGCTTCGACTATTTCGACGAACTCGTCAAGATCGCCACGATCAACGGCCGCAAGGCAATGGGCATCGCTTAATTTTCATCAGGAAGAGAGATACATCAAATGTTCAAGTCCAGCATCGCAGACAACATCCTCGCCGAACACCTCATCAACAACGGCGCGGTTTCCTTCCTGACGAAGCGCCCGATGCGCCTCAAGTCCGGCCTCATCACGCCGATCTACGTCGACAACCGCGTTCTGACGGCCTGCCCGGAAGCCTGGCGCGACATCCTCGAAACGATGGCCTCCAAGGTGGTTGAGCTCAGCCTTCAGTTCGACATCGTCGCGGGCGTCGAAGGCGCCGGCGTCTCCCACGCCGCCGCTCTCGCCTTCCGTCTCAACCGTCCGAGCATCTTCGTGCGTCAGTCCGCCAAGACCTACGGCAACAAGAGCCGCGTCGAAGGCTGCAGCGTCAAGGGCAAGCGCATTCTTCTGATCGAAGACCACATCTCGACGGGTCTCTCCCTTCTCTCCGCCGTTGAAGCCCTCAAGGCCGAAGGCGCCGAAGTGACCGACTGCCTCGCGATCACGAGCTTCGGCATCGACGAAACCCGCAAGCTCTTCGAAAAGGAAAACGTGCGCTGCCACGAAATGATCGACTTCCGCAAGGTGCTTGAAAAGGCCGTGGAAATCGGCAAGCTCTCCGGCGACGAAAAGGACATTCTCAACGACTGGCTCGCCAATCCGTGGACCTGGGCAGCGCGCCATGCCCTGACGCCGAGCGACAACGAAAACTAAGCCGGCCGAACATCGCTTCGGAACCGTTTTGAACAGAAGCCGCCGGACCC
>JAXEEN010000071.1:0-3844 GCA_034104065.1 Sutterella sp.
ACCTCTGCTCGTTCGCGCCTGAAGTCCATTTTCACGCCTTCATCCTCGGCTCGACCCGGCTGATGGTCTTCGCCATGGTCGCTCCCTTCATGGGCAACAACGTGCTCGGCCTGACGGCACGCTCGGCCGTCGTCCTGGCGCTCTACACCGTGATCCATCCGACGATGCTCGGAGAACTCGCCGCCCTCTCGCCCTCGCTTCTCACCAGCGGATTCCTGATCATCAAGGAGATCCTGATCGGATTTTTCATCGGGTGGCTTGCCGGCATGATCTTCTGGGCCGTCGAAAGCGCCGGCTTCTTCATCGACAACCAACGCGGCGCCGGCATGGCCAGCGAAACCGATCCGCTGTCGGGCGATCAGTCGTCTCCGACCGGCTCCTTCCTTTTCCAAAGCACGGCCTACGTCTTCTTCGCGTCGGGGTCCTTCCTCACCTTCCTCGGACTCGTCTACGGCACGTACGAAGTCTGGCCCGTGACGAAATTCCTTCCCGAGGCCTTCTTCCTCAATCCCGAATCGGCCTTCTTCTTCGGGGGGCTTGTGGCCAAGCTCGCCGTCAATACGGTCCTGCTGGCCGCTCCGGTTGTTCTGGCCTGCCTTCTGACCGACATTTCTCTCGGCCTTGTCAACCGCTTTGCTTCGCAGCTCAACGTCTACGTGCTCGCCATGCCGATTAAGAGCGCGCTCTCTTCGTTCCTGCTCATCTTTTACTTTGCCATTCTCATGACCGACGCGCCTCAGCGCTTTCTGGCGTTCAACGTCGATCTGGCTTCGCTCAAGGTGCTGCTACCATGAGCGAGAAGACCGAGCAGCCGACCCCGAAACGGGTCAGGGATTCGCGTGAAAAAGGCGACGTCGCCAAGGGGCAGGACCTGGCGCCCGCCGCCACCGTTCTGGCGCTTGCCGTCTATGCCGTCACCAACGGCGAAAGCATCTACGAAACGCTCGTGGAAATGGTGGAGGCGCCGTTTGCAGCCATGCATCTGCCGTTTGCGGAAGCGCTTTCGAAATGCGTCGACGTCGTCATCGACTGCTGCATCACCATCGTCGCACCGATCGTCGGTCTGGTGATGACGGTCGCTCTTGCCGTTCTTCTTGCGGAAACCGGCGTGCTCTTCGCGCCCAAGGCCGCCACGCCCAAACTCGAAAACCTCAGTCCGACGAAATGGTTCAAGAAAACCTTTTCGATGAAGAATCTTTTCGAGTTCGCCAAGAACATCATCAAAGTGAGCGTTCTCGGCTTTCTGGTCTGGAAGGTGCTTGAGAAATTCATTCCGATTCTCTTCGGCATTCCCAAAGGCGGCCTGAGTTCGATGTGGTCGCTCATCGGCGAAGCCGTCGGCGAACTGCTGCTCATGGCCTCCGGCGCATTTGCCGTGATCGCCGCGCTCGACTATCTTTATCAGAAGTACAAGTGGACGCAGGACCACATGATGAGCATGGACGAAGTGAAGCGCGAATACAAGGAAAGCGAAGGCGATCCGATGGTGAAGAGCCAGCGCAAGCAGCTTCACCGCGAACTCATGAACCAGAACACCGTCAGCAATGTCAGAAAGGCCAAGGTACTCGTGACGAATCCGACGCACTACGCCGTAGCCCTCGACTACGACAAGGACAAGACGCCGCTGCCGGTCATTCTCGCCAAGGGCGAAGGCGCCCTGGCGCAGAGAATGATCGAAGTGGCCAAGGAAGAAGGCATCCCCATCATGCGCAACGTGCCGCTTGCGCGTGCGCTCTATGCGGAAGGAACGGAAAACGCGTACATTCCGCGGGACCTGATCGGTCCCGTGGCCGAAGTGCTCCGCTGGGTGCAGAGCCTGGAAAACCGCTGACGTTCCGTCGGCCGGCCTCGCCTCAGCGGGCGAGTTCCCTGCCGACGATCGTCAGCACGGCCTTGTACTCGGAGACCTTGGTTTCCTTCAGGACGTCGTACAGCAGATCCGCAGCGGCGTCCAACACATCGAGATCCTCGTTCCCGATTTTCCGGCCGGCCTTCCAGCAGGCGGCCGCGTTCGTCAGCGCTTCGGTCGCGTCGTGCGCGAGCGCACGGATCTCGTCCGTCTTCTCAAAAAGCACGGCCAAATGGTCGAGCGACGCCGTCACGGTCACCATGTCCGCGATCAGACGGCGGATCATGTCGGCATCCTCCCTGCCGAGCGGCGAGGCCGCCACCCGGGCAGCCAGCAGACGGGTCTTCAGACTGAGCAGAATATCGAGACAGCCTGCTTCTGGAATCGGCAGCATCTCCGCGATCCGGCGTCTGAGCGCCTGCTTCTTTTCCTCCGCCTTCCTGCGGTTTTTCTCCTGAGCGGCTGTTCGGTCCGACATGCTGATGGTCCTCTGTGAATGCCGGACGGGCGCTGCAGAACATCTGCCCGGTCGCCCGCCCTAATTTTTGAGTTTAGCAAACCTCGGGACCGGCAAACATTCGCCTGCGAAATCAACTGACGTTCATCCGCCGTGCCGCCGGGGCCTTTTCCGAGCATTCGCCGACGGCACCGTCCCTCTCCCGCAGCCGAATGCGCGTAAGATTGTATGACGCTCAGATCCGCGGATCCGCTGTTTTTCCAATTCTTCCGCCGAGGCCGCCGGAGGTTTTTTTCATGAAATACAACTCACTTTTTATTACCCCAGCCGACAATACCGTCACCCTGCTGGCGCCCTGCAGCAAAGGCGATGAACTCCGCTTCGCCGCAGAGGGCGGCACGGGCAGCGTCACCGCGCTCTCCGACATTCCGTTCGGACACAAGGCCGCGGTTCGTCCTATCCGCGCCGGCGAAGACATCATCAAGTACGGCGAAGTGATCGGCCGGGCCAGCGCCGACATCGCCGTCGGCGAACACGTGCATACGCAGAACGTGAAGAGCACCCGCGGCCGCGGCGACCTCGGCACAGAAGCCGGCGAAGCCGGCCGCGTGGCGGTCGAGCGTACGTCCGCCCTTCTCACCGGCAAACCCGTCGTCGATGCCTCGGCAATGACCTTCAAAGGCTATCCCCGTCCGGACGGCTCGGCGGGCATCCGCAACTACGTCGCCGTGGTCGCCTGCGTGGTCTGCGTCAACGACGTCGTGCTCAAGCTCGGCGAAATGGACGGCGTCGCCATCTTCACCCATCAGCAGGGCTGCTGCCAGACCGGTCCCGACATTTCCTCAATCAGCGAAGTGCTGGCCAATCTCGCCTTCAACCCCAACGTCGGCGCCGTTCTCTACGTGAGCCTCGGCTGCGAAAGCGTGCAGTCTCAGGAAGTGCTCGAAAAGGCGAAGACGTCCGGCAAGCCCGCGGAACTCCTCGTGATTCAGGAACTCGGCGGCGCCTCGAAGACGCTCGCCAAAGCGCGTGAAATCGTGGAATCGATGCGAAGCCTTATCGCCTCCGAACCGGTCGACGTGCCCTTCTCCAAATTGAAGCTCGGTCTCAAGTGCGGCAGCTCCGACACGACCCAGGGCCTTTCCGCCAACGTGATCGCGGGCATGATGACCGACATCTTCGCGGCTGCGGGCGCCGAAATCATCATCGGCGAAACGACGGAATTCATGGGCGCCGAACACATCGCCGCCCGCCGCGCCGCCGATCAGAAGACGGCCGACGCTATTGAAAAAGCCGTAGCCGACATGGAGGCTCGGGCCAAGGCCATCGGCGTCGACATGCGGGGCGGCCAGCCGACCCGCGGCAACATCGCCGGCGGTCTCACCACCATTGAGGAAAAGTCGCTCGGCGCACTCGTCAAGTCCGGCAGCGCCGTGTTCCGGGACGTGATCCGCTACGGCGAACGCCGGCACGTCCCCGGCCTCGTGATGATGGACTCGCCGGGACGCGAACCGGAAATTCTGACCGGACTTGCCTCC
>JAXEEN010000072.1:0-4229 GCA_034104065.1 Sutterella sp.
GAGGAACTGTTGGCGGTTGCCTGCGGTCTGCTGGCGGCCGTCGCGCTCACGCACCTGATTCCGGAGGCGTTTGAAAGCGAAGCGGCGGATGCGCACGGCCTGGGTATGGCGATGCTCGTCACGGTCTTTCTCTTTCTGGTGCTCGAACGGGCGGTGACCCACGGCGGTCATGCGCACGGAACGGGGGCCGCCGAAGCCAGGACCCGTTCGGCAGCGATGGTGATGATGGCGGGCGCGGGCATGCACAATTTCGTCGACGGCGTGTTGATCGCCAGCACCTTCATGATGAACGGACGCGCCGGCTGGCTCGTTGCGCTCGCCGTCGTCTGTCACGAGATTCCTCAGGCGACGGGCTACATGGTCATTCTGAAGAATGCCGGCATGAAGGCCGGACGGGCGATCGGGTGGTGTTCCGCGGCGGCCGCCATGGCGGTGGTCGGCGGTCTGGCCGGCTGGACCGCGGTGAACGTCAGCCGGGAAATTCTGCCGTACGCGCTGGTCGTTTCGGCGGCATCCTTTCTCTTTATTACCCTGCACAGTCTGCTGCCGGAAGTCTTTCACGACCGAGAAAGCCGCGTAGCCGGACTGAGGCAGCTCGCGCTCTTTGCGGCCGGCGTGCTGCTGAGCGCGGCCATTCTCGGCACGGATCACGGCCACGGGCATGATCACGAACATGAAGTGCAGGGGGCCGAGCCGCATGCCGAGATCCACCGGCACGACTGATCGACTTCTCCTCAGCGCTTCGGACGCCGGTTGAGAAGCGTCGCCCAGACGCCGGCGGTCATGATGACGGCAATGCCGGCCGCCGCGCCCGGCGTGATCGGATCGTCGAAGACGGCAAGCCCGAATACCGCCGCGAAGATGATGGCAGAATACTGAAAGGCGCTCGTCAGAAGCAGATTGTCCGAGCCCCACGAGCGCGTCATGGCGAGCTGCGCGCCCGTCGCGCAGAGCCCCATGCCCAGCAGTGCGGGCACGTTTTCGGCCGTGAGCGGCGTGTAGTGTCCCTCGACCAGGTACTGTCCGGCAAAGCCCCACACCGTGCCGAAGAGCGTGAAGTAGAAGACGATGCGCCAGTCGGGTTCCCGCATGGCCGTGAGCTGCTTGATCTGAAAATAGGCGAGCGCCGAAAAGAGGCCCGAGCAGAGGCCGACGAGCGCGGGGAGTTCCTGACCCGACCGCAGTTCCGGGTTGAGCACCAGCGTGACGCCGAAAAAGCCCAGGAAGACCGCGGCGGCGGTTTTGAGGCTGACGGCCTTTCTCTGACGAAGCGCCAGACCGATCACGATCAGCGTCATGAAGAGCGGACTCGTGTAGTTGAGCGTCATCGACGTGCCGAGCGGCAGATGCGCGAGCGAAAAGGTCCAGATCGTCAGTGCGAAGGTGCCGAGAAAGCTTCTCAGAAAGTGCGACCGTACGTTGGCGGTGGCGAGCCGCATGTGCCTCAGACGGCTCCAGACCAGGATGCAGCTCACGCCGCAGAGCGAGCGGTAGAAGACGAGCTCGAAAATGCCGAAGTCCGATGCGCCGAGTTTGGTGAAGACGGCCATCAGGGCAAAGAGAAATGATGCGAGAAGCATCCACAGGCTTTTGGTCATGTCCGGTTCGGCGGAGAATGGAAACGACTATCGTACAGCAACAAAACACTAAGGCGCCGTTCAGGAACGCTTGGGTACAATGCTTAAATCATGCGCCGGAAGCGGCGCCGGCGTCATCCGGCGGTGTTTTTCGGCGAAAATGATTTTTATACGGAACAAAATAAATCCGATCCGGCTGCTCCGGCCGGTGCCCGTGCCCGGGCCGTCCGGAACGCGGGAGGCTGATGATGACTGAACTCAAACCCGTCGAAGAACTCTCTTTTGAAGAAGCGCTCGAGGAGCTTGAAGCTCTGACGGGCGCCATGGCTTCCGGTCAGGCGACGCTCAAGGAGAGCGTTGCGGGGTACGCACGCGGAACGGCGCTTCTGAAGCGCTGCCGCCGCGAACTCGAGGAAGCCCGCATCACCATTGAGGAACGTCGCGGGTCGGCCGAACGCGAGGACGCCGACGCCGGGAACTGAAGACCGGCTGCCAACAGGAAGAGAAGCAAATGACTGAATCCGACATTCCGAGCTTCGAGCTCTGGAGCAGGGAGCGTGCCAAGCATTTCGAGTGGTACGCGGATGCCGAGATGCCGAAGACGGGCCGCGAGCCCAAGAAGCTGATCGGCGCCATGCGCTACGCGGTGCTCGGCGGCGGCAAGCGCATCCGTGCGCTCCTCTGCTATGCGGCGGGCGAAGTGACGGGCGCCTCCGGTCCGGTGCTCGACCGGGCGGCGCTGGCGCTGGAGATGATTCACGGCTATTCGCTCGTTCACGATGACATGCCCTGCATGGACAACGACACGCTGCGCCGCGGCAAGCCGACGGTGCACGTGCGCTACGGCGAGGCGACGGCGATGCTGGCGGGCGACGCCCTGCAGACCGAAGCCTTTACGGTGCTGGCGGGCGTCGAGGATGCCGAAACGGTGAAGCGCCTCACGGCGACGCTGGCCCGGGCGGCCGGCGTGCGCGGCATGTGCGGCGGTCAGGCGCTTGATTTGGCGATGGTCGGCGCCGAGCCCGGTGAAACGGAACTTCTTCGCATGCAGGCGATGAAGACCGGCGCGCTGATTCTTGCCGCGGTGCTGATGGGCGCCCAGGCGGGCGACTGGGAGAAGCTCGGTCCCGGCGCCAGAGCGGGTCTTGCCGCCTATGCCGATGCACTCGGCGTGGCCTTCCAGGTGGTCGACGACATCCTCGACTGCACGCAGGACGCGGCCACGCTCGGGAAGACGCCCGGCAAGGACGAAAAGGACGACAAGCCCACCTGGGTGTCGCTTCTGGGGCTCGACGGCGCACGCGCGCGCGCCAAGGCGCTCCATGACCGTGCGAACGAGGCGCTCGCCCTTGTTGCAGGCGATCCGACCGTGTCGGATGACGCGCTTCTGCGTCTCAGGCAGATCGCGGATTTTGTCGTCGAACGTTCCCATTAAACGCTAAAATTTTGAGTGCCGTCTGCGGATTATCGCGGGCGGCGTCCTCTTATTCTGACTGAAGGCTTCCCAGTGACGCAGTACCCGATTCTCGACACCATCAGATCGCCGGCCGACCTCCGAAGACTCGACGTCCACCGGCTGCCTGAGCTTGCGGGTGAAATCCGCGCGTTCATGGTGGATTCCGTCTCGAAGACGGGCGGTCATCTGTCGAGTTCTCTCGGAGCCACGGAGCTCGCGATTGCCATTCACATGGTCTTCAATACGCCCGAAGACCGTCTGATCTGGGACGTCGGTCATCAGGCCTATGCGCACAAGATCCTGACCGGCCGGCGCGACGCCATGAAGGGCCTGCGCCAGCTCAACGGCATTTCCGGCTTTCCGAAGAGAACGGAGTCGCCCTACGACGCCTTCGGCACGGCCCATTCCTCCACCTCGATTTCGGCCGCCCTCGGCATGGCGATCGCAGCCCGTCTGGAGGACAAGAGCGACCGCTGGCACATCGCCGTGATCGGCGACGGCGCGCTCACGGGCGGCATGGCCATCGAAGCCCTTAACGACGCCGGCGTCTGGAAGGAGGGGGTGAAGCTTCTGATCATCCTCAACGACAACGACTGCTCGATTTCCCCGCCGGCCGGGGCCCTGTCCAACCATCTGGCCAAGATCGTTTCGACGCGCGCCTACACCTGCGCCCGGGAAATTTCCAAGCGAATGCTCAAGCCCGTGCCCGGTCTGTGGGACATCGCCAAGCGCATGGAGCGTCAGGCGATCAACTTCGTCAGTCCTCCCTCGGGCATCTTCTCGAGCTTCGACCTCAACTACTACGGTCCGGTCGACGGGCACGACGTGGTGAGTCTCGTCGAGGTGCTCCGCAATCTGCGCGGACTCAATTCGCCGTGCGTGCTTCACGTGGCGACGCAGAAGGGCAAGGGCTACGCCCCCGCCGAGCGCAATCCCACCGCCTACCACGGCGTCGGTACGTTTGATCCGGCGGTCGGTCTGGCGTCCAAGCCGTCCTCAAAGCCGACCTATACCGAAATCTTCGGCCGCTGGCTCTGCGACACGGCTGCCCGCGACAAGCGGCTCTACGGCATCACGCCGGCCATGCGCGAGGGTTCGGGGCTGGTGGAATTTGAAAAGCGCTTTCCGGAACGCTACCGCGACGTGGCGATTGCCGAACAGCATGCCGTCACCTATGCGGCGGGTCTTGCCTGCGA
>JAXEEN010000073.1:0-4054 GCA_034104065.1 Sutterella sp.
GACCGAGGGCGGTCTGCTGCCCGAAACGAGCGCCGTCGTCGCGCTGACGGGCGGATGCCTCGTCAACAGAACGCTTTCCCGCGTGCTGTCGTCGGGACTTCGTGAAGCCGGACTCGATCCCAGGATTCCCGAGACGGTGCCGCCGGGAGACGGCGGACTGGCACTCGGTCAGGCCTGGCTGGCGGCATCGGCGTACGGCGCCGGAAAAACCGTCTACGAATGGCGGGGAGAACTGCTGAGTGAAAACGGCGGAGAATATCAAAGGAGGATTTGATCATGTGTCTGGCAGTACCGGGACAGATCCGCAGCACGGCTGCGGACGGCACGGCGAGATGCGCCGTCGGCGGCATCGAGAAAACCGTCGACGTCTCGCTCATCGAGGATCCGAAGCCGGGCGACTGGGTGATCGTTCACGTCGGCTTCGCGCTGACGCGCATCGATGAAAAGGAGGCAGAGGCAACCATTGCCGCGCTGAAGGCTGCGGGCGCCGCCGAGCCGATTCAGGAGGCCGTGCGGTGAAATACGTCGACGAATTCCGAAATCCCGAAGATGCGCGGCGCATCGCCTGCGCGATTGCCGGCGAGGCGGATCCGAACCGCAGCTACCGCTTCATGGAATTCTGCGGCGGACATACCCACGTGCTCGCCAGATGGGGGCTCTCGGATCTGCTTCCCCCCAATGTGAAGATGATTCACGGTCCGGGATGTCCGGTCTGCGTGCTCCCCGTCTCGCGCATCGACATGGCCCGGGAGCTCGCGCTCAGAGAAAACGTGATTCTCTGCACGTACGCCGACACCATGCGCGTGCCGGCCGGCCGGGGACTGTCGCTCTTTCGGGCGAAAGCCGAAGGCGCCGACATCCGCATGATCTATTCGCCCGCGGATGCGCTTCGCATCGCCGCCGAGAATCCGGAACGCGAAACGGTCTTCTTCGCGATCGGCTTTGAAACCACCACGCCGCCCACGGCGGCGGTTCTGAAGGCGGCCGAACGCCGGAATGCCGGGAACTTCAGCGTGTTCTGCAATCACGTGCTGACGCCGGCTGCGATGAGGCATATTCTCGAAACGTCGGCGGATCGTCCCGGCGCGCCGGTTCTCGACGGTCTGGTCGGTCCCGCTCATGTATCGGCCGTGATCGGCACGCGTCCCTACGAGCCCTTTGCCGAGAAGAACGGCCTGCCCGTCGTCGTGGCGGGCTTCGAGCCCGTCGACATGCTGATGGCGATTCTGATGCTGGTGCGTCAGGTCAACGACGGACGGCATGAGGTCGAAAACGAATTCACGCGTGCCGTGACGCGCGGGGGCAACGTCGCCGCGCAGACGCTGATGCGCGAAGTCTTCACGCTGCGAAGGAGCTTCGAATGGCGCGGCCTCGGCGCCGTGCCCGACTCCGCGCTCAGACTGGCGGACGACTGGGCCCGGTTTGATGCGGAAAAGCGTTTCGAGATGCCTGAATCCCGCGTGCGGGACAATCGTGCCTGCGCCTGCGGAGAGATTCTGAGAGGAGAAAAGGAACCGGCGGACTGTCCGCTTTTCGGCCGCGTCTGCAATCCCTCCAATCCCGTCGGAGCCTGCATGGTGTCGAGCGAAGGCGCCTGTGCGGCGGCCTTCAGCTACGGACGGCACCGTCGGGTCTCTGCCTGAATGAGGAAACGATCATGTCTCAGTACTACATGAAAAAACTCGATCTGGAGTCGGGAACCGTCGACATGACCCACGGGGCGGGCGGCCGGGCCACCAATCAGCTCATCGCGGAAATCTTCGCCCGTCATCTGACGAACGAATGGCTCGATCTCGGTCACGACGGCGCCGTGATGCCCCCGATTGCTTCGCCGGTCGTCATGTCCTGCGACGCGCACGTCGTGAGGCCGCTCTTTTTCCCGGGCGGGGACATCGGACGCCTCGCCGTCGCCGGGACCGTCAACGACGTCGCCATGTGCGGCGCGAGGCCGCTCTGGATCGCCGCCTCCTTCATCATCGAGGAAGGCTTTCCCTTCAAAGAACTCGACCGCATCGTCGAAAGCATGGCAGAAACGGCCCGGGAGGCCGGCGTTGCCGTCGTGACGGGCGACACGAAGGTCGTGGAGCGCGGACACGGCGACGGACTTTACATTTCCACGGCCGGCGTCGGAGAACGGATTTCCCGGCATCCGATTTCGGGCCGGGAGGCGCGGCCGGGCGACGCCGTGCTGGTCTCCGGCACGATGGGCGACCACGGAACGGCGGTGCTCGCCG
The DNA here is from genome assembly GCA_034104065.1 of Sutterella sp. Classification (GTDB taxonomy): domain Bacteria; phylum Pseudomonadota; class Gammaproteobacteria; order Burkholderiales; family Burkholderiaceae_F; genus Sutterella. The sequence goes on from JAXEEN010000073.1 coordinate 2,235, forward strand.
TGCGCGAAGGCATGGGATTCGAGACTGCCCTGCGAAGCGATGCCGCGCCGCTCGCCGCCATGACCGAGGCGGTCCTCCGGGCGGCGCCCGACGTGCACGTGCTGCGCGATCCGACCCGCGGCGGCCTCGCAGCCACGCTCAATGAAATCGCCTCCCAGAGCGGCGTCGGCATTCTGCTCGACGAAGCATCGATTCCGGTGCGCCCGGAAGTGGCTTCCGCCTGCGAGTTTCTGGGGCTCGATCCGCTTTATGCCGCCAACGAGGGAAAAATGATCGTCATCTGCCCTCAGAGCGAGGCGGATGCCGCCTTGGCGGCAATGAGATCATTTCCTGAAGGCAGCATGGCCGTTCAGATCGGACGGATCGACGATTCGGGCGCCGTCCCCGCGGCCGCCGTCGAAATGACGACGGTCTTCGGCGGACGTCGGACGGTCGACTGGCTGGCCGGAGAACAGCTTCCGCGTATTTGCTGAGTGTTTTTTGACCTGAATCATAAAAGCCGCAATTACTCCGGCATGTCTCCGCTCGGGCCGATGATGCCGAAAGGCTTAGGGGAGAACGGTTTTCAGCCGTTTTCCCCGCCGTTTTCCCCCTGCGGATGCTTAATTTTCGTGCAAAAACCGACAGAAATTTCACCGAACCGTCCGCTGCTGCGGCTTCCTGCGGCGCTGAGCGCTGAAAGCTTGAATTTTATATATCAACAGAGGTAATTCTTTAGGACTATGGCCGCCGTTCAGGTCATGTCTTATAGTCTCTCCTCGTCAGCTGATATCCCTCTCCTGCCCGTCTTTTCAGGCCTTTCGCGGATTCGTCGGGCCGTTATGGAGAAATGTCAGTCCGATATCGCACCGGCCGCCTTCCGCACTCTATTCCGGCGATGGGGCGCCAGGTTTTAACTGAGGGTTGAGCAACCCAATTAGGAGATACTAATGAACAAGTCCGAACTCATTGATGCCATCGCCGCCAAGTCCGGTGCTTCCAAGGCCGAAACCGGCAAGATCGTCGATGCCTTTATCGCTGCCGTTGTTGAAACGGTCGCCAAGGGCGATGAAGTTCGTCTGATCGGTTTCGGCACCTTCGGCGTTTCCGAACGCGCCGAACGTACGGGCCGCAACCCGCGCTCCGGCGAATCCATCAAGATCCCGGCCTGCAAGGCTCCGAAGTTCACCGCCGGCGCTCAGTTCAAGGCCGCCGTCAAGTAAATCGGCCGGCACGGGCAGACCTGCAGGGTCTGCCTTCCGTGCGAAAGGGAGACTGTTCTTCGCGACAGTCTCTTTTTTTATATGCGGGGCGGTGCCCGGTTTGTGCTGAGCTTTTGTCGGACGCCTGACGGCTTTTCTTTTTCTTAAGACCGCCCGGCGGTTTCCTTCTTATAATTGTTCGTCCCAGCCTTATAGGAGTAACGATGTCCGCTGCCCCTCAGAATACGCTTCTCGGCAAAACGACCGACTACGTCGATACGTACAACCCGGGTCTTCTGACGCCGATTCCCCGTTCGCTCGGCCGAGATTCGGTCGGTATGTCGGACTTCAGGGGAATGGACATCTGGCGTCTCTACGAGATCACCTGGATCAACGAGCGGGGCATTCCCCAGGCCGCCGCCGGGGAAATCCATGTCCCCGCTTCGTCTCCCTGCATCGTCGAGTCGAAGTCGCTCAAGCTCTACATCGGCAGCCTGACGCAGACGGTGATCGCTTCTCCCGAAGCCGCCGCCGAGCTGATCCGCAGGGACGTCGGCGCCTGCGTCGGCGCCGGGATCGGCGTGCATCTTTCTCTTCTTTCTGATTGGAAGAGCAAAGTGGCGCCCATGCCCGGCATCC
>JAXEEN010000074.1:0-18051 GCA_034104065.1 Sutterella sp.
CAGCTCGCCGGCGTCTACGCCGACCGTGCAGTGTTCGCCCGCTGCAATTCGGAAGACAATCCGAAGGTCGTCCAGCACTTTGAAGTCCAGCACATTCCGACCATAGTTGTCGTCAAGGCCGGCAAGACCGTCGACAGCATCGTCGAGGTGAAGACGCCCTCTGCGCTTCGCGATTTCCTCGAACACAATCTCTGATCCCTCAGGCGGCGCAGGCGGCTTTAGAACCGTCCGCCGCTTTTTCCTTTCGCTTCGAAATCCTCATGCTGATTTCCGTTTCCCTCAATGAGATCTATTCCGCCCTGACGGGCGGTCCCTGCGTCTTCATCACCTCCCGCAGCGCCGACGGCGTCGACGATGCGATGGCCAATGCCTGGAACATGCTCCACGGCATGGCTCCCGCCGTCGTCACCGCCTCGCTCATGACTGACCACACGACGACGAAGAACATTCTTGCCACCGGCGTGTTCGGCATTTCCGTTCCCGGCACGTCGCTTCAGAAGAAGCTGCTCGCGAGCGGCTGCTGCCACGGCTGGGAGGTCGGCGACAAGTTCGTGAAGTGCGGGCTGGAGAAGCTCGAGGGCGAAGCGCTCCCCGTGCCTCTGGTCGGCGGTGCGCTGGCGCATCTGGAATGCCGGCTCACGGAACCCGATCTGCTGGCCCGCACCGGCATTCTGGTCGGCGAACCGGTCGCCGCCCGCGTCGACGAACGCTATTGGGAAAACGGTCTCTTTACCTGCGAAGGCCGTCCTGAAAGCACGATGCACAGCGCCGGCGAATTCGCCTTCTTCACGCGCGGCCCCGTCAGAGGCTGGTGATCTTCGGTTTCTTCAGTACAAAAAAGCCCCGCCGAGCGGGGCTTTTTTGTACGTCGGGAGCGTCCGGTGCTTCAGGACAGAACGGTAAACACGGCGAGCATCAGGAAGATGACGGCGCTCGTCCGGTTGAGCCAGAGCTGAAAGCGCGGACTTCTCATGCGATCGGCCAGTGCGCCTGCACCCCAGGCGACGGCGGAAAACACGATCAGCGTGGCGCCGATGAAGGTCACGCCCTGAATGATCATCTGAATGATCAGATCCAGTCCTTCCGTGCCCGGCTTGACGAACTGCGGGAAGAAGGCGAGAAAGAAGATCTGAACCTTCGGGTTCGTGATGTTCATGATGACGCCGCGCCGCCAGAGCGCCATGCCGGTGAGCGCCGTCCCCTGCGGGCCTTCCGAGTCGGACACGGCGTGCGTCCAGGCCATCCAGGCGAGGTAAATGAGATAGCAGGCACCCGCGATGCGGATGCCCCAGAACAGCGCCGGCACGGCGGCGACAACCGCCGCGACGCCGCAGGCGGCGCAGATCGTCTGAACGACCAGACCGGTGCAGAGACCGAGCACGACCGTGAGACCGGCTCTGACGCCGTAGACGGCGCTCTGCGCCAACACGAAAAGATTGTCGGGTCCGGGCGCAACGGCAAGCACTAGGCTTGCGCCCGCAAAGGTAAGCCAGAGGGCGGGATCCATAAAAACACCTGAAACGAGGGGAATTTGTTCTTTTTAAGGGCCCCATCTTAGCGCCCGCCGGCTCAAAACCTGAAAAAGGGCCCACTCTGTCGACAGACTGCCGGCGGCCGACGAAAAAAAACCGCAGTGCGGCTACGGGAAGAGGCGGAGGCCTGCCACACTGCGGGAAAGAAGCAAGCTTTCTGACGCGAGCGGCGCCGCACCGAGCCAGGAGGTGATGTTACAGTGCGGGCGCTCTGAGAGAGAGAGAGAGGAGCGCGAAAGCCTGCTTTCGACCATCTTAAGCGCGAAATCCGGAACCGAAAAAGAGTTTGGCCGTCCTTTGCCCTCCGTCAGCAAAGCCCGTTTCTTGAGATGCCGCATTCCGGCGGTAGGACTAAAATCGGAAAATGTGATCGTCTGAACATCAGGCCGCCCGGAAACGAGCGGCCTTTTTGCTGATGACGGGAATTTCTAGAGCCACCAGACGTTGACCCAGGGCGACACCGCCCGCTCAATGTCGTCCGCGCTGCCCACGACATGAACCAGCGTCCGCCCCGTTCGATCGCAGGGGGAAGTCATCAGCAGTTTCTCCGCCCAGGGCTCGCCGCGTTCGACGTTCGTCTTCCAGATCAGCACGGGTCGTTCGAGCGAAAGCGCGTGCGACGCTTCGATGAGCGTGCTCGAACCTTCCTTCGCCGTCACGATCAGCGAGCCGCAGGAGAGCGCCGCGACGACGCGGTTGCGGCTTCGCAGACTCGCGGCCCGTTCCTCAGCCGTAAAATCGAGTCCGCGCACCTGAGGCGCCATGGAGATCACCAGGCCTTCCCTCATCATCCGCCGGGCCAGATCGACATTGACGGGGGGCCAGGGGGCCGAAAGCGGCGTTCCCATGACCCCGACCGTGCGACCCGGAGTTCCCTGAGCCGTCCCGGCGGACAATGCGCCCGAGTGCGCCGCCCGGTCGACGCCGGCAGCCAGCCCCGATACGATGACCGCGCCCCGCTCGGCGAGGCTGCGTGCGGTCTCGAAAGCCGTCTGCAGATCCGCCTCTCCGGCATTGCGGCTTCCGACCACGGCAATGCGAAGCTGACGCTCGGTGAGCGACAGATCGCCCGCCGACACCAGCACGTCGGGATGTCCGTCGAGCGCCGCCAGCTCCGCCGGATAGGCCTCGTCCTCGCAAGCCGTCAGCCGGGCGCAGACAGGCAGTGATTCCCGCAGTCTTTTCTCCAGCAGCGCCGGCGGACAGTCCGGCAGAGCCAACTGTTCCTGAGCCAGCAGCCGGCTGAATAATTCGGTCCCCAACATGCGTTTCTCCTAAGCGCCGAACACGCTGTTCGTTTGATTTTTAGCATTTTCCGCCCGACACTCCGTTCGGGAAACCGCACACTCCGGAAGGAAACAGGAAAATCCGAAATTCCTTCTCCTGCAGGCAGTTCGCCCTTAACCAAGTGTATTGGCGGGTGATTCTTCAGATCTGCATCAACTCCGAACAAATCCCACTTCTCCGGAGGATGCCGACTACATTAATATCTTAGCCGTGCGTGCGCCGGCCGACTGCCGGCGGCACGTCTTTCACCGCCGCCCGCGCCTGCTATTGATCCGACCGGTCTTCAGCCCCTGCACGGCGGCAGTGAGCACTATCTTTTCACAGAGGAGAACATTCATGAAAAAGATTCTGGTCGCTACGGCTGTTGCAGCCGCCTTCGGCTGCGTTCAGGCCGCAGAAGACATCACCGTTGACGTCGCCGTGATCGGCGCGGGCGGTGCCGGTCTTTCGGCCGCTGTCGAAGCGACGAACCTCGGTGCCAAGGTCGTGGTCATTGAAAAGATGGCCATGGTGGGCGGCAACACCATCCGCGCTGCGGGCGGTCTCAATGCTGCCGGTACGGCTCTTCAAGCCGCCAAGGGCACGAAGGACTCCGTTGAAATCGCCTTCTACGACACGATGAAGGGCGGTCACTGGAAGAACGACCCGGAACTGGTCCGCACGCTCGTGAGCGGTGCCGCCTCCTCCGTTGAATGGCTGCTCGCCCTCGGCGGCGACCTGCGCGACGTCGGCCTGATGGCCGGCGCCAGCTTCCCGCGCACCCATCGTCCGACCGGCGGTGCTCTCGTCGGTCCTGAAGTCATCCGCACCCTGTGGACTGCCGCCAAGGCCCGCAACATCGAAATGCGCATGAACACCAAGGCCACCAAGATCATCACCGATCGCAGCGGCAAGGTGACGGGCGTCAAGGTCGAAGGCAAGGACGGCTCCTACACGATTCACGCCAAGGCCGTGGTTGACGCTGCCGGCGGCTTCGGCGGCAACAACGACATGGTTGCCAGCTATGTCCCGCGTCTGAAGGGCTTTGCCACGACGAACCATCCGGGCGCCACGGGCGACGGCCTGAAGCTGGCTGAAAAGGCCGGCGCTCAGCTCATCCAGATGGAAGAAATCCAGACCCATCCGACGGTTGTGCCGAAGGTCGGCGAAATGATCACCGAAGCCGTCCGCGGCAACGGTGCCATCCTCGTCAACAAGGAAGGCAAGCGCTTCTTCAACGAACTCGACACGCGTGACGCCGTGTCCGCCGCCATCCTGAAGCAGAAGGATGCCGTCGCCTACCTCTTCTTCGACTCCGACATGCAGAAGTCCCTGAAGGCGACGAACAAGTACATCAAGCAGTCCTACACCGTCAAGGGTGAAACGATTGAAGAAGTCGCCAAGGCCATGGGCGTCGACGCAGCCGCTCTGCAGGCTTCGCTCAACACCTGGAAGGAAGGCAAGGCCAAGGGCAAGGATGCGTTCGGCCGCGCCAACATGCCGCGCGACCTCGACAAGGGTCCGTTCTACGCCATTCTGGTGACCCCGGCCGTCCACCACACGATGGGCGGCATCAAGATCGACTCCAAGACCCAGGTTTACAACACCAAGGGTCAGGTCATCCCGGGTCTCTACGCTGCGGGTGAAATCACCGGCGGCGTGCACGGCGGCAACCGTCTCGGCGGCAACGCCCAGGCCGACATCGTCACGTTCGGCCGCATCGCCGGCCAGCAGGCCTACGTCTATGCCAAGCAGGCCAAGTAATCGGCTTCTTTGCATTTAGGTGCTGACTCAAAGGGCTTCCTCTGAAAAGAGGAGGCCCTTTTTGCTGTCCGGCGGATGTTCCGTCCGCCGACGTTTCTCCGGTTCTTTTGCGCGAGTCATCTTTGACATACGCCGGTTCGGCGAAGTCCTGCTCAAAATATTTGCGTCCCTGCAGAAAGTGGCCGATACTTGTTGCGAACATCCTTTTTTCGGTTTTGTGCTCTGCCCCGCGCCCTGCGCACGAGCCCGACCGCCGAACCTGGAGCCTTTTCACATGAAGATTGAGATCCTGTCTTCCGGTATGAATCCCGTCGTCGGCAGCGCCGCCAAGCCGGCCAACCCGAATCCCGTGCTGCCCCCCGAGGGAAAAGCCGTCCGGGAAATCATGGCCAATGCCGCCGAACCCATTCAGCATGCCGGAAGCACGGCCGCCGTCGCCGAGGATACGCCCGCCTCGCTCGGCCGCGAGGTCGTCGCCGAGAAAAACAACGAGGTCAGGCTCACCGAAAACCTCCGCGCGCTCGAGGCCGCGATTGAAAAGGGCGGCATCGATCCGATCCGGGCCGCCCTCGGCGCCGTGATCGGCGAGGCCGCGCCCGAATCGCTTCCCGAGAACGGTCAGTCGATCATCCGTCAGGCAGAAATCATGCTCAAGTCTGGAGAAAAGACGCCGCCAGCCGATGCACCCGAACCGCGTCCCGACACCGGCGCGGCAAATGTCGGCACCAATCCGATTGATCATCCCGATGCCGCTGATCACGGCGTTCCGGATCTTCAGGACGAAGGCGTCGGAAACGTGCTTCAGAAGCTTTTCCAGGGAGATGAGAAGGTTGCACTCGAACCGCGTCCCGACACCGGCACGGCAAATGTCGGCACCAATCCAATTGATAATCCCGATGCCGCTGACAACGGCGTTCCGGATCTTCAGAACGAAGACGTCGGAAACATGCTTCAGAAGCTTTTCCAGGAAGATGGGAAGGTTGCTGCAGCAGAAACCGACGGACATCATATAGAGAATCTGCAGACCATCCGGGCCGGCAGCGCCGGTGTCCGCGAACTGTCCGGCGAAGAAGTCGGCAGGCAGATTCAGACGATTGTCGGCGAACAGATCCCTGCCGCGCTCAACCGCCCCGAAAACGACCCCGGAGAAGGAGAACCCGTCGGTCTTGCTCCGGTGGAAAACTATGCGCTGGCCGTCCGTCTTAGGGGGACGGTTCAGCAAATGGACGTCCGTCAGATATTCGACGAGGGCATGGCCATTATTGAACGCTCACTTCAGGAGCCCCGGACGGACCTCATGCTTGAGAGTCTTGCCGAAGTCGGCACGATGCTCCACGATGCTGGACGAGCCGAACATGCTCGCGAGGTTCTCGGTCTGGGCAATGCCGATCCGCTCGAACGGCTCTCCGCGCTTCTTGAGCTTCGCGATGGCGATCAGGTTTTCGGTGCGGACGTCGTCAAACTAAAGAACAGCTACGAAGCCGCCTGCGTCACCGCACTGCGCCGTCTGTTTGAAGAAGCCGCCGATGCGGTCAGAAACGGCGGCTTCGGTCCGGATGCCGGTCCTGCGGTTTTCGGCAGAGCCGCCCTTGCAGCGGGCATCGATGCCGATTCCGTCATGAGTGCCGCCCAGCTGGGCAGAATAGACTCCGCTGCGCTGACACAGCTCGTGCGGACGTCCGTCATTGCCGGCAGGAATCCGGCTCAACTTCTGAAATTGCTGGAACCCGCCATTTTCATGCCGGGCAGAGGTCCTGCCCTCTCCGCAGAGATGGTCGGCACGCTGCTCAGGCATCTCGGAGAAGCCGACCACAGAACGCCTGAGGGACGACTCGAAACCCTGCGGCTCGTCGATATGGTCTTCCAGGAGGGCATTCCCGAGATGGCCGATGCCGCACTGGCCGTCAAAGAGCATCTTCTTCCCGATCACAACGATGCTGCAAGACTGCAGCACGCTCTGATGCTGGCGCACCGTCAGGCTGCATCCCGTCTGATGGATGCACGTCCGACGCAGCGCGGCGGTCAGAGGCAGGCGCTTTCCCGCGCCGCCCAGCCGAGCGCCTCGCTGCGCAGCTTCATCCTGACGCCCGAGACCGTCTCGGCGCTGATCAGGAGGGCTCCGAAAACCGAGACCGACGACGTCAATCTTCGTCTTGCCAATCTCGCCGTTCTTGAAATTCAGGCTGCCCGGGCCGGTCTCCTCCCCGGCAACGCCGGTATCGACGATCCCGATGCCTGGCTCCAGACACTCGGGCTGGAGGACAGCTATCAGAGGTATGCACATGACGTCAATCATGTCCTGACTGCCGGCACGGAAGATGCGGCCCGCACTGTTCTCGGCCGTCTGGTCAGTGCTGCGGCAGACTGGGGAAAAGGCTTTGAAGGCGTCACTTCCCTTCAGAGCACCGAAACTATGATTCGTAAGCAGGCCGGCCGCTACGATGCCAAACACGGCGACGATCTGTTTGCGAAGGCGCCGGGCTATCTCGCCCGCCGCGCACTCAGCAATCTTGCCGCCGATCTCGGCGGTCTGGTGAGAGCCGAAGACCGGCTGACCGATCCGCAGAACGGTCTGATCGTGAACGGCGACCAGGTCGACGCCGCCATGACCCGTCAGTCCGAAGCGCTCCTCAGAAGGCTCGGCTCGACGGAAGGATACGAAAAGCTGATCGGCCGATACTACGATTACCAGAGTACGGCCTTCGAGGCCGCCCTTCGCTTTGAAGGCCGGGCCGACAAGCTGACCCGGCTCGCCCGGGCGGACAACGAATACGTCGAACTTCAGGCGAAGCAGACTGATCTGAACGCCCGGCGCAGCGAGCATCAGAAGAACTTCAACTCCATCCGATTCTCGTGGCCGCATACCCGGGCCGAACGGCGTTCAAACGCCGCGGAGGTCATCCGATTCGCCGACATCAAGGCTCAATCGGACCGCCTGCCCGACGGTCAGCGCAAAACTGAGCTGAAAGTAAAGCTCGAGGAGATCCGCGTAAATCTCCGAGGCGTCAATGCGACTACGCTTGTCTCCAAACGAAACGGCGAAACCCTGCCGAGCGACGACGTCATCCTGCAGGAAATGCTGCCTCGGGCCAGAGCGCTCGCCTATTTCGACCGCCGCGTGGAAAACAAGGCGCTGTCCGACTCCTCGGCCGACACCATGACGCTGCTGAAGACGTCGGTTGAACTGAAAAAACTCAAAGCCGACATGAAGGGCATGCGCATGGGTCTCAGGCTCAGGCTCGGCGTCAGCGGAACCCGTCAGCTTGCGGCGACGACGGCAGCGGCGGTCCTGAAGGTTTACTCCGAATCTCTTGATCCGCATGAAGCCTTCTCGCTGCGAAATCCCGAAACGGCGAATCTTCTCCGCCGGCAGCTCGGAACCTGGGGCATCGATCCCGCCAATCCCGTCCTGCGGCCGATTATCCGTCATGAAATCGACCGCATCACCATGCCGGACGGCTCGCTCAATATCGAGCGAGTCAGAGAATATGCCGAAAGCACGGAACTGCGTTTTGCGGGGAAGGACGCTTCCAAGGCAATCCGGGACGATCTTCGAGCCAACGGCATCGGCATTCATCGGAGCCGTCAGACCGTCAAGCGCATGCTCATGCCGGAAGCCGCCAAAGTCGGCGAAGGCGTTGCCAGACTGCTCGACGGCGTCTCCCAGCCTGGCGGCAGCATTGCCTTTTCACGTGAGCGGGGCCTGTCGCTGGATTCCGGCGCCGTCTACATGCCCTGGAGCGATCCGGGTCAGCCCTTCGCCTCGAACGTGCTCTTCCCGGTGACGGCCCGTCTGAAAGTCATGCGCAACGACAGCATCGCCGTCACCAATATCGGCCGGGGATACGAAGTCCTCATCAAGGGCGGTCTTGCGGCCGCCATCGGCGGGTCCCTCAAGATCACCGACCCGTCCAAGACACTCTCCGGCACGTTCGGCGTCGAAGGCTCGGCGTCCGGAGCCAAAGGCGTGGCACTGACGTTCGGCACTCTCGACGACGTCAAGCGCTTCATGAACGAAGTGATGACCCCGAAATCCGGACTGACCGACCGCTCCAATGATCAGTACGACCGATCCGTCTGGCTTAATGCCGGAGACATCCGCCTGGTGACCGACCGAAGCGTGTCGGCAAACCTTTCCGCGACGGCGGGATATACGCTGATGCAGGAAAAACTGACCACCGTCAAGACCGGCGGTCTCGCCAGTACGCTTCTCGTCAGCGGCGCGGCTTCGGCCGGCGTCAAACTCTCCGGCACGATCGAATCGAGCCGGTCCGCCAACGCCAGAGGCGAAGTGAACACCTTCCGGGTCCGGGGCACGGCTACGCTTCATGCCGGCGTCGGCACGTCCGCCGTTCTTGCTCAGACGGTCGGCACCGATGCCGTCGGCAAATTCGCGAAGGGCACGCCGCTTTCCGTCAATGCCGCCCTGACTGCCGCCTACACCGACGAACTCAAGCTCGTGACGAATGAAAAGGGCATCGATCCGTCGACCTCGATGACGAAGACCTTCATTCTGAAGGGCACCGTCAGCGGTCATGAGCTCTTCTCGAAGCTCTTTACGGGCTCCGAAGTCAAGGAAATGGCGAAGAAGGACAGCAGATTCGAAGGCCGGCTTGCCTATCTGATGAGCAATCTGAAGCCCGGGGCCAACGTCGTCGTGCGGCGCACTCTTCGTCCCGACGTGCATCAGACGATTCAGGCAGAATTGATTCGTGCCAGAACAGCGCCCGCCTCCGAACGGAACAGCCATCTCAGCAAGGCGTTCGATCTGCTGAAGGACAGCGATTCCTATAGGGCGGTGAAGCTTTCCGTCGTCCTCCGCAAGTCGGACAACGTCTCGTCGCACTCGCCGGGCCTTGCCTTTGCCCAGTTCGTCAGCCGCTCCAGCCTGATGACCGCGTCTCAGGAAGGTTCGCTTGACATCAGATTAGACTGAGTCACTTCAGAACTGAATATTCATCATGAACCAGTATTCCGAACTCATCAATGAGGCCGCCGTCAGTGCCGGCTTTGAGCCTGCCGACAGCATTCGTCCGGGTGCCGGCGCGTTTCTTGCCGACGGTCTCCGCGTCGGCTGGGAGACCAATGAAAAAACGGCCGAAGCCGTCTTTTACGTCAGCATCGGCACGCTGCCCCCGTCCCCTTCGGCACAGCTCTGCGAATTTCTGCTTGAGCAGAACTGCCTCGGCGCCGGCACGGCGGGCGGCCACATCGGACTTTATGCGCCGACGCGCGTGCTGCTCTATTCCTTCCGCACGCCGCTCGGCAGCCTCGATGCCCGGGCTTTGGGCAACATGCTGACGGTCTTCGTGTCCAAAGCCCCGGGACTCATCAGAGAAATGCAGTCCTACAGCGCCGCTGAAAGCACCGACATCACCTTCGACGGCAGCATGCTCTGGGTCTGAGGGCGGCAGACGCCGGCCGCCGCCCTCCCGCGGGATTTCTCTCAGCCTGCCAGGCGTTTTTTGGCCCCGGCGGGCAGTCCCGCCATCCAGGGAAAGGCTTTTTCGTGCTTTTCCCGGAAGGCTCGGATGACGTCCAGTTCGCGCAGGGTCGTTCCGGTCATGTCCAGCCCCTCGAGCAGCATCGTGCGGTGACGCTCGCCGAGCTCGAACGGCCAGACGCGGTCCCCGATCCGGATTTCCCTCGTTCTCACGTCGAGGGTCGCCGTCCTCGGCTCCTCGTCCGACAGGGCGGCCAGAATCTCTTCGGCAGCCTCGGGCGTCACCCGGGCGGCGAGCAGGCCGTTGTTGAAGCAGTTCGAATAGAAGATCTCGCCGAAACCGGGCGCGATCACCGCCCTGATGCCCATCTGCATCAGGCCCCAGACGGCGTGCTCGCGGCTCGAACCGCAGCCGAAGTTGGGTCCGGCGGCGATGACGGCCGTCTTTTCAAAACCGGGGCGGTTGAAGACGCACTCGGGCCGCGGTGCGCCGTTTCCGTCAAAGCGCATGTTGTAGAGCGCTCCCCGGCCGAGACCGGCCTTGTCGATGCCGCGCAGGAACTGCTTGGGCATGATCTGGTCCGTGTCGAGATTGTCGATCGGAAGCGGCGCCGCAACGGCGGTAAGAGAAATGAGCTTTTCCATGATCGTTTTCCTCAGAGTCGGCGCCAGTCGGTGATTCTGCCGGTGACGGCCGCGGCGGCCGCCGTTTCCGGACTGACCAGATGCGTGCGGCTTCCCCGACCCTGCCGGCCTTCGAAATTGCGGTTGGTGGTCGATGCGCAGCGAACGCCCGGTTCAAGCACGTCGTCGTTCATGGCGAGGCAGAGCGAACAGCCGCTCGTGCGCCACTCGAATCCGGCTTCTCGGAAGATGTCCGCAATCCCCTCCGCCTCCGCCCGACGGCGCACCGTCATCGATCCCGGCACGACCTGGGCCCGTACGCCGGGCGCGACCCGGCGGCCCTTCAGAACGGCCGCTGCCGCGCGCAGATCGGCAAGCCGCGCATTGGTGCAGGAGCCGATGAAGACGTGCTGCACGGGCAGTCCCTCGAGCGGTGTTCCCGGCGTCAGCCCCTGATAGCTTTGGGCGCGAAGGGCGGCTGCCCGGTCGGTCGGATCGGCGAAGGACGCCGGATCAGGCACCGCTTCGTCAACGGCAGCCACCTGATCGGGGCTCGTACCCCAGGTCACCATGGGTTTCACGGCATCGGCATTCAGACGGACCTCCCGATCGAAGCGGGCGCCTTCATCGGAGCGCAGGGTCTTCCAGTAGGCGATCGCGGCCTCCCTTTCGGCGCCCGTCAGATCGGGCGCATGCTCGAGCACCCAGGCAGCGGTCTTTTCGTCGGGCGCAATCAGCGCACCGCGCGCGCCGGCTTCGACCGTGAGATTGCAGAGCGTCATCCGGCCTTCGACGGTCAGCGCATCCACTGCGCTTCCCTGATATTCGACGACGAGACCGAGCGCGCCGCGGGCCGAAAGGGACTTCATCACGAAAAGAGCCAGATCCTTGGCAGTGGAACCCGCAGGCAGCCTGCCGTCAATCGTCACGCGCATGGTGCCGGCCAGCCGGTAGACGAGCGTCTGCGTCGCCAGGATGTGTTCAATTTCCGACGTGCCAATGCCGAAAGCCAGCGCACCGAGAGCACCGTGCGTCGTCGTGTGCGAATCTCCACATATAACCACCATGCCCGGCCGCACCAGGCCCTGTTCGTCCATCACCACGTGCTCGATGCCCTGATGCGGATCGTTCGGCCCGTAGAAGGCGCGGATGCCGAAACGGCGGCAGTTCGCCTCCAGATTGTCGGCCTGACGTTTGGAGGCGGCGTCAAGAATCACTCTCGGACTGACGTCGGCGCTCGGAATGATGTGGTCGACCACGCAGAGATGCGAGTCGGGCGAAAACACGGCAGCGCCGCGCTCTATCAGGCCCGTGAAGGCCTGGGGGCTCGTGTATTCGTTGGCGAAGTGCACGTCCGCGTAAAGAAGTACGGTCTGATTGTCGATGCTGCGCACGGTGTGCGTCGCGACGAGTTTGTCGTAGAGCGTCTGAGGTCCGGTCGTCATGGGAGGTAGTCCGTCTGCGGCCCGCCGGCCCGATGCCGGCGGTGCCGGATGCTCCGCATGTTAAGACGATTTTCTTCACCGGTCAATAAAAAATTCTACAAAAGTCTGTCGATATTCTTTTTAGGAATATCGACGAAAGCACTAGCTATTTTCTATTTGATTCTCCCGCAGTGAAAAATTATGTGTCGTCTGTAAGAATCGTCAATGTGATCTCGGATTTCCATCAAACTTCCTCCGTTTCAGGGATTTTCCCCCATGGTTAACCCTCTCGGGAAAAGGCAATATGACCGCGACGCAAAGCTCCGGCAGGATCAGGATCCGTCCGGCCGTCGAGCACGTCCGTGGCGAATAACAAGAGCCGCGCCGGATTAAAGCGCACCCCCTGCGCTTTTCCTGTCACCCGTCCGCGCCGCGGTGAGATCGCTCACTCTTCCCATCCGACCCCGGATCCGTCTGGAGGTGACATTTATGTCTGGAATCTCCCTCACCCGCCGTACGTTCCTCGAAGGCGTCGCCGCCGCGTCCGCACCGGCATCCGCCTCGCTCTTCGTGCCCGCCGCGCATGCCGCGGAAGCGAACGACACCTGGGTAGGCCATACGATCTGCGACAGCTGCAACCACATGCCGATGTGCGGCATTGAATTCGAAGCGAAGGGCAACACCGTGATTGCCATCCGCAACTGGAAGCAGCACCCGAACAATTCTCTCTGCTCGAAGGGCATCTCCACCCTTCAGCGTCTCTACAACCCGAACCGTCTGCTCTATCCGCTCAAGCGCACGAATCCGAAGGGTTCGGCCGATCCGGGCTGGGTCCGCATCAGCTGGGACGAAGCCATCAAGACGATCGCCTCGAAGCTGACGGAAATCAAGACGAAGTACGGTCCCGACCGCGTGATGTTCTACTGCGGCGACCCGAAGGAACCTCGTCCTGCCGTGATGCGCCTCGCCCGCTACTTCGGCTCTCCCAACTACTGCTGCGAATCCTCCGTCGCCTGCAACCTCGCCATGGTGCATGCGCTTGAACTCTCCTACGGCGGCGAAATCGCCGGCGGCTTCGGTCCGAAGACGAAGTGCATGATGATCGTCGGTCAGAACGGCGCCTGGTCCAAGCCCCACGGCTACTACCGCAATCTGCTTGCCGCCAAGGCCCGCGGCATGAAGCTCATCGTGATGGACGTGCGCCGCACGAAGGTCGCCGAACAGGCCGACATCCATCTTCAGCCCAAGGGCGGCACCGACGGCGCCGTCGCCTGGGGCATGATCCGCGTGCTCATCAAGGAAGGCCTCATCAACCGCGCCTTCATCGACAAGTGGTGCATCGGCTATGAAGAAGTCGTGAAGTATGCCGAAACCTTCACGCCCGAGTATGTCGAGAAGGAATCGGGCGTGCCGGCCGAACTCGTGGTCAAGGCGGCCCGCATGTTCGCCGAAGGTCCCTCCGGCATGACCATTTCCGGTCAGTCGATCACGCATCAGCACAACGGCTGCAACAACGTCCGCGCCTGCTCGCTCATGATGGCCCTCACTGGCAACGTTGAAATCCCGGGCGGCGGCAGCTTCGCCAACTGGCCCCAGGACTACATCCGCTGGGACGAAGGCTACACGCGCAGCTTCATCGACCAGAAGTGGTTCGACGAACCCGAACAGAAGGCCAAGCGCATCGACCGCGAATTCGTGCCGGTCTGGAATGAAATGCAGGTTCTCTGCAGCCCGAACAAGCTGCCCGAAATGGTGAAGGCCGGCCGCATCCGCGCCGTCGCCGGCTTCGGTATGAACGCCCTCATCTGGCCGAGCCCGCAGGAATACCAGGCCGCCATCCGCGCCATGGACTTCTCGTTCGCCGCCGACAACTTCTACCGCGACGAAACCCATCACGACATGGACCTCGTCCTCCCGGCCGCCCTCAACTTCGAACGCTTCGCGCCCTTCGGCACGCACGGCCGCAAGGTGAGCGTGCGCAAGCCCGTCAAGCCGCTCGGCGAGGCCTGGGAAGACTGGAAGATCGCCTGCACGATCGGCGCCGCCGTCTGCGACCCCGAAACGTTCTTCAACGGCGATCCGGTCAAGGCCTGCAACTCGATTCTGAAGGGCTGGGGCACGAGCTATGAAAAGGAACAGCAGGGTCTGCCCGCGCTCTCCACGCTCGAATTCTTCCCGCCGCAGACGATGGGCAAGCACGAAAAGGGCATCCTCCGCTTCGACGGCAAGCCCGGCTTCCGCACGCCGTCCGGCAAGATCGAGCTCGTTTCCTCGATCCAGGCCAAGCACGGCTTCAACGGTCTGCCCGTCTACGTCGAGCCGCCCAAGCCCACGAAGGAATTCCCGCTCAAGCTCATCAACGGCACGCGCCGTCCGTACATCACGCACTCGAAGACCCGTCGGGACCAGCCCTACCTCTTCGAACTTGAAAGCGAGCACACGATCAACATGAGCCCGAAGGACGCCGCCGACCGCGGCATCAAGGAAGGCGATCAGGTCTGGCTCACTTCGCCCTACTGCGACCACAAGGTCCGTGCGCGCGCCCGCGTCACGATTCTCTGCCCGCCCGGGCTTATCGACGCCCAGTACGGCTGGCGCGGCGATCAGGAAACCCAGCCGCTCATTCCGCGTCAGAACTGGGACCCGATTTCCGGCTATCCGTGCTGCAACGATGTCTGCATCCAGGTGACGAAGGCTTAACGAGGAGGAGAGAATTATGTCCAGATACGGCATTATCGTTCAGGTCGACCGCTGCGCCGGCTGCTTTGCCTGCGCCATCGCCTGCAAGGAAGAAAATCAGGTTGCCCCGGGCGTGTTCTGGGAAAAGATCGTTCGCGATGAAAACGTCGGCGCTAACGTCATCAACTGGTTCCGCATGAGCTGCATGCACTGCGACGATCCGGCCTGCATGAAGGTCTGCCCGATGAAGGCGGTCTACAAAGGTCCGCACGGCGAAGTGCTCGTTGATCAGAAGAAGTGCATCGGCTGCCAGATGTGTCTCAAGGCCTGCCCGTACGGCGTGCCGGCCTTCAACACCGAAGGCAAGACCAGCTACTTCGGCGACAAGAAGCCGCTGCTCGAACGTCCGGCCCAACCGTGGACGACGCGCACCGCCGGCAAGGCCGAGCACTGCACGCTCTGCGTGCACCGCACGGAACGAGGCGAACTGCCCGCCTGCGTGGCTGCCTGCGGCATCCATGCCATGACGTTCGTCGACTACGACAATCCGACGCCCGAACAGGCCAAGCTCATCGAAGCGGCAAAGCCCATGAACGAAGCGGCAGGTACGCATCCGAAGGTGCGCTACATCGCCAAGCACATGGACGCCCCGAAGATGGCGCGCAAGCTCTGACCTTCAGCGTCTGAAGCGGATCTGATCCGATGAGGCGCCCGTCCGGCGTCCGGACGGGCGCCTTTTTGTCCGCCGAAGTTTTGCCGTTTGTAGCGAAAGCCGTCCCGGCGTGCCGCCTTTCCTATAATCAGAAGAAGCTTTTTCGGAGGAGTTATGGTTCGTTTTGACATTTCGGGCGGCGTCGATCCGCTTCTTTGCGTCACGCTCGACAAAGGCGATGCGATTCTTGCCGAATCGAACGCCATGGTGGCGATGGATGCGGCGCTCTCGCTCAAGGGAAGTTCCAAGGGCGGCATCATGAAGTCGCTCGCCCGCAAGTTTCTGAACGACGAAACGTTCTTCCAGCAGCGCATCGAGGCGGAGCAGGGCCCCGGCCGCGTTCTCCTGGCGCCCAACATTCCCGGCGACGTCCGCGTGCTCGACGTCGGCCGCTCGCAGTATCTGCTCGCCGACGGCGCCTTCCTTGCCTCCACGGACGGCGTTTCTCTCTCGACCAAAACGCAGAGTCTCGGGCGCGCCCTCCTCGGCAATTCCGGCGGCTTCTTCATCATGAGCACCGAAGGCAGCGGCCGGATCGCCGTCTCGGGCTTCGGTTCCATGATCGAACTTGAAGTTACGCCGGAGAAGCCTCTCATCATCGACAACGGCCACCTCGTGGCCTGGGAGTCGACGCTCAGCTACGAACTGAGCCTCAACACCGCGCATTCGGGCCTTCTCGGCAAACTCGTCAACAGCCAGACCACGGGCGAAGGCGTCGTGCTCAAATTCCGGGGAAGCGGCAAAGTCCTCGTCTGCTCGCGCAACAAGGGCGGCTTCCTCGACTGGATCTTCTCGGGCGAACGCACCGAGAAAGCTGCGAAAAACGACTGACGATGAGCGCTTTCCGTGTTTTCCGTCCGGCACCGCTCCTTGCCGGCGCCCTCCTCCTGAGCCTCTCGGCGCCGATGCAGGCGCTTGTGCTCAATGCGCCGCATCCGATCGACGATTACGCCAAGCCGACGATTTATACGGCCTTCGGCGGACGAAGCCCCAAGACGCTTGATCCGCAGCGCTCCTATTCGTCCGATGAAACGGTCTACACCTACAGCATCTACGAACCGCTTTATCAGTATCACTATCTGAAGCGGCCCTACGTGCTCGAGCCCCGCACGGCGGTTTCCGTGGCTCAGCCCCGCTACCTCGGCCGAGACGGCCGCGAACTGCCTCCGGACGCCGATCCCGCGCTCATCGCCGAATCGGTCTACGACATCCGGATCAAGCCCGGCATTCTCTACGCCCCGCATCCCGCCTTCGCGCGCGGGTCCGACGGCAGGCCGCTCTACCATGAGCTCAGTCCCGAAGAGGCCCGCACCAAGCGTTCGCCCGCCGACTTTGCGCAGCAGGGCACGCGCGAACTCACGGCCGAAGACTACGTCTACGGCATCCGCCGCCTGGCGAGTCCGCGCGTGGTCAGCCCCGTTCTCGGCACGCTCTCGGGCTACATCGTCGGGCTCGGCGATCTGGCGAAAACGCTTCGGGAAAAGGATGCCGCGCTGCGCGCCGCGGGCCGGCAGGCCGAATGGCTCGATCTGCGCGAGGCGCCTTTCGAGGGCGTCACGGCGCCCGATCCGCATACGCTTCGCATCCGCGTCAAAGGCAAGTACCCCCAGTTCTCCAACTGGCTCACCATGGCGTTTTTCGCACCGGTTCCCTGGGAGGCGGAACGCTTTTATGCTCAGAAGGGCCTTGCCGACAACAACTTCACGCTCAATACCTGGCCCGTCGGGACGGGCCCCTTCATGATGTCGGTCTTTGAAGAGAACTGCCGTCATGAAATGGTGCGCAATCCCAACTTCCGCCGGGAGACCTATCCCTGCGAAGGCGAACCTTCCGACCGGGAGAACGGCTATCTGGAAGGCTGCGGCAAACCGCTGCCGCTTGTCGAGCGAGCGGTGTTCGACATTGAAAAGGAAGCGGTTCCGCTTCAGACCAAATTCCTGCAGGGCTGGTACGACAGCCCCTCGATCGACCGAGTCGACACGGGGCTCGGCTTTCTCGTCGCCATGGGCGACAGCCCCGACAAGGCGGCTCTTTACAGAGAAAAGCAGCTGAAGTTCCCCCAGACCGTCGAGGCGAGCCTCTGGTACGTCGGCTTCAACTGGCTCGATCCGGTGCTGGGCGGCACGGGTTCGCCAGAAGTGCAGCGGCGCGCCAGACTCCTGCGGCAGGCGATCTCGATCGCCGTCGACTGGGATGAAAACCTCGCCATCTTTCAAAAGAGCCAGGGCATCGCCGCCCACGGTCCCATCCCGCCCGGCCTGTTCGGCTGGCAGGACGACGGTCCCTCCGCCTTCAATCCGGTGGTCTACAAAAAGGACGCTTCCGGACGTCCCGTCCGGCGCTCCATTGAGGAAGCCCGGGCCCTGATGCGCGAAGCGGGCTATCCCGACGGCCGCGACGCCGTCACCGGGCGCCCGCTCGTGCTCTCCTTCGACTATCAGAACGCCTCGCAGGGCTCGAAGTCCTACCTCGAGTGGTATCAGAAGCAGTTTGCCAAGCTCGGCATTCAGCTCGACATCCGCGCCACCGACTACAACCGCTTTCAGGACAAGATGGCCCGCGGCGCGGCGCAGATCTTCCTCTGGGGCTGGGTGGCCGACTATCCGG
>JAXEEN010000075.1:0-5072 GCA_034104065.1 Sutterella sp.
GGCTCAGCGGCAACAGCCTCCCGATGCCGCGCCGGCATCGACAGGCGTCCCTTCTGATCAAGCGTCAAGAGTGATGTCCCCTGAAACACAGTCTCTTTTCCGTCCGGCTCCGTCCCCCGGGAGCCTCTCGGCGGAGCGGCCAGCAGCCGTCCCACTTTTTCCCACTTTCCTGAGCTTCACTTTAGCGTCCGCACACGGTTCGGTCAAGGCGGACGAGAACTTTTTTACGATCTTTTATGCCCCGAACGCGCACCTTGCCGGCTTCGCCCTCCGCTTCGCATCGCCGAACAGATTAGCGTTTAGGCGTAGGGCGTCCGGCCCCGCCTGTGCTACGCTTAAATGATTGCCCGCCTAGGCCTTTGCCTACGGCGCACCTATTTCTATCGGATTTCACCTGCCCATGCTCGACAAAATCATGAAACCCCGGTCGGTCGCCGTCGTCGGCGCGTCGACCAAGCAGCACACCAACGGCTCCGACATTCTCAAACGCCTCCGGGAATACGCCTTCTGCGGCCCGATTTATCCGGTGAACCCGAAGGGCGGCGTCATCGAAGGTCTTCAGGCCTATCCGTCCGTGCTCGACATTCCGGGCGAAGTGGATCTGGCCATCATCATCGTCAATTCGCGCTTCGTGCTTCAGACGATCGACCAGTGCCATGAAAAGGGCATCCTCGGCCTGTGCGTCATTTCCGCAGGCTTCAAGGAAACGGGCGCCGAAGGCGCGAAGCTCGAGGCCGAACTGCTCGAGCGCGTGCGCCGCTACGGCATGCGCTGCGTCGGCCCGAACTGCCTCGGCGTCGTGAATACCCATCCCGAGGTGCGTCTTGACGGCTGCTTCGCCGAAACGCTGCCCGAACGCGGCAACATCGGCTTTGTGTCGCAGTCGGGCGCGCTCGGCGGCGGCATTCTCAACATTCTGAAGGATCTCAACCTCGGCTTCTCCCAGTTCATCTCGATCGGCAACCAGGCGGACGTCAACGCCGAAACCGCCCTCGAATACTGGGAAAACGAAGACGACGTGGATCAGATTCTTCTTTACATGGAATCGATTCACGATCCCGCCAACTTCCGCCGTCTCGCCTCGCGCATCTCCAAGAAGAAGCCCATCCTGGCGCTCAAGGCCGGCCGCTCCGCCGCCGGCGCCTCCGCCGCGTCATCGCACACGGGCAGTCTGGCGGGCGCCGATCTTGCCGCCGACGCGCTGCTGCGTCAGTCGGGCGTGATCCGCGAATTCTCGCTGCGTGATCTTTTTGCGACCGCCAAGGTGTTCGCCAACTGCCCGATCCCGAAGGGCGACCGCGTGGCCATCATCACCAACTCGGGCGGCCCCGGCATCATGGCGACCGACGCCGTCTGCGAACAGGGCATGACGATGGCGCAGCTTTCCGACGAAACGAAGGCGAAGCTCCGCAGCTTCCTTCCCGCCGCCGCGAGCGTGAAGAACCCCGTCGACATGATCGCCTCGGCTCCGATCGAACACTACAGGCAGACCATGGAAACCGTGCTCGCCGACCCGGGCGTCGACATGGTCATCGTGATCTATCTGCCCTTCCTCGGGCTGCGCGACACCGACGTGGCGCGCGCCGTCATGGACGTGAAGGCCGCGCATCCTGAAAAGCCGATCGCCGGCGTCTTCATGACGAAGAACGAATTCTTCTCGGCGCTCGCCGGCACCGACGTGACCGTGCCCTTCTTTATGTACGTCGAGGAGGCGGTCGACGGCTTCGAGCGCCTCAACGAGCAGCGCCGCTGGATCGCCCGCCCCGAAGGAAAGATTCCCGTCTTTGACGCCGACCGCTGCCGCGCCGCCGGCATCATGAAGGCGGCGCTCGCCGAAGGCCGGGCCCAGCTCACCACGCGCGAAAGCATCGACGTCCTCGCCGCCTACGGCATCCGCGTCTGCGGCTCGGGTTTCGCCCGCACCGAAGACGAAGCGGCTGAAGCCGCGGGCCGCATCGGCTATCCGGTCGTCATGAAGATGACCTCGAAGACCACGTCCCACAAGACGGACGTGGGCGGCGTGCGCGTCAACATCCGCTCCGAAGAGGAGCTTCGCGCCCAGTACCGCGATCTCGTCGCCAGGCTCGACGCCCGCGGCCTGCTCGACGGTCTCGAAGGCGTGATCATTCAGGAAATGGTGACGGGCTCCCGCGAAATGGTCTGCGGCATCGCCACGGACCCGCAGTACGGCCCGATGATGATGTTCGGTCTCGGCGGCGTCTTCATCGAAGTCATGAAGGACGTCACCTTCCGCATCGCGCCGCTCACGGATCAGGATGCCGCCGACATGGTCCGCTCGGTGAAGGCCTACAAGCTTCTCGAAGGCGCCCGCGGCACCAAGCCCGCCGACATCGCCCGCATCGAAGAAACGCTGCTTCGTCTTTCGCAGCTCGTGGCCGACTTCCCGTTCGTCGACGAGCTCGACATCAATCCGCTGATGATTTCCGAAAGGACGGGCGAGCCCGTGGCGGTCGACGGCCGCATCAAGGTCCGTCTCGAGGAAGCCCGCGCCGCGCTCGGCTGACCTCTGTTCCGCCCCGCCGGATAACGGAAAGGCCCGGATGCCGTCAAAAGCATCCGGGCCTTGTATTTTTCCGACTGCGGCACTCTTCCGATAAGCCGGATTATGTTCCCGGCCGAAGCCGGGTGACGATCATTCGTCTAGGACGGCGCTCGCGCGACGCCTCAAGCCATCTACCCGCAGCCGGACCGGGCCGGTCCGTAGGCTGCCTATTTGATGTTGCTCCCCGTAGAGATTGCCCGTTTCACCCGGCCATGACGCCGGCTCGTCTCTGTTGCTCTGATCCTCGCCTCGCGGCGGACAGCCGTTAGCTGCTACGGTGCCCTGCGGAGTCCGGACTTTCCTCCCGTGGGCGAACCCACCGACGATCGTCTGGAAAAGTGTCTGCAGTCAGACCGCGCACTCTACTGGGTTTGCCGGCCTTTTTCAAGCGAAGCCGGCGCCTTTTTGCGCCCGGAAGAGCGCCGATACAATTTTTCTGCGCGATCCCTCGGGATCGCCCGTGATCATGTGCGAGAATTGACAATCCGTATGCGCGCACGGCGCATCCGCGTTTTTTCTTTTTCAGTCAGACCTCTTCCTGCGGCACTACGACTGACGGCCGCAGTCTCAAAACATGAAATACAACCTGAAGACACTGGCCGTTCTCACGGCCGGCGCACTTGCCGCTCTGACGTCCCAGGCCGAAGCCAGAACGTTCCTTGAAGCCGTCATCGATACGACGCCGGCCGGCCTTGTCCGAAATTCCTCCGATCGTCCCGGCGACTTCGGCTCGCTCTGGCAGGACACCGTCAGAGGTTCCGAAGCCATCATGAAAAACGGCAGCAGCGTCTGGATCGTCCCCACCTACACGAACCATCCGACCTGGGAGTGGCCCGACCGCGCCGAGGAAAACGGCTTTCCCTTCGGCATGGGCATCGGCCGCCAGGTCATCGACAGCCGCGGCAACGAACGCACGTTCTTCTTCGTGAACTTCGTCGACTCCAACTACCGCATCGAGCCGATGGTGGGCTATCAGTGGCTCGCCCGCTGGCCGCTCGGCAGTACCGGCCTGCACGTGGGCGCGGGCTATCTCGCGGGCTTCACGATGCGCGGCGACTACATGTGGCTGCCCTGCCCGCTGCCGCTGCCGGTCGCCAAGATCGGCACGGACACCGTGTCCTTCTACGGCACCTACATTCCGTTCACCAACGTGCTCTTCTTCTATTCGACGATCACGATCGACGACGCGAAGCGCCGCGATCTACCGCTTCCCGCCTCGAGCCCCTGGTCGTCGGCTGAAAACATGATCTACGGCGGTATGGGCTGGCAGTACATGGACAACGGCGAGGAATATTCGCCCAACACCGTGAAGAACGACAGCTCCTGGCATGCCGGCATGCGCCACTATTCTGGCCGGAACTGGGCGACCGACGTCTCCTACCGCCGTGCCGACCACGACATCCGTTCGGGCGCCGACCTGAAGCCGAAGAGCTACCGGTTCGAAACCTGGGCGGTGCAGCTCCAGTACAACATCGACGCCTTCGACTCGCTGCGCCTCTATGCGGGCGGCGGCCTCGGCTATTCGAAGATGAAGGGACCGGCCGGCAGTGACACGAGCCTCCATCCGGTGACCTCGATGGGCGCCACCTACGCGCTCACGAAGCATCTCTTCCTCAACGCCGACATGTTCACCTCGTTCTCTCGCTTCCACGGCACGGTCGAGGGACGCGGCGGCGAATATCTCTTCCGCTCGATGCCGACCGACTTCACGCTGTCGGTGGGCTGGGCATTCTGACGAAAGTCCGGACGGACGGCTGCGCTTCCTGCTGTTAACCGTCCGTTCAGACTGTGCCGCTACAATTGTCGGCAACCACGGGCGGCCTGCCATGTCGGCCGCCCTTTTTTTCACCAGTTTCCGCATGCCGGACCCGCCGGATTCTTCCGCCCGCCCGGCCTGTCATCAGGAGTTGATCAATATGGATCGCAACGACGAACTCTTCCAGCGCGCCCAGATTTCCATCCCGGGCGGCGTCAATTCCCCCGTGCGCGCTTTCCGCTCGGTGGGCGGCTCTCCGCGTTTTATTGACCACGCCAAGGGCCCGTACATGTGGGACGCGACCGGCAAGCAGTTCATTGACTACATCCTCTCCTGGGGTCCGATGATTCTCGGCCATAACAACGACGACGTAATCGCCGCCGTGGATGCTGCCGTGTCGAAGGGCCTCTCCTTTGGCGCCGTCACCGAAGGTGAAACACTCATCGCCGAAGAAATCCGCAAGATCGTTCCCTCGATGGAACAGGTTCGCCTCGTTAGCTCCGGCACCGAAGCCGGCATGTCCGCCATCCGTCTCGCCCGCGGCTACACCGGTCGCAACAAGATCGTGAAGTTCGAAGGCTGCTACCACGGTCACTCCGACTCGCTCCTCGTCAAGGCGGGTTCCGGCATGCTCACCTTCGGCAATCCGTCCTCCGCCGGCGTGCCCGCCTCCGTGACGGAACACACGCTTGTTCTCGAATACAACAACCCGCAGCAGCTCGAAGAAGCCTTCCAGAAGTGGGGCGACGACAT
>JAXEEN010000076.1:0-4765 GCA_034104065.1 Sutterella sp.
CTGCTTGCCTGCCAAAAGAGCCACGGCATCCCAGGCGCTGATCTCTCTTTGGCTCGGAAGCCTGATGTCAGCCTCGGCCAGCTGTGAAGCATCGGCATCGGGAAATCGATTTCGGAGACAAGTGAAGAAGGCTAACAAATATTGGAGGTCTTGCTTGGTGCAAAGCTCGTTGCGATAGGGGACAAGGAGCAGGAGATTCTGCACGTAAACAGGATCAAGCTCCGAAGCGAAGACGACTTCCCAAATCAGCTATCGCGGCCGTGCGATTGACCGCCGTGCGCTTCTCGCGTCTATCATTTCCTTCAGACGTCATCAGGGCTTTCACGAGCAGTGCGTGGAGCAGATCTTTGCGGACATCACGACTCGCCTGAAGCCGGAATCCCTCTCTGTATTCGACTGTTTCACCCGCCGAGGCGGCATTGATATCAGCCCGTTCCGTTCGAGCGATGCCGACATGCCCGCCGCGGTCATTCGGACGCTTCGCCAATGAGTCTTATCAAAATCACTACCAAGGGTCGCTATGCGCTTCGCATGATGGTCGACCTTGCCGAACAGGAATCGAGAAACTACATTTCGCTTAAGGACGTGGCGGGGCGCCAGGACATCTCCAAGAAGTATCTGGAGCAGATTGTGCCGGCGCTGACGCAGGCGGGGCTTCTGAGCACGGTTCGCGGTCCGACGGGCGGTTATCGCCTTGCGCGTCCGTCCGAAGACATTACCGTCGGCGATATTCTGCGCGTGACGGAAGGGTCGTTTACGCATGTCTCGTGCGTGGACGTGCCGGGCAGCTGCGAACGCAGCGGCTCCTGTCCGACCATTACCATCTGGCAGGGTCTTTCCGAGGTGGTGGGCCGCTACCTTGACGGCATTACGCTTCGCAACATCGTGGAGCATCAGAAAGAAAGCTATACCAACACCTGGGTGATTTAACACCGGGCGAAGGGGGTCACAAAAGGGTGCTGACTGAACAGTCTGCGCCCTTTTCGCATTTTGCGATCCAAGAGAGGCGGCATGAAAAGATTCGATGAATACCTGTCTGTCGTACTGCAGTCCACGGCCGAAGTCGGGTTCCTGCCCGCGTGGTTCAGCCGGGTTAATCGTTTCGGCGCCCCGGTTTTCGGCATGCTTGCGATTATCGCCGTGCAGTTGGTGCTCCTCCTGGTGTCGGCAACGCCGCAACTCTTCGGTCACTTTGGAGTGCTCGTTGACCTCGCGGTGGTGACGAATGTGACGACGTACCTCCTTTGCATCGCCTCGCTCTTTGTGATGCTCGCGGTCGAAGAAAAGGACGCGACGAACAGGCTCCTGAGCCGCTTGCTTGCAGGGATGAGCGTCATTTACATCTTCTATGTGTTCACGACTTTTGAACCCGTGACGATGACCGCCAACGTCCTCATCTTTTCGGCGGCATGACGATGTATGCGCTGATTGAAGCCCATCACCGCACGACGATATAGAAGTAAGTAAATCCGAACGAGAATACAAAAAAACGCCGCGCCGGCCGTTAAGGTCAACGCGGTGTTTACGTCTTTGGCGGTATTGAAGCCGATACCGATGATCGGCTTCAATGTGGTGTGACTGAAGGGCAGAAACGCTCAGAATGCGCCCAAGGCCTTCAGCTTCGTCAAGAGCGCTTCGGCATCCTCGGCGTCGGGACGGACTTTGAGGGCCGGCAGGAACCCGAGACCTTCGGTGTCTTCATGGAAGGCGTCGGCATCCTGTTCGGACACGGCACACTGGTGCACGCGGGCGTCAACCATCATGACGGCGATCGCTGCATCGCGAAGCGGCATGCCGCTGATCGACGCGGGCCAGAGGACGAGCGTCGGACGGGCGGCGGGATCCTGCATCAGCGCGTCGACCTCTTCGGCCGAGCGAATGGCCCTGACTTCAGCCTTCACGGCCAGCGCGCTCGCAAAGGCGGCCGGCAGCGCATCCGCTTTGGTCGGAACGACCGCAAGAATCTTAAGCATGGCGGAATCCTCAGTGATGCGCGCCGCAGGAGTGGTTGGCCGAGAAAGCGGGGAGTTCGCCGGCGACGAGCTTCTGAACGGCTTCGCCCACGGTGGCGCAGCCCGCGGCGTAGAAAACCTTGATCCCCGACTGCATAAATCCCATCAGGGGACGCATGCCCATGCCGCTGGCGAGGAGGACCTGCACGCCCTTGTCGGCGAGATAAGCGACGGGGGCGAGGCAGCCGCCGTGTTCGTGGGCGCAGGACGGAATCACTTCGGCGGCCGTAACGGCGCTGTTTTCGTCGATGTCAACGAGCGTGTAGCACTCGCAGTGACCGAAGTGCATGCCAAGCGCGGCTTCCTGACCGCCGGGGAGATTGGAGGGAATAGCAATACGAATCATTTGGTGGTTTCCTTAATGGGAATGAATTTACGGTTGCGACGGCCGGCTCGGGCAAGCTCGAGCAGTTGCCGGGAAAGGGTTTCAAAACGCTCGGCCCACACGGGGTCGAGTTCGGGTAGTGCAAGCCCCTGCGACATGGCCTTCGTAAAGACCGAGTCGTAAGGCAGACGCCCAAGCACGGTGCCGCCCGCGGCGCGCACGGCCTCTTCGGCGGCAAGCGCTGCGGATTCGGACAGATCCGCCTTGTTGATGATCGCAGCGATCGAAAGGCGGAAATGGTTGGCGAGCTCGGCGAGACGCGCGAAGTCGGCAATGCCGGACTGCGTGGCTTCAACGACCGCGCAGACGAGCGACGCGCCCGAGAGCGAACTGATCACGGGGCAGCCGATCCCGGGCGTGCCGTCCGAGAGAATGATCCCGGCGCCTTCGCGTCGGGCGGCGTCTTTGGCAAGGCGCTTCAGAACCGTAATGAGACGTCCAGAGTTTTCGGAGCCGGGCGTCAGCTGCGCATGAATAAACGTGCCAAAGCGCGTTTTCCCCGCGAAGTATTCGCCGCAGTGACGCGGGAGCCAGTCAAAGGCTTCCTGAGGGCAAAGCTTCACGCAGACGGAGCAGCCTTCACAGTGGAGTTCGTCAACCTTGTAAAGATCCCCTTCGGGATCGTTGGGCTTACTGATGGCGTCAAACCGACAGAAGGTCAGACACTGCAGACAGTCGATGCAGCGATCCGCATTAAAGCGCGCTGTAAAGCCGCTCACGAAGTCGTGACGTTCGGTCTCTTCGGGCTTAAGCAGAATGTGCAGATCGGGCGCGTCGACGTCGTAGTCGCAGAGCACCAGCTTTTCGGTCTTCGCCATGGCCGCCGCGAGGGCCGTCGTCACGCTCGTCTTCCCTGCGCCGCCTTTGCCGCTCAGTACGACGATCTCATGCATGATGGCACGCCTCGGTGAAGAACGTGAGAAGCGCCTCGGAGACTGCCTTGAAGCGTTCGGTCCATTCGTCGGAAAGCGGCGCATCGTTGCGGTTTTCCGCGTTGGCTTTGGCCATTTCGCGGTCAAAGGGAAGCGCGCCCGCGAGGAACAAGCCGGTCTTTTCGCAGTAGGCACGAAGTGCCGCTTCGCTTTGCGCCGCCTCTTCCTGTCCTGATCGGTTGATCACCACGGCGACGGGGAGTCCGCTCGCACGCACTGCAATGTGCGCGAGGAGGAAGTCCGAGAGCCCGAAGGGCGTCGGATCGGCTACAAGAACCACGGCGTCCGCATGCTGCACGGCCGTCATGACGGGGCAGCTCACGCCCGGCGGCGCGTCAACGATCAGGTCAGCGTGACGGTCAAAGGCGGTCTTTTCGGCGGCCTTCAAGAGCGCACGAATAACGGGCGGCGTCATCGGCTCACCGATGCGAGTACGGCCTTCGAGGAACGGGACGGTATTGAGCGCCGTGCCGAGATGCACTTCGCCCAAGAGGCGCGTGCCGGCCACGATGGCATGCGGTTCACAGACGGCAAAACAGCCGCCGCAGCCGTGACACATATCGGGGAAAAAGACGATGCGGCCGCCCAGACGCGCGATCGCATGGAACTGACAGATCTCCAGGCACTTCCCGCAGCCGTCGCATTTGACGTTCACGGCACGGGGGACTTCGATCTCGACCTGGGTCTTTTCCGCAAAGCTGTGCGGAAGGAAAAGGCGCAGGTCCGGAGCTTCAACGTCGGCGTCGGCAAGAACAAAGGATCGCGGCCAGACACGGGCCATGCCCGCCGTCACGGTCGTCTTTCCTGCGCCGCCCTTGCCGCTCGCAAAGAGAATACGCATAAGGAACCCGCTTACTTCGTTTCGTCGGAAAGCGTTTCGCGCCAGGCCGCAAGCGCCTCTTCAACCGTGCGGTTGTCCATGTCCTGCACGACGGCAATGCCGGCGGCTTCAAGGGCTTCGCAGGCCTTGGGACCGACGTAGCCCGACAGAACGACCGTGGCACCCGCGTCGGCGACCGCCTGGGTGGCCATCAGACCCGCACCCTGAGCGGCGATCTGCGCCGCGCCGTTGTCAATCCAAACGTGTTCGCCCGTTTCGGTGTCGGCAACGATAAAACCCGCCGCGCGGCCAAAGCGCGGGTCGACGGGATCGGAAAGGTCGGGACCTTCGGCGGAAACAGCAACTTTCATGGGGACTCCTGGGGTGATGTTTAGGGTCGGACGACGCCAGACGTGCGAACCGCCCGTGACTTCAAGCGAAATACCCGTGACCAGCGCCTGAGCGCTCTTACGGCGTGCCTCGGCGAGCACGCGCCCAAAGGTATGGCGGGAGACGCCCATGCGGGCGGCCGCTTCGGTTTGGGTGAGGCCTTCGAGGTCGGCAAGGCGCAGGGCTTCGAGCTCTTCGAGCTTGAGCGCAATGCGTTCGGCTGACT
>JAXEEN010000077.1:0-2276 GCA_034104065.1 Sutterella sp.
GTGAAACGGTGCTCGACAAGGGCTCGCTGCAGCTGCGTCTTCTCAATGTCGAGGAAGAGCTTGCGGCGGGCGTTGCGGCGGCGAGTGCGGCAGGCGAAGGATTTTCCGCGCTGGCCCGTCTGGAAGACGCCTTCATGAACCGCGGGCTCGTGCTCGAGCTGGATGAAGCGCTGCTCGCGAGAAACGGCGGCCGAGCTGAACTGACCGGACGACTGGCCCGCACGGCGCAGAGACTCGGTGCGTTTGCGCTCTCGGTTGACCCCAAGGCGGCGGAGGGGCTGCCCGATATCGAGACCGAACTGAATCTGTACCGGGACGAAGGTCTGCTCAGGGAGACTGACGGACGGCTGACCTCGCACATCGAGATTCGCGAGGACGGCGTGTTCGCCAACGGAAAGCCGCTCTGATCGGCGGAGCCGCCGACGAAATGTGAAAAACCGCGCCGGAGGAGACAATCGGCGCGTTTTTTCATCAGGGAGAAAACCGGATCAGGGCACGCGGATCTTGGTGAATTCGTGGCACTGATCGCAGAGCAGCTGAGGCTTTTTGTGGCCCTTGTGGCATTCGAGGCATTTGGCACCCTCGACATGAGAGTCGTGGGGGTTGATGTCGTTCTTGTCGGTTTTGGCAGCGACCTTGGCCATGCCGCCGTGACAGGCTTCGCATTTGTCGGACTGGACGCCGGCCTTGGGCGGCATATCGGCGTGGCAGATGGTGCAGGCGAGACCGCGGCTGCCGTGCCGGTCGGCAAGCGCGGGATCGGCGGAGAAGGCCGGCTGGACGGCAAGAAGGCAGAGGCTCAGCACGAGCGGGGAGAAAATCGTCTTCATGATGATGCAGTTCGGAGGATTCTGCGCGGCCGTGCCGGGGAAATGCACGGCCGCGCGCTGATCAGGTCAGCCGATGATCAATGTCAGCACCAGGGCTTTTCGGCGGCTGCGGTGCGGCCGGCGATTCGGCCGAAGACGCAGGCTTCCGAGTTGTTCGTGGCGCCCTGATAGATGTGACCCCACATGGAGCCGAGTTCGCCCGCGCTGTAGAGACGGGGGATCGGCTTGTTGAAGGGCGTGAGCACCTGACCCTTCACGTTGCGGCGCGGACCGCCCTGCGTGTTGAGGATGGTCGGGTAGAGCGCGGCGGCATAGTAGGGACCGGCACCGAGCGGACGGGAGACGACCGGTGCTTCGCGGCCTTCGAAGGCCACCTTGCCCTTCTTTTCGAGCGGACGGCCGAAGTCCTTGTCGGCGCCGGCGGCGATCTGTTCGTTCCAGCGCTTCACCGTTGCGACGAGATTGTCGGCGGGCACGTTGATCTTCTTGGCGAGCTCTTCAATGGTGTCGGCCTTCACGATGACGCCCTTTTCAATTTCGGCGCTGTTGTCGCGGCTCCACTGATAGCCTTCGCGGTTGAGCGCGTAGCCCGAGGTGGCGCCGCCGATGATCGGACCGCGCAGACGGGCTTCTTCGTCGAAGATCACGTAGCACGGGATGCGCGGATAGCGGTGCTTGATCGGATCGAGATAGTTCACGCCGTAGATGCAGGTGTGGTTGTCCATCTTTTCGTTCGCGAAGCGCTTGCCGTCCTGGTCGACGTAGAAGTGGCTCGGGGCGAGCATGTTGATCTGGAACTGGGTCTTCACGCCCGGCACCACGAGACCGAGCGGGCAGGAGAGTGCGTTCATGTGCCAGAGATCGGCGCCGGCAGCCTGAGCCATGCGGACGCCGTCGCCGGTGTTGCCCGGGTGGCCGAGACGGTGGAACTTCTGGCCCATCGTGTGGTTGGCGAGCATGGCGTCGTCGAATTCGAAGCCGCCGGTCGTCAGCACCACACCGCGGCGGGCCTTGACGGCCTGCTTCTTACCGTTGATTTCCACCCAGACGCCGAGCACTTCGTCGTTTTCGGTGATGAGTTCAAGCGCGCGGGCGTTGTAGACAACGGGGACCTTGCGGACGTCTTCGACGGCGTAGCGGTAGTTGTTAAAGAGCATGTCGCCGCCGCGGATCTTGGAGCCCTTGGGCGAACGGAAACGCCACTTATCGATGGCATCGGACTCAGGGATGGACTGGAAGCCGGCGTGACCGTAGATGTAGAGCTTCTGATCGGGCTTGAGCGACATCAGGAAGTCCTTCGACTTCATGGCTTCGGCAACGAAGGCCTTGAGCTGTTCCTCATCCTTCACGGAGTTGGCGAACTCATAGGTTTTCAGAAGATAAGCGTAGGCGCGCTCCTCGTTGTTCGGAATCATCATGCCGCCGGAAGATACGGCGGTATTGCCG
>JAXEEN010000078.1:0-2030 GCA_034104065.1 Sutterella sp.
AGAAGAGAAGTGACACTGCGGCAGGCGCTCCGGCGCCTGACCGCTTCAGGACACCTTCCGCCGTCAGAGACATCGTCTGCCGGACGTTGAGGGTGAACAGCAGGAAGCAGCGTGATATGTTTCACGCTGCTTTTTTTCACATCCGCTGCCGCCGCATTAAGCGTTTCCCGTCATCGCACGGATTTCTATGCATGGTCTCCGACGATGAGGATCAGGCGCTGAAACCACTTTATCCGGATGAATTGTCTCAATGTCGAGCTGAGTATTATCAGCGGCAAAGCGGCAGGATACAGATCCCGACGCCGGTTATTCAAATCCCTGTCGGGGTTTTTGGCGAACTGTTAAAGGCATCATCAAAAAGCCGACAGTTTCCGTCAGGATGCGGGCGGCTGTCATGTTTGCCGATGCCGAAAGTCAATGCCGCAGGGACATTCAGCGAACAGCGAAGGGATCGTCCTCGGCTGAGCGCGAACGGATGTATTCCATGCGGCGGGCGATCGATTCTGCACGGGCCTCGCCGAACAGTTCCCCGACGAAGGCCAGCGCCATGTCCGTGCCGGCGGATACGCCCGAAGAGGTCCGGAACTTGCCGTCGGCCGTCCAGCGAGCCTGAGGCTGCCATCGGACGCTGCTGCCGAAAGACGTGACCCAGGACCAGGATCGCTTGTTGGACGTGGCTTTACGCCCGTCGAGAACGCCGGCCGCAGCCAGGAGCACCGAACCCGTGCAGACGGAGAGCACCCAGCGGCTCTCGGCGGCAAACTGAGCCAGGCTGCGGAGCCAGTCCGTGCAGAGTGAGAGCGGGCGCGTTCCCATGCCGCCCGGCACGAAGAGAATGCCGTCGGCCGGCGTCATCGCAGAAAAGGGCTCCGTCATGACCTTGAAGCCCTGACGGCAGGAAACCGGACCGCCGTGTTCGGAAAAATAGCGCAGACGCCATTCGCCGATGTCGCCGAAAACCTCGACCGGTCCGGCCATGTCGAGCGGCTCGAACCCGTCGAACAGAATGATGCTGACGTCGGTCACGAAACACTCCTCAGTCTTCAAGCCGGTAGGAAACAGAAAGCTCGCCTTTGCGAAGCTTCATCTTAGTAATCAGGCAGCGGCCGACCTGATAGGTCGATCGGACGTGCGTGCCGCCGCAGGGAACCGGCTTCATGAAGCCCCAGGATACCGTCCGAACGTCGTCGTGAAGTTCGGTGTGAAGCGGCATGTCGTCGGCAACGAGCCGGTCGAGATCGGGCTGCCAATCGGCGGGCGCGGGGGCAGCGGCGCCTTCGGGTCCGTGAAAGACCACGCGGCTTTCACCTTCACGGTGGTCGCCCTTGAAGGCCGTCCAGCCGTGCTGCGAACCCGCCTGAGCGAGGAGATGCCCCGCCGTATGAAGACGGGACGACATGAGACGTTTCTGCGCATCGACGGTAGCATCCGCTTCGCCGGGCGGCACCTCGCCTTCCGTCAGATGAACGATGTCGCCGTTTTCATCAAACACGGTTTTGACGACGCGGATACCCGCAATAGTGCCGGCGTCGCCCGCCTGACCGCCTCCCTGAGGATGAAAAAGCGTACTTTCGAGGCGGGTCCGCCAGAGACCGGCTGTTTCGTCGAACTGAGACGACGTGACGGTGCATCGGCCGCTGAGGTCGTCGCTGGTGAAATAAAGCTTGTTCGTCATGGCGGGGAACTTCACGATATCGGATTCGGGAATTATATCTTGAAAAATCAAAAACGTCTCTCGAAGCAATCGAAATTAGCCATTGCTGCCTGAGGAGAAGCTCGCGAGTTCAGGTTGGTGCTGACCGACGTTTTTGGGAAGTGGACTTTCAGCATTCAGGTTAGGCTGAACGATATTCCGGTCGGCGAACCGGATGGCTCGCTCTCGAAGGAGCAGTTCGAGGAAGTTCGAGGCTTCAAGTGACCTCATTCAACGCGTAATATTTGAAATACAAAGAATCGGTTCGGCCAAGACTACTGTAAACTGCATTGCAGGACCCTCATAATCACGTCTTCAGACTCAGCGAAATTTTCCT
>JAXEEN010000079.1:0-3723 GCA_034104065.1 Sutterella sp.
GCTCAGGCGCAGGTGCTGGAGTACAAAGGCCGCGAATACTTCCGCCAGAAGGGCGGCGACTGGAAGCTCTATCAGCGCTGATGCGGGCGAGCGCCCCCGAACGAAACACAAACGGCCTGACGCAGAAGAATGCGCCGGGCCGTTTGGCTTTTCAGGGCAAAGAAAAAACGGGAAGCTTCCGAAGAGGCTTCCCGTTTCGTTTTGACTGTTTAAAGTCCGAGACCTAATTACTTGGCGAAGTAGCGGTCAAGCAGGCCCTTGAAGGCGCGGCCGTGGCGGGCTTCGTCGCGGGCCATTTCATGAACCGTGTCATGGATGGCGTCGAGGTTGAGCTGCTTGGCGAGCTTGGCGAGTTCGGTCTTGCCGAGCGTGGCGCCGTTTTCGGCTTCAACGCGCATTTCGAGGTTGGTCTTCGTGCAGGGCGTCACGACTTCGCCGAGAAGTTCGGCGAACTTGGCGGCATGTTCGGCTTCTTCATAAGCAGCCTTTTCGTAGTACATGCCGACTTCCGGGTAACCCTGGCGATAGGCGACGCGGGCCATGGCGAGATACATGCCCACTTCCGTGCATTCGCCGTGGAAGTTGGCGCGCAGGCCTTCCTTGATTTCTTCAGGTGCGTCCTTGGCAACGCCGAGCACATGTTCGGAGGCCCAGGTCATGCCTTCTTCGGCGATGGGAACGAACTTGTCCTTGGGCTGCTTGCAGGTCGGGCACACCCAGGTGTCGGGCAGGTCGGCGAACTTCACGCCTTCCTTTTCTTCGTCATAGATGTGGCCGCAGACTACGCAACGATATTTCATCGGAAATTCTCCTGAATCTGTTCGGTGCAGCGCACCGAGGGAACTGATGAAACGCATTCTAGCGGACTGACGGCCGGTGCGGCTCCTGGAATGACGGCATGTCATGCTTGATAACAAAAAAACGCCGCCCGGTTACACGGACGGCGTTCTGAGAGAAAGGAAGAGCCGATTATTCGCTCTTTTCTGCGGCAGCCTTTTCAGCGGCCAGCGCGGCGGCGATGTCCGCCTGAATCGGATTCGGGCGGCCGGACCACCAGCAGTAGAAGCCGTAGGCAAAGCCGGAGAGCGCATAGAGGCAGAAAAGCACGAAGATCGAGAGCGAGGTGTTGCTCGAGATCACGATGAAGAGCAGCGCGCCGACAACGATGACCCAGAAGGGGACAGTGCGCACGACGGCATAGCTCTTGCCGGAGAAGAACGGGGCGTTCGACACCATGGTGAGGCCGGCATAAAGCGTCACGACGGCGGCGATTTCGCTCGTGCAGGGGACCAGCCATTCGGGCAGACGGCCTTCGACGCCGAGCCAGACGAAGCCGCAGACGAGCGCGGCGGCGGCAGGCGAGGGAAGACCCTGGAAGTAGTTCTTGCTCACCACGCCGACGTTGCAGTTGAAGCGGGCAAGACGAAGAAGCGCGCAGAGGCAGTAGACGAAGGCGATGGCCCAGCCGAGCTTGCCCAGACTGTTGAGCGTGTATTCATAGACGATGAGCGCGGGCGCCACGCCGAAACTCACGGCGTCGGCAAGGGAGTCCATCTGTACGCCGAACTCGGACTGCGTGTGCGTGAGGCGCGCGACGCGGCCGTCCATGCCGTCGAAGAGCATGGAGAAAAAGACCGCGATGGCGGCGGAAAGGAAGTCGCCGTTCATGGCGGCGATGATGCCGTAGAAGGCGGCGAAGAGGGCGGCTGCCGTAAAGGCGTTGGGCAGCACGTAGATGCTCTTGGATTTCACCGTATTGAAACGGCGCTGGCCGATCGAAGCCAGGCTTTCGCGGCGAGGTGCGTTGTTGGTGCTCATCTTCTTGTAGTCGTTCGCAAAGTGCGCGCCCGCGTCCGACGGCCGTCATGCCGGCCGCGGTTCGGGCGGATCCGCCGCAGTCGGTGACTGCGGCACCGGCGGACTGACAGAGTCAGTCCCGCCTGCGGGACACGACGGGCGGCCGAGAGCCTGCCCGGGGTGTTCTCCAAGCATCCCGTGATCTTACCAAGTTTTGACGAGAGCGTATATTCGCGGCAATGCGGGGAGGCGAACTTCGGGGAAAGAAAAAATTCTCCGGGTAAAGAAGATAAGGTAGAAAAAATTCTTTATTCGTGCAGCGCAATCCTGTATAGTAGGCACAGTTTTTCTGTTTTCGGGAGCGCATTCTCATGCCGTTTGTTTTTGCACCGCCCCAGCAGGCCGTCGTGCCGGTTCAGGACGAGCGCTATGAATTCTTTCCGATCCACCGCGTCTACGGCATCGGCAAAAACTACGCCGAACCGGGCACGGTGCCTTCCGGCACGCCTTTTTATTTTCTGAAGCCCGCCGATGCGGTGGTGCCCGTCGCCGACAACGAAACCGCCGTCATTCCGGTGCCTCCCGGCACCAATGAGATGAAGCACGAGATCGAACTCGTGGCGGCGCTCGGCAGAGGCGGCCGCAATCTTACCCTTGAGCAGGCTGCCGAAGCGGTCTGGGGCTGGTGCGTCGGCATCGACTTCACGCTGGGCGACCAGCGCCTCGACGGCGGCGCCAACGACTTTATGCGCGGCAAGGCCTTCGACCGGTCCGCGCCGGTGAGCCATATCCGTCCGGCCTACCGCACGCCGATGCCCGCGCCGGCCGATCTCTGGCTGTACGTCAACAATCAGAAGCGTCAGTCCGGTACGACGGCGAATCTCATCGTCAAGCCTTTGGAAGTGATTGTCGAAATTTCGAAGTTCTGGGAACTCCGTCCCGGCGATCTGATTTTTACGGGAACGCCCGGCGGCGCTTCCCGCGTCGTGCCCGGCGACCGTCTTGAAGGCGGCGTCAACGGCGTGGGGACCATCCGCGTCGAGATCGTCTGATTCCGTCCCGATCGGTTCGTCAGGCCGTCCGTCTCCCGTTGTGAGGCGGACGGTCATTTTTTTGAGGCGCAAAAAAAGTCCCGGCATCCGGTGAGGGATGTCGGGACAAGTACTCTTCACTGAGAGCATCAACGCAATCAAAAGTTCGGCAGAGGCCATGCGGACAAGGGAACCCGCCGGGCGACCCCGATGAATGTCCGGAAAACCGCAGGAGAGACGGTCCGGGCATTCTCTGCCGGCGCATCGGCCGCCGCGGCCGGAACATCCGACCGTGGTCTTCGGCGGCTGGTGATGCGCTGATTCGCCGGACAAGGCTTCCGGCTGCGGCAGACATTCCGGAAAGGGAGACGAACCGGTAAGGACGGTTCGTGCCGGAGGCGTCTGCCGATGTGGACATCCTAACAAAACTGCGGAAAATACGTAATGCTTGAAAGGGGTTATGAGGGTGTTTTCTTTGATTTAGGTGAAAAGTTGTACGTTTTTAAACGGCATGCGATGATTGTTGGCTATTTTTATATGTATTTATACGTATAAAAATACTAAAAGTTGTTCTGCCGTTCCGAACAGAGCGTTCGGTGTCGGGAAGATGTCTGAAGACGGACTGCCCGTCAGGAAGAGGGCGTCCGGGAGGCTTCGGCGGTTTTTTCCAGACTGCGTTCGCGTTCCGCAATGCGTTCGGCAAGGGCCGACACGGCGGCGGCGTAGAAGTAGCTTCGGTTGTAGCGGAGAATCGCCGCAAAGTTGCGGGTGCCGACGAACCAGTGGGTTCCCCGGCGGTTTTTGACGTCGACCCAGGGCAGATCGACGAGAAGCACGGGCTCGTCGTCGGGAAGCGGCACGGATTCCGTTTTTCTGACGCCTTCTTCGCGAAGAC
>JAXEEN010000080.1:0-4308 GCA_034104065.1 Sutterella sp.
CATAGCGGGAACCTGTTCGCTCTGATCGGGGTGCACAATGATGCAAAGTTCGTAGTGACGCATTTAGCCTCCTTGCGGAAAAAGCTGCCCAGAGCGTCTATTCTGGATGCAGCAAGGACAGAAAGGACGCGATTGTAATCCATTTTTTCGGCTTGTGCAGAAAAAACCGTTTTTTTTTCGCATCCGCAGAAAATCCCGTCCAACCGGAGGCGGACGGGACACATCATTTATTGAAAATCAGGCCTTCGCGGCGAGACGCTGACGGACCGTTTCATAGAGAACGATGCCCGAGGCAACGGACACGTTGAGGCTTTCGACGGCACCCGCCATCGGGATCGAGGCGAGATCGTCGCAGCGGCGGCGGGTCAGTTGGCGAAGACCGTCGCCTTCGGCGCCGAGCACCCAGGCGAACGCCTTCTTCTGATCGAAGTCGTAGATGCTCTTCGTAGCTTCGCCGGCGGTGCCGACCACGGTCACGCCCGCGTCGCGCAGCTCCATGATGGCCGAGGCCAGATTCGTCACGGTCACCACCGGCACGGTTTCTGCCGCGCCGGCCGCCGACTTCAGAGCCGCCGGGGTGATGTGCGCCGAACGGTCGCGGGGAACCAGCACGCACTGCACGCCCGCGCAGTCCGCCACGCGCAGACAGGCGCCGAAATTGCGTGGGTCGGTGACGCCGTCGAGAATCAGAATGAGCGTCTTCTCCGTAATCTGATCGAGCAGTTCGTCGAATTCGAGCATCGCCTGCTTTTCTTCGGCCATGGCAACGATGCCCTGGTGGGGAACGTCGGGCGCCATGCCGTCGAGCCGGCGCTGGTCGGCGTTCATCACGCGCACGCCGGCCGCAATCAGCTTCTCGCGCATCTCGCGCATGCGCTTGTCGCGGCGTTCGGGATCAAGATACACGGCGGAGATCGACTTGGGGTCCATGCGCAGACGCGCGCCCACGGCGTGGAAGCCGGCTAAAACAATATTCTTCACGTAGTTAAACCGTCGGTAAAAAGGCGGCGCGTCAGTCTTTCCCGGCGCCGCCTCAGTCAGCAATTCTTTGGCGGACGTCATTGTAACGCAGCGGGTCCGCCGCCGAAATCAATAATCGTCGTCGAATTCATCCTCATCGAAATCCGCCGCGTCGAAGGACGCCGGATCGAAGGGATCAAAGGCGGCGCGTCGGCGCCAGCCCTGGCGGGACCCCGCCCGGCGGCGTCCCGTCTTCACCACCCGCCGCTCGTGATTGCTTTCCAGCACGAACGACATGCGGCGGTTGTCGAGATCCACCTCCTCGAGCCGCACGACGACGCGGTCGCCCACGCGGACCTGCGTCATTTCCTCTCTGCTCGTCATCGTGAGTTCGGACTCGTCGAACTCGTAGTAGCCCCAGCCGAGGTTCGAGATGTGGATGAAGCCCTCGACCGCAATGTCGGTGAGCTGCACGAAGACACCCGAAGCGATCATGCCCGTGACGACGGCCTCATGGCGGCCCTTCCCGTGCCTGAGCATGTAGTCGCACTTCAGATAGTTCATCACGTCGCGGGTCGCGTCGTCCGCCCGGCGTTCCGCCGCCGAACAGATGATGCCCAGACGCTCCCAGGCGCTGCGGCGCGCCTCGTTTCTGCCTTCACCGGCGGTCTTCCTTTCTTCCTCCGGCCGGCTTCCGAGTCCCCTCGCCTGCCGGCTCACCATCACCGAGGCGTCGTCGAAGACCACCTGCGGCACGTAGACGCGTCTTGACAGAATGCCCTTGATCGTCCGGTGAAGAAGCAGGTCCGGATAGCGGCGGATCGGCGACGTGAAGTGCGCATAGGCCTTGTACTGAAGACCGTAGTGCCCGATGTTGTCCGGCGTATAGGCCGCCCTGGACATGGCGCGCAGAATCGCCGTCTGAAGGAATTCATTCTCCCGCGTCCGGTCAACAAGCGCCGCAAAGGCTTCGGGCGTCGTGTCGTCGAGTTTTTCGCCGAAGTTCTTCAGAATCGTGCGCAGCGTATTGATCCGGCCTTCCTCGGGCTCGGCATGCACCCGGAAAAGGGTCTCGCGTTTCTTTCGGATCACGAAGTCCGCCGCGCAGACGTTGGCGACCAGCATGCATTCTTCGATCAGGCGGTGGGCATCGTTGTGCTCGCGCACCCGGAATTCCCGGATCGTGCCCTTCTCGTCGAACACAGCCTGGGATTCCTTGGTTTCGAAGTCCAGCGTGAACCGGCCGTTCCGGGCGCGGCGAAGCACCTTGTAGAGCGCGTACAGCGCCTCGACGTCGGCGAGCCGTTCTCCGAGCGCGGCCTTGCCGGCCTCGCCGCCCTGAAGGGCATCCCACACCTGCGTATAGGTGAGTCTCGCGTGGGAATGAATGACCGCCGGATAAAACTGATACGCCTCGGTCTGACCTTCGGCATTCACCACCGCGTCGCAGACCATCGTCAGACGGTCGACGTTCGGATTGAGGGAGCAGAGCCCGTTCGACAGCTTTTCCGGCAGCATCGGCACGACGGTCGCCGGAAAATAGACGCTCGTCGCACGCTTCTGAGCATCCACGTCAAGCGCCGAGGCCGGCTTCACATAATGACTCACGTCGGCGATCGCCACGAGCAGACGCGTGCGTCCGTCTTCAAGCGGCATGCACCAGACGGCATCGTCGAAGTCCCTCGCATCCTCGCCGTCGATGGTCACGAAGGGAATGTCCCTCAGATCCACGCGGCGCTTCATGTCGGCGGGCGGCACCTCGTCGGGCAGCTGCGCCGCCTCATCGAGCGCCGCGCCGCTGAATTCGACCGGCAGATCGTATTCGGCCGACGCAATCGCGATTTCTCCGAGCGGATCAAAGCGGCTTCCGACTT
The DNA here is from genome assembly GCA_034104065.1 of Sutterella sp. Classification (GTDB taxonomy): domain Bacteria; phylum Pseudomonadota; class Gammaproteobacteria; order Burkholderiales; family Burkholderiaceae_F; genus Sutterella. The sequence goes on from JAXEEN010000080.1 coordinate 2,835, forward strand.
CCTTCACGAATCGAACCGTCACCGGCATATAGGGCTGCGGCGTCATCGACTCGGGCAGAATCTCCACTTCGAAGGCCGCCTTGCCGAAATCGATGCCGTCGGGAATGCCGTCAGCGATCATGGTCATCTCGACCGGGGCAAAGCCGTTGAGCGGCAGAACCGGCACCGGCGTGCCGGGTTTTCTGCGTCCGCGTCCGTACATCACCGCGCGGCAGACCCAGCGCTGCTGATGACGCACGACGAAATCGGCGGTCCGCCATCCGGCAACGCTCTTTCTGATCATGAAGATGTCCCCGGGCAGCACGGTGAGCGATGCGGGGACGGGCAGTTCGACCTCCGGATCGCTCTGAGCCATGACGGTAAACCGATCGGCTTCCCGGGCGCCTCGAACCACGCCCGGCTCGGCGGGCGCATCCGGATGGCAGAACCAGTTTCGGCTTCCCTTCATGAAGCCTTCTTCATGAAGCGCCACGACGACGGCGTTCGAGAGCGAGCGCTCCCATTTGAAATCCCGCTCGAAGCGGCGCTTGGCCGCACTGTAGGCGATGTCGAGCCCCAGTCCCTCCAGAAGGCCCTTCGCTTTCGCCAGATCGTCAGGGGTGACGACCGGCATCACGGGAGGCTGAGGCAGTGTTTTCTTTTTCTTGGCCATGTTTTTTCTTCTTTTACACAATGCTGACGACAGTCTACTCACTCTCGCGAAAAAAATCTTTCACGAACCCTTGACAAACTCAAAAATCTTCTGCATAATTCAAATCCTCAGCAGTGCCCGGATGGCGAAATTGGTAGACGCATCAGCTTCAGGTGCTGACGCCTTCACGGGCGTGGAGGTTCGAGTCCTCTTCCGGGCACCACTGACCTAATTCGAAAGCCTGTGCGAAAGCACAGGCTTTTTTGCGTTTGGAAGTCGGATTCCGAGTCCGTCTCCTGTTCCGCCCGTGGTTCTCGGAACAGACGGGAAGTCCCGCGGCCGCCTCGAAGCCGCCGGCGGGCACAGTGTCCCGCGTCCGATTCGGCGGCGAAATGCTATGCTGATGGCGACCTTTTTTCCGCGGAGACCGACATGTCAGTTGCAGACCGTATCCCCTACTGGCTCGAAAAGCTGCCCGACGGCGGCTATCTCTGCCGCTTTCCCGACCTGCCGGAATTCGTCCCTGAAGGTCCGAGCATCGAAAAGCTGCTCTCGGGACTGCAGGGCGGCCTGATCACGGCGCTTGAGGAACGCATCCGTTCCGGCCTGCCTCTTCCTCAGCAGCGTCCTCTGAGAGCCGGCGAAGAATATCTGTCCCTCTCGCCCACCTACAGCGCCAAGCTGCAGCTGATTGCGTCGGTGAAGGAACAGCAGATCAGTTCCGCCGAACTCGCCCGGCGCCTCGACTGTCTGCCTCAGGAAGCCGCCCGCATTCTGAAGCTCTCTCATCCGACCAAAATCGATACGATCGCCGCCGCCGTGGCGGCCGTCGGCGGACATCTC